>JAFTOK010000045.1 GCA_017463815.1 Clostridia bacterium | reverse complement strand
GAGGTGTATGGTGGATATGTTCCGCCGCCTTCAAAATTTTAATATCCAATGTATAAAGTAAAAAGTGATTTTTAGAAAGGAGGATTTTTTTATGGCAACAGAATGGATATGGTGTCCCTATTGTCACAAAGGTGAGGGTTGTGTTAATAACAACGGAACAATTACTTGCCCGACCACAGGAAAAACTTTCACAATAGAACAGAGTTGTGAAGACATTAGAAAGAATGGCTAAAATCAACAAAACCCCGAGAAATTCTCGGGGTTTTGCTTTATAAAGTTCTCCACGGAGCTTTCTTTTAAGAAAGTGACCGTTATCCCTTCACTTTAGTGAGCTTAAACACAAACGTCTTGAAATCGCCGGGCATTTTGTTGTCCGCGGTTCTGAGCGGGAGGACAAGCCCCACGCGCATAATCGCAGCACCCGTAAGGCGGAGGCGGAGGCCGTATTCTTCGTTTACAACCTCATAAACCGCGTTTTTATCAAGACCGCGCGGGAAAATACGCTTGTGCTCGTCGTTCGGGCGGCAGAGCGCGCGCATAGCCGTTATGTGGGCGCGTTTTTTATCCTTGGAAACGAGCTGCATAGCAAAATAGTTGGAATCAAACGTGTTTTCGAGGCGGTAGAGGTCGCCATCAAGCACAAGCGCTTCCATTTCGTGATAATCCGCCACCTGTGTTTTAACTTCCTCTATTTCCTCGGGCGTGATTTTCGTTGTGTCGAGCTCATAGCCCGTCGCGCCGAGGTGAGCGATGTCTGCACGTGTTTTAAAGGGTATGGTTCTGTTCGTCTGGTGGTTGGGGCAGATGGACGTGTGGCAAGAGATTGCCGAAAGCGGGAAGAAAATCGACGTGCCGTGCTGAATTTGCGTACGCATATACGCGTCTGTATCGTCGCTTGCCCAAATCTGCGGGAAGTAGTAAAGTATTGCGGGGTCGAAACGTCCGCCGCCGCCCGCGCAGCCCTCGAAGAAGATGTGCGGGAACCCGCCGATAAGGCGTTCGCACAGGTCATAAAGACCGAGCGCATATCGGTGGTGCATTTCCTGCTGTTTTTCCGCAGGGAGCGCACAGGAGAAGTTTTCCGTGAGCGCGCGGTTGAAATCCCACTTAACGTAGTCTATTTCGTTTTCGCGCAGGATTTTGGAAACTGATTCAACAATGTAATCGCGCACGTCGGCACGCGTTATATCAAGCACAAGCTGGCGGCGGGAAACACAAGGCTCTGCACCGGGCACAGCAATTGCCCAATCGGGGTGAGCGCGGTAGAGGTCGCTGTCGGGGTTGACCATTTCGGGCTCAAACCAGATGCCGAATTTCATACCCGCTTCGTGAACGTAGTCTATAACGGGTTTAAGACCTTCGGGGAAAACCTCGGGGCTCACCACCCAGTCGCCAAGGCCCGCACGGTCGTTTCTGCGAGCGCCGAACCAGCCGTCGTCGAGCACGAACGTGTCTATGCCCGTTCCGCGAACGGCGTCTATAATGGGCAAAAGTCTATCGGGCGTGCAGCCGAAATACACCGCCTCCCAGCTGTTTATAACAACGGGGCGAGGAGCGCTTGCAAAACGCGGGTTTACAAGGTATTTTCTGTATGCGTCGTGGTACGCGCGTGACATACCGCCTATACCCTCGTCGGAGTATGCGAGCACGACCTCGGGCGTGGCAAAGGTTTCGCCCGCGCCGAGCACCCACGCAAAATCGAAATCGTTTATACCGCCCGTAAGGCGCGTGTAGCCCTTCGTGCTTACCTGCGCTTTGAGCGCGAAGGAAGAAGAGTATATCAGGCTTACACCAAGAGCATTTCCGCTGTGCTCTGTCGTGTCTTTATCAAGCAAAGCAAAAGCAGGCGCGTGGCGGCGCGTGGAGGAGGCAGATTTTTCGTCTATGCAGAACGTACCGTGTGCAAGCGGCGTGCGTTCGGGGCGCTCTTCCCTTGCCCAAGCGTTTTCGAGCGTGAGCAAGTCGTGTTCTGCACCGTAAACGTCGAGCGCAAAACTGTATGCACGCAGAAGCTTTACAGCTTCACTCGTGCCGTTTTCAACCTCCATATGGCGGCAGACAACGTCTGCATCGTCATATACGGTGTAGAAAAGGCGAACGCGCATTTCGGAATTTTTGTCTTTCAGCGTGAGCACGAGCGTTTGCCCGCCGCGCATAGACGGCATACCGGGTATAGCGGGCTTTTCTTGCAGAATTTCGTGCGTTTCGTAGAGAAATTCATTGAGCCTGCTGCCGTTTGCAAAAAGCATCTGGAAAGAGCAATCGCGGAACTCGCCGTTGCCGTACATAGAAAATTCGCTGCGGTATACGTTGTAGGATTTACCGCCGGCGTGCACCTGCCCCGGTATAGCCGATTCCGCAGAATCGCCTATGTTGGCTTCGTAGGTATACGCGAGCTCGTCGCGACCTATGCGCGTGCCGAAATAGTAATGTTCGGGAAAACCTGTGAAGTTTATGCCGAAAATGTATGAAATGTTCTTGCCCTCAAGGTAGAACATCTTTGTTTCTTCGTTAAAAAAGATAGCCATAAAGCACCTCTCGTAATTTTTGATGTTGCCTAAAGAATACCATTTTTCAGCCGCAAAGTCAACATCAGCGTGCAAAACTTACAAAAAATACGTGCAAATTTTTCAAAAATTATTGCATAACGCAAAAGAGTATGGTATAATGTACCATAAGAAGTTTGCTTTTGTACGCAAACGAAATATTTAAATCGGAGGATTATGAATTATGTACATCAACCACGACGCTCTCCAGCCCGATAAGTTGGAAGAAATACTTGCCCTTCGCCCCGAAGGCGCAGACGTTGCCCCCCAGAAGGTAGAAGACCTCTACAACCGTATGAAAGGCGCGCTCATCGGTCGTTTCGCAGGTTGCGTTCTCGGTATTCCCGTAGAAATGTATTCCGTTGCAAGAATGCAGGCTGTTGCCCTCGAAAGCGGTATGGAATTCCCGCCCCAGACATACTGGAAAGGCACAGACCAGCCCGAAAAGATTCACTACCAGACAAATAAAAGAACAGAATATCTCGAAGAGAACATCAATAAAGTTCCCGTAGACGACGATATCACATACGTTATTTTGAACCTTCTCTGCCTTGAAAAATACGGCAAGAACTATACTGTAGACGATATGGGCAAGCTCTGGCTCGATATTCTCCCCATCGCTTGCACAGCAGAAGACGAAGCGCTCCAGCAGATGCGTGCTGGCACAAGACCCGAATGTGCGGCTAACTTCAACAACTACGTAGAGCTCATCGGTGCGGCTATCCGTGCAGACGCTTTCGGTTACGTTGAAGCAGGCAACCCCGTTGCTGCTGCAAAACTTTCCTACAACGACGCTTACCTTACACACAGAAAGAACGGTATCTACGGCGAAATGTTCTGCGCAGCGGCTGTTGCGGCAGCGTTCACGGCAGAAACTCCTCTCGACGCTATCAAAGTTGCTATGAAACAGATTCCGAAAGAATCCGAGCTCTATCAGGCGCTCGAATGGGCATTCTCCGTTGAATCCCAAGTTACAAACTACCTCCGTGCACGCGAGCTCCTCGATGAAAAATTCAAGAGAATGAGCCCTGTTCACACAATCAACAATATGTGCGCGATTGTATTCTCCTTTATGCTCGGCGGCAACGACTTCCAGAAGTGCATAAGCGAATGCATTGCCATCGGTCTTGACAACGACTGCACAGGCGCTACAGTTGGTTCTATCGCAGGCGCTTGCCTTGGCTTTGACGCTATTCCCGAATACTGGTACAAGAACTTCAACGATACTGTTTGCACATACCTCACAGGTTACGCAGAAGTTTCTCTTACATAAGTGATCTACAGATTCTTTAATCTAAACGGTTAATTCAAAAAACACAAAGAAAACCTCCGATTTTCCGTTGTGTTCTTAACGGAGAATTTGGGGCGGTATGTACACGGAAGGTTTTTTGCCTTCCGTGTACTGCTTTTTAGGCAGTTTCTCGCATTTCTTTTGGTGATAGCACATCAAGCGCGGGCATTCCATCTTGTTCGGGAAGTTGGAATGCATAGTGAATATTGATGAGATTGCCGACTTTCCTTGAGTATTTTTCCATTTTCTCAAAGACTTCTATCTTTCGGATAAATACTCGTAGTAGTTCGGGCGTGAGTTTCGGCATTTCAATATACTGCTTTGCCTTTGCAATAAATTCCCTAATGCAACTATCTCGCATATCCATTTGGCTGATACCGTCATTCACGGCTATCAGCTTTTCTTTTAGCGTGGTTTGTTCTTGCTCGTATCCGCTTGCCATTGTATCGTAGCGTTCGGGAGTGATTCTTCCGCAGACTCTATCCTCGTATAAGCATCGGATGATATTGTCAAGCTCCTTGATACGCTTTTCAAGCTGTTGTTTTTCTCTTTCTGCTGCCTTGTAAAATCTCTCTGCTTCAGCTTCGCCGTTGGCGGTTGCCATTTCGTAAAATTCCTCGGTGCGTTCTCTTGCGAATTCGGTGACCTGACGAAGATTCCGTAGTACGATTTCATCAAGTACGCTTTCACGGATATAATGCGAGGTACAATCGGTAGTTCGGCTTTGATATCCACCACACATAAAGTTATTCTTGGATTCGTCAAACGACTTTGATCTATGGAGATATAATCGCTTTCCGCATTCACCGCAGAAAAGATAACCTGCGTATTTGTCCATCTCGCCTTGCTTGTCGGGGCGTTTCCTTCCCGCGAAATGCACTTGCACCACCTCAAAGGTCTTTCGGTCAATGATTGCCTCATGCGTATTTTCAAAGACGAG
>JAFTOK010000044.1 GCA_017463815.1 Clostridia bacterium | reverse complement strand
TGCCATTGAGCCACACCAGCTTATTGTTACCGCTGAGGTGCTTCGCCCTCGCGACGGTAACAAGTATATCATATTACTTTCCTTTTGTCAATACCTTTTTTAAAAGTTTTTTTATTTTTTTGCGTAAATTTTCACATTTTCGGAAGCCTTGGCATTCTCAAAATCAAACTTGTTTTCAAACGATTCATCTGTATAATACATAAGGTTTTCTTCCCCGTCGTCTATACCGATGTATATGTCCTTCGGCACGTTAAAATCAACCTCTGCGCCGCCCTCGTAAACGATTGTAACCTGAACTGTTTCGTCAAGTGTAGGAAGCGATGCAAAAAGCGCCGCATTTTCTTCCATACTTTCAAAGTATTCAAATTTACGCTCGGCTATTTTTTCTTTAGTTCCGTCGGAGTGTTCCACGCTGTATTCCACGCTGAGGTAAAAATCCGTGTCTTCCATAAGAACGTACGTGGAAACAATTTTATCCGTTTCCGTAATGCCGAATTGGTACAGCTCCGCCGCCATAAGGGGAGTTACTTTTGCATAGTAGGAAACTTCCCTGCCCGCTTCAAGATTTTTGGAATATTTCTGGTATTTTTCGCCCGCGTCGAGAAGGTGTGCGCGCTCGCCGTAGGATTCCACGTATTCAAGGTAGTCGCTGCCGTCCGCCTGAATAATCGCGTACGTTTTACCGCCCGTCACAACGTAAAGCTCCTGTTCGTAGCCATAGAAAGTATAGCCTTCGTAGCTTTCGCAGATATTGTAATAATACGTATCTTTAGATTCTGCCGAGCCCTTGTCCATATAGACGGAATACTCAAAATCGACCTCTCCGCCCTTATAGTAGGTAACGGTTTCTTTTACACCTTCGTAAACGTCGAAAACGTTTATGGTGTAATTGTCCATAGCCAGAATATAATACGGCACAGAAGCACCGTTTCCGCAGGAAACGAGCATAGCCGCAGACAGAACGAACACAACAAGCAAAGATATTATTTTTTTCATCATTTTTTCTCTTTTCAAAAAAATTGTTACTTATATTATAACAAACATAACTCGTCCGTGTCAAGCAAATACGGTTTTGTTTATATTTATTTTACAAAACAACCCCGATTTCTCGGGGTTTCTTTCAATTTTGTTTCTGAACGCTTTTGTATTCGTCGTAAAATTTAAAATACGGGCATTCCGCAGTTCTTCCCTGGATAAAGCGCGCGTATTCGTCTTCGTCGAGCGACATAGTGCAGCCATAGCTTTCCGTGTACTCGTCGTAATCGTAATATTCGCAGGATTCACATTTAGATTGCATATTTACCCCCGCTCAGATAAATTCGCGCAGGCGGAATTCCACGCCGATGTCCTCGGCAAGCCCGCGGCACATCTCTATATCCTCGGGCGTAATTGTAGTATCCACAACGGAAAGAATAACGCGCGGAACGTAATTTTTCACATTCAAAGCAAAATCTATTATGGCCATATGCGCGCGCCCGCCGAATTTCGGGCGGCACATCTCTTTATAAACCGCAGGGTCTGATGTATTGAGGCTTATGGAAACTATATCGAAAAGCCCCGCAAAATCCGCAGCGGTATCTCTGCCGTTTATAAGGTCGCTGTGACCGTTTGTGTTGATGCGGATTGTAATATCGGAGATTTTGCGGATTTCCGCGCAGATTTCGCGAATATCGCCGAGGCGTTCCGTAGGCTCGCCGTAGCCGCAGAAAACAATTTCCGAATAAGCGGAAAGGTCGCGCGAAAAAATGCTTTCTTTTATTTCTTCCACAGTGGGCTCGCGGTCGAGCCAAAGGTTGCCGTAGAGCGTGTTGCCGTAGGAGCGCACGCAAAAATCGCAAGCGTTGGAGCAACGGTTGGTAAGGTTTACGTAAAGACCGTCGCCGTGTTCGTATGTTATTATCATTTTCGTTTCTTCCTTTATTTATGCAAATTTCTTTCTCGCAAAAGTGAAAGTATTGTATCGGGGTTGTTGCAGGTAATAAGCGTTACACCGTTTGCGAGCGCTTTTTCAAGCGTTTCCGCGTCTTTTATTCCCGCGCCGCCCCAAGGCTGTACACCGCGTGAGCGCAGATAGTCGTACGCTTCGGGATTGTTGGTAAAAAGGCACGCGCAGTATGCGTAGGAATACGGGTCGAGCGCGCACTCACCCAGAAGTTCCTGAGGGTAGAATACGTGCTGACGGTATTTATCGCCGTATTTTTCGCGCACGTAGTCGTTAAGTTTTCCGCTGAAGGAATTCACAACTATGCGGCCCGAAAAGCCGTATTCGTCGAGCATTTTAAGCGTTCGGTCGCACACGTCGTAAGCAAGCGCCTCCCTGCCATCCGTGGGGTATTCTTTAAGCTCTATATCGAGCGTAAGCGTCGAATGGTCTTTCACAAGCTCCATAAGCTCGCGCAGGGTGGGTATGCGCTCACCCGCAAATTTTGCGCCTTTTTTCGCGCCCGCGTCGAGTTTTTTCAGCTCCGAAAGCGTAAACTCGCAAACCTTGCCCGTGCCGTCTGTCGTGCGGTCTACCGCCTCGTCGTGTATAAGCACAAGCTCGCCGTCGGCGGTGACTCTTACATCGGTTTCGATTTGGTCAACACCCATTTCGAGCGCCGCGCGGAAAGCCGCCATAGTGTTTTCGGGGTAAAGCTCGGAAGCACCCCTGTGCGCCGCCACGTAAACGTTTTTTTCGCTTTGTTGCCAGTAGTTTTTCATAAAAAATAATGCCTTCTTTTAGATAATTGTTTATACCATATTATCACAGCTTGCGAAATTTTGCAATATTTTTTTAAAATTGCAACAGAAAGTTACGCATTTTTGCGTATTGCCCAAATATATAGGTATTTTTTCTACCTTGTAAAATATTTACTTTTTTGCGCGCTTATGGTAAAATATAATGTAAATTTTTTCAAACCAAATTTATCAGGAGAAACATAAAAATATGGATATTATCGCAAAACTCTCTGAAGAGCTTTCTATAAAACAAACGCAGATACAAGCCGCCGTCGGTCTTTTGGACGAAGGCAACACCATTCCCTTTATCGCCCGCTACCGTAGGAAGTTACGGGCTCACTTGATGACGAGCAGCTTCGCGCGCTCAGCGAACGCCTGAATTACCTCAGGGGCCTTGAAAAACGCAAGGAAGAAGTTCGCGCCGCTATTACCGAGCAAGGCAAAATGACGGAGGAAATCGACTCTGCACTTAACGCCGCAGAAATCCTCGCCGAAGTAGAAGATATTTACCGCCCGTTCAAGCAGAAAAGAAAAACGCGCGCTTCGCAGGCCCGCGAACGCGGTCTGGCTCCGCTTGCAGAGCTTATAATGGCGCAGAACGACGTATACGAACCCACGCTCGAAGAAGCCGCAGAACAATATATAAACGAAGAAAAGGGCGTGAAGGACGCCAAATCCGCCATATCAGGTGCGCTGGACATCATCGCCGAGGATATTTCCGACAATGCGGATTACCGCAAGGAAATACGTGCGCTCACATACGAATACGGCTTTCTTTCTTCGAAAGCGGCAACGGAAGAGAGCACCGATTACGATATGTACTACGATTACAAGGAAAAGCTGAAAACCGTGCCCTCCCCCCGCGTGCTGGCAATCAACCGCGGCGAAAAGGAAGAATATCTCAAGGCAAGCGTAGATATTTCTGCGGATATTATTCTTAATTATCTTGCTCGCGCGGTTATAACCAACGTAAAAAGCCCTGCATACGGCAAAGTGCTCTTTGCCGTTTCCGATAGCTATTTCCGCCTTATCGCGCCGTCTATTGAGCGCGAAATACGCTCCGACCTCTTCGACGTGGCACGCGAAGGCGCTATAAAGCTATTCTCACAGAACCTTAAAAATCTGCT
>JAFTOK010000043.1 GCA_017463815.1 Clostridia bacterium | reverse complement strand
TATTTGCCGTTTTGTAGGTCGTGTTGCGAGATTCTTATGGAGTCAATGACTTCATTCTACTCTGGCAACGAGGAACACGCGCTTCGACACCTATGCGCGATGTTCGACTGGTACTATAGCGAGACTGCTTCTGCGATGACGCTTGCGCAAGCACACGCCGCAAGCTCTCGTATTGCTGTATATCCCTCGAAAATGAGTACGCGCCAAGTGTCACTTGAAGGTGAGACATTCTTGGATACGTTACGCGACGAGGATGAAATGAACCAACAAATCACCGACGTTGAACAAGTCGAAGACGACGAGAATGAAGGCGGTGAGGAGTTCGTGGTAACTCGACAGATGATTAGGACTTGGGGCAAGGGTTTCACTCCAGACCAATATCAATTCCTCGAAGAGGAATATGCCGATTGGATTACCAAAAACGTGTGCAACACCAAGAGCCAAGAAGAGATTTACAGAAATATTGCCTTGGCGCAGCTTGACATTAGAATTGCACGCCAGACAGGCGGCAAAGTTACTGATGCACAAGAAGCGTTGCAAAAGCTGATGAATTCTGCAAATATTCTCCCCAGACAGACCGCGGAAAATATTCTCGCGGACACACAGAGTTTTGGCACTCTGCTCGAAAAGTACGAGCGAACACGCCCTATTCCTGAACCTGCGCCCGAATGGCGTGACGTCGATGGAGTAAGAAAGTATATGAACACTTGGTTCCGCGGTGGTTTGAGCAAAGCACTTCACGTCAAGAGCGAAAATGCTACCCTTTACGAAGAAGCGGTTCGCGAGATGGAGCGACATACCGTCTCCAGAGATAACGACTCACAATCCGCTGATGGTATGGGTGCTGCAATCTTTGACGGCGAGAGCGCTGGCGAAGATGGTGGTGAGGAAGTTGGCGACAACTGAAACCAAATATGACGCCATAATGGATGGCGTTGGCGTGTGGGCATCGTATTTCCGCGCTAATCCGCATCGTTTTGTGCAAGACCATTGGGTCATTAAGCTCAAGAGATTCCAAGAGATAGTATTGTGCGAAATGTTTGATAGTCAGCATTCCTTCTTCCTTGGATGTCGTGGTATTTCTAAGACTTGGCTTACAGCCTTGTTCGCGAGTGCAAAGTGTACTCTTTACCCCGGCACGCAATGCGTTGTTGTATCCGCTACGCGTAAGCAGGCGGGCGAGCTTGTGGGCAAGATTGAAAAGTGGTTTATGCCTAACTACCCGATGTTCGCATTGGAAATTGAGGAAATCAAACGTAATCAGGCTGACACGATTGTTAAGTTCCGCAACGGTTCTACCATCACGGTAGCAACCGCTGGTGAGAGTTCCCGTGGTCTGCGTTCCAATCTTCTTATTATCGACGAGGCTCGTCTTCTCAAGAAGGAGATTATCGACGGTATTCTCAAGAAGACTATGACGGCAGCAAGACACGCTGGATTTATGGACTTGGAAGAATACGAAGATTATCCAATGGAGCCGAACCAAGAAGTTTATCTAACCTCTGGATGGTATCAGAACCATTGGTGCTTTACGCTATTCCGCGATTACGCCGCCGCAATGATATCCGGCAAACAGTTCTTCGCTACGGCGCTTCCTTATCAACTTTCGATTAAGGAAAGATTGCTTGACCGTAGACAGGTTGAAGCGGATATGGCAAGCTCGGATTTCAACGAAGTCTTGTGGATTATGGAGATGTGCGCCGAGTTCTGGTCGGGCGCTGATGGCGCGTTGTATTCTTACGACGAGATATCGCCTGCTCGAAGACTCAAATACGCATTCTACCCACCCAGCCTTTCTGGCTTAATTTCTGATAAGCGCATCAGAATTCCCCAGAAAATGCACAATGAAACCCGCATTTTATCGGCGGATATTGCCTTGATGCAGTCAACCGGTAAGACAAGTAATAACGACGCAACCTCCGTGTTTATCAACCAAATGCTGATGAATGAGAACGGCGGGCGTAGCGTCAAAAATATCGTTTATACGCAGAACTTTGAAGGTCTTAGGACTGAAGAACAGGCGTTGGCAATTCGCCGCTTAGCGGCAGAATATGACGTTGACTGGCTTGTAATCGACGCGCGAGGACTCGGTCTTCCTATTGTCGATTTGCTTATGGCGGATATGTATGACCCCGAGGCGGGCGTTACCTATTGCGCGCTCGGTTGTTACAACAACGAGGAAATTAACAAGCGATGCAAGGTCAGAAATGCTCCCAAGAAGATTTGGGCTATGCTCGCGAATAACGATATTAACTCACAGTGCGCGCTTACACTCCGTGAGGAATTCAGACAAAATAACATTAGATTACTCAACCACGAAGAAGATTTCGAGGAAGACTTTGGTCAGCTCGCAGGATTCTCCCGTCTTAGCCTTGAGGATAAGTTGCGTATGAAGGCAGCTTATATCAACACAAGCCTTGCGGTAAATGAGTTGATTAACCTTGAGACAGAGGTTAAGGGTAACTATGTTCGAGTGAGAGAAAAGTCGGGCTATCGTAAAGACCGATTCTCGTCTCTCAGCTATAATATATGGCTTTCTAATATTCTGGAAAAGGAATATGCTACATCGAAGTCCAAGCAGGATTTCCAAGACATTGTTTTCCAGTTTAGACAGCCGCAAATCAAACGAAAACGATAAGAAAGGAGGATTAGCCAGTGGCGCAAACACAAAAGACTCAAGTTGATAGAGTTCCGCCTGCCGATGATTTGGAGGCGCGCCAGAAGTTCGCTCTTGCGTTCGCGAAGGCGATGGCACAGCAAACAATTCACGACCCCGCAGGTAAGACATCCCGTCGTACATCTCGCACATACACCACATACACGCGCGAGAATGTTGAGGAATGGCTTAGCTCTCCCACAAGTAATGAGAAAAACTTGCGTGACGCAAGCGTTTTCCTTTACCAAACAAATTCACGCTACAGGAACCTCCTGCACTATTATGCGAATGTTCCTTGTTGGCTCTACACTATCACCCCTGTTAATTACAACCCCGATAAGGTAAAGCGCGAGACATTCAGAAAGCAGTACCAGAAGACTTGCAACATCATTGAGTCTATGGGTATTATCAAGACAATGCGCGAAGCGGCGCTTATCGCCTTGCGCGAAGGTGCTTTATATGGCGTTATTTGGGGTGGCGACGGTAATTCGTTCATTCTCCAGAGGCTCAACCCTGATTACTGCTCCATTGTGAGTATTAGCGACGGCGGTGTATTCCAATTTGCTTACGATATGAGCAAGATTAAGGAAGCCGACCTTCCTACATACTACCCGCCTCAGTTTGCGGATATGTACCAAGAGTACAAGAGAACTGGAAACCAGTACCAAGTTGTCCCGCCTGAAATCAGTTTCTGCCTCAAAGGCGATTCGTCTATTGTAGACTATAGCTTGCCGCCCTTCTCGGCAGTGCTTCCCAGCCTGTATTCTATCAAGAATGTTGAAGACCTGACGGAGACTGCTACGGAGTTATCGAACTACAAGCTTATTGCCGGCGTGCTCCCCGTTGATAACGAGGGCGTCCCTCTCGTTGACTACAATACGGCTATGCAGTATTACGCTCATATCGCGGGCAATGTCGGCGATAGAGTTGGCGTGGCGATTAGCCCCTTTGAGCTCAAGAGTTATGACTTCGAGCAAAGCGGAACTACCGCACAGATTGACAATGTAGCGCGCGCAAATGAGAATTTCTTTGCATCCGCAGGTACGAGCGCACTGCTTCACGGCGCTACAAACTCCACCAGTGGTGTTACAAAGCTTGCCATCAAGGTAGACGAGTCCTTCTCTTTTGGGCTTATGTACCAGTGTGGTGCAATCATTAACCGCTTCTTGAAGACATTGTCTGGTACTGTGAAGTTCAAGGTTAACTTCTTGCCGGTCAGCATTTACAACAAAGAAGAAATGATTGACCAATACAAGAGCGCTATGAATTTTGGTATGGGTAAGCTTCAGTATGCTGCCTGCATCGGAATTCCTCAGCCTGACCTTCTTGGACAGGCTTACATCGAGAACGAAATCCTCGAACTCGATTCCGTGTTTGTTCCTATGCAAACTGCCTCTACGCAATCGAACGACGGAGCTGGCGCTGGTCGCCCCGAATCCGATGATATTTCGGATGAAGGTGAGGAGACCCGTGATAGCGACGCAAACGATAATAAGTGAGGTACTTAGTATGGATTGCACGCTTATAAAGGTTGTAGACCAAGGTTTAGCCAAGCAATTGGCAGACCTTGGTTTTCAATATATAAAAGAAGGTTCTGCTTTCGCATTCATCAAGTCAGATGAACTTATGTCTGTTCTCCAGAAGACATATTCAAATGGCGCTTTTATATGCGAAAACAAACTGAGATTTTGAGAAAGGAGGACGAAATGGAAAGAAAAACGATATTCTTTAACGCAAAAGTGAAGCCTGTCAAGCCTGTTAACGCTGAATTCACTCTTTGCAAGGTGTATGTATGTGCGCTTGATAAAAATAGGAATTTTTCTTACATCGGGAAAGATGCCGCAGACGATGCGCTCGCGACTCTCTACAATTGCCCTGTCATTGGTCACCTGACCGTTGACGAACAAGGCAACTACCATATGGGCGGTCACGATATGGTCATCGCGCAGGACAAAGACGGTTCTTACTACTTTAAGTCTCTGTGTGTTCCTTATGGCGTTATTCCTCAGCAGGAAAACGTGCATTACGAGGAAATTGAAGAGCCTGATGGTAGAGGTAAAAAGACCTATGTAGTCGCGGATTGTATTCTTTGGACGGGTAGATATCCTGAGCTCAAAGAAGCCATTTACTCGGAAGAGTGTTGGTTCGGTCAGTCTATGGAAATCGGTATCTTGGAACACGCACCCCTTGAGGAAGATAAGAATTACACGAACATTCTCAAGTATTCTTACTCCGCATTGTGCTTGCTTGGAAAGTCTGATGACCCCGAATTCCACGTCGAACCTTGTTTCCCTATCTCGAGTATCGAACCTTACGAATTTGCGCTTAATAACGCACAATTCACAGAACTGATGACTCAGCTCAAACACGAGCTTTCATTATGTTTTGCAAACACCGGGAAAGGAGGAGAAAGTATGAACGAAAACGCAACCGTAGTTACTGAACAGGTTGAAACTACAGAGGCTTTCGAGGAGACCGCCGACAACGCACAGACTACGGAGACCACAGTCCCCGTTGAGGAAACGCCCGTTGCCGAGGAGCATTCTACGGATGAAGCTCCTGCTACAGATGTTCCCGAGAACTTTGAAGAGACTCATACTGATGCGGTTGAGCAGCCCACTACATTCAGTTCTACATATCGTGAAAAGCGCGAGGCTATCGACAACGCACTTCCTCACATCCACGAAACTGATGATGACGGAGTTGTTCACGACGTTTACTTCTGGATTTGCGACTTTGACGACACTCACGTATTCGTTGAGAAGTGTGAGTACACCAGAGACGCTGGTTATACCGAGGTAAAGGGTCGTTATGCTTATACGTTTGACGACGAGAACAAGACTGCTGCTGTGTCTGGCGACTTTGAGGAAATGTTCGTTAAGTGACTTACTAAGGACGAGCTTGACCAGCTTGAGGCGCAGCGCGCTCAATACGAGGAGCTTGTTCAGTACAAGGCACAGAGAGAAAAGACAGATTTCGAGGACAGCATCGACCTCGCACTTGGCGAGTTTGAAGACCTCGAGGGCAACGATGAGTTCACCGCTATCGTTGACAAGAAGTACACTTATGAGTCCGTTGAGGCTCTCAAGGATGCTTGCTATATCGTAAGAGGCAAGTTTTCTGCACCCGTAAAGCATCCCAAGACTTCGGGTGAACCCACTGTTCCTGTTGGAGCAAAACCTGAGAACACGCCTAATATCTACGACGAATTCTTCGCGAGATATGGCAAAAGAAAATAAGCCGCAAAATGACGGCAAACAAATTTTATGAAAGGTAAAAGGTAATAAAAATGGCTAATCACGTTATGTTTCGTTCCGACGCTATGGCCGGAACTACTCTCGGTCAGTATCTCGTAAGCCTCCGTGTGGCTACCGAGATTGACAATGGTATGCTCGTTGCTGTTGGCTCCCTCGAGGAAGGCCAGCGCGAGGTTAAGGCTATGGCTGCTATCGGCGCTGACACTAAGCTCGGTGCAATCGCAGTTCTTGGCTCTGAGGAAGTTGATAAGGAGGCTTCCTTTGACACCGTTGGTGGTTTCACCAACAAGGTAGGCACTATCGCAAGAGGCTACATCCTCCACGACGGCGGTGCATACGCAGTTACTGCTGGCGCATTCGAGGGCGGCGTTCCCGCTAAGGATGCAAAGGTTTACGCTAAGGCTGGTTCCAACAAGCACTTCACCGCTGGTGACGTTGAGATTGGTACTTGCGAAGCTATCGAGAATGATGGCGCTACCACTTGGTACGTTATCCGCATCGGTGCCTAATCAATTTTACGAAAGGAGATAAATGAATATGGATAACAAGATTCTTACTGTTGCCGTTGACGCCGTAAGAGGCCGTGCTATGGGCAACTACACTGCTACTGAGACTTCTGATTCTCTCCGCAACGCGTTCATCGAGATGAACGGCGGTTCCACCAAGATTTCCCCCAAGACCTTCTACAAGGGCACTCCCCTTTACGCTCTTGTTCAGGAGCTTATCCCCGTAATCATCGAGGAAGGCATCAAGGCTGAGCGCAATCCTCTCTTCAACCTCGTTGAGTACAGAAACATCGCTGAGGGCGACCTCGCTGAGTTCGACATCGAGGGCGATGCAAACTTCGTCGTTGCTTCCGTCGCAAACGGTATTCAGGGCGTTCGTCGTCAGAGAATCGTTGGTGGCGATACCGTTAAGGTTCCCACTGAGATGAAGATTGTCCGTGTTTACGAGAACCTCGGCAGACTCCTCGCTGGCCGTATCGACTTCAACAAGTTCGTTGACGGCGTTGCTAAGGCATTCAACGAGTACATCGTTACTGCTGCTTACACTGCTCTCGCAGGTATCACCGCAAACACATACAACCTCGACTCCACATACGTGAAGTCCGGTTCCTTCGACGCTGAGGCTCTTATCCAGCTCGTTAACCACGTTGAGGCTGCTACCGGCAAGAAGGCTGTAATCCTCGGCACTAAGACCGCTGTTCGTAAGCTTGGTGCAGACGTTTCCTACAGCGCTGAGCAGAATACCGACCTCTACAACAAGGGTTACATCGCTAAGTTCGGCGGTACTGATGTTGTTGCTCTCGAGCAGGCTCACATCCCCGGCACTTCCGAGTTCGCTCTCGCAGACGACGCTCTCTGGGTTATCGCTGCCGAGGACAAGCCCGTTAAGGTTGTAAACGAGGGCGACGGCCTTCTCGTTGAGCGCGATGCAACTCAGAACGCAGACCTCACTCAGGAGTATGTATATGCTCAGGGTATGGGCGTTGGCGTTATCTGCGCTGCTAAGCTCGGCTACTGGTACTCTATCGCCTAATTTAAGGCAAGTACAATACGGGACAGGGGCGGCAATCAATGCCGCCCCTTGTTCAAGGAATAAAAGGAGATAAATATGGCTACTACCGCTAAGAAGAAAACCACTACACCCAAGGTCGATATGTCCGACGTGATTGTCCCTTGCGAGGAGACAACTGAACTCGACCTTACCAAGACTACCGCTGGCACGGTTCGTATTGACGATACCGCGCTTATCAATGTAAGAAGCAACGTATTTGGCGAGCTCATTTTCGTTGACCCTGTGACCAAAGAAAAGATTTCTTGGCATCAGTGCGGCGAGGTTCTCCAGATGCCCCTCTCTACGCTTCGTCATATGAAGAATGGCGCTGTAAAGTTCTTCACCAACCAGCTCGTTCTCATTACTGGCTTCGCGGATGAAAACGCCGAGAAGTTTGAGGTTGCCGATATCTATAAGGCACTTTATATTTCTCAGTATTACAAGGAAATCCTTGACCCCGCGAACTATGACGACATTTGTAACTGGAAGCCTGCTGAGATTAAGGAAAAGGTTTCCGTGCTTTCCGGCGGCGCGAAGGCAAAGCTTGTGGTTGTTCTGAATACCTACATTGAGAAAGGCATTCTCGACTCTCTGAAGGCAATCAAGACCTTTGAAGAGGTGCTTGGATGTGACTTGAAGAGACCGGATTGATAAGGTGCATTTATGGCGACACCCTTTACGGACATCTATGCGCGAGCTATCTTCCGGTTTGCGGACTATGAGTTCTTAAAACAGGATATAGAAACGCGCGAGGGCGTTCTTGAACAATACCTCTTTTCCGCCAAGACTGAGTTTCAGCGCGTGTGTCACACAGACCTTGGCGATTACGACATTGAACTTAAACAGTTCAATCAGACTCTCGATGATGAAATCATCGAAATTCTCTCCCTTGGAATTGCTTTCTATTGGCTTTCCTACAAGGCACTTAACAGCGAGCTGCTCAAGAATGTGCTGAATAGCAAGGATTATTACTACTATAGTCCTGCTAACTTGCTCAAAGAAGTTCAGACTCTTCGTAAGACACTGAGAGAAGAATTCACAAGCAGAATGCGTCAGCATTCTTACAACAACAATACTATAGGCACGCTCAAGGCGTGATGGAGGACAATATGGATACAATGGAAACTTATCTTGTTAACCTCCAAAATAAAGTCTTTAAGCTGCTTCCTATGCGAGAGGCGCACGACAGCGGCGAGGACAATCACCTTGCCGAATATCTCGATAACCTGTGCGCTAATTACGCAGGAGCATTCGCGTGCTACCCTGACCTTGCTAACGTGCGCGAGGTTGTAGAGGTGCGTAGTAATGTCGTTTTTCTCAAGGACAACATCGACGTTGACTTTAAGAAGTGGCGTTCCATCGTTTTGCGTTCTACTCGCCTTATTCACACAGTTGCAACAAGGTATTCAGAGGAGGTGTGACTATGTCTGTAAATTGGCCTCTCTATGAAAAGCTGCTTGGGAATGGTTTATATACCGACAGACGTGGCGTCGTCATCGAAGAAGCCGTACAGTCTTTTGTCACAGGGATGGTAGACGACCCTGCGTATCAGGAGTCTGCTCTGGTAGATGGCGCGGTCACTCCCATCATTGCCTCCAGAAACTCCACTTTCGAATGTTCCATTAAAGCCGCGCCCGAAACTGATATTCACATCGGCGATATGGTTGAATGCTTTAATGAAATGTGGATTGTAGTGGAGTTGTACGTCGATAAAGTAGGCATTATCAATGGCGTTATGTGGCTTTGTAATAACGTAATCCGTTTCCAGAATCGCACTCCCGCAATCAATGCGAGACATTGCGTTGTTGACGATGGTACATATTCAAAGAAATCCACTGACCCCGATGCGTTTGTCCTGACGAATACGTACAAAATCTACCTTACTATCGACGAAGCAACCAAGATGTTGTTTGTCGATAAGCGTCTCGCGTTTGGTCAAATCTATTCCGCTCTTGGCGAACAGATTCTTGAAGTCTATAAGGTCATCGGAATGGATATAAAGTCAAAAAACTTTGGCGCGGGAAGTCACCTTATGGTATTAACCGTGCAGCGAGATGTATATAACGCCACCACGGATAGCCTTACGGATAATCTTTGTGATGTCTTTACGGCTAATGGCGACACAGCGACCCCCGTGGTATCGGGTAGTTGTTCCATCATCGGACGTGATGTTGCAAGACTTGGTGTCACGCGTAAGTACGTTGCAAAATTCACAGATGTAAATGGTGCGGAAACTCAGGCTGTTGCGATGTGGTCTCTCACCGTTCCCGATGGCGTAAATGTCACCGAAAATGGTAACGAAGTGACTATCGAAGTGCCGCTCGACGAGACGCTGGTTGGAGAAACCATTAACATTACTCTAACAGACTCCGAAGGTCTGTTCGGAACATATGAAAAGAAAGTGCAGGTGATAACGGTTGGCTAATAATACATTTCTCGACAGACTTGTAGAGTACCCCGTTAAGGCTCTGCGCGAAATAGGCACTGATCCCACGGTGGTACAGTTGCTTACGGACAATCCCGACATTGATATGCAAAGCGAAGAAGCTGATGCGGTATTTGATAAATTCCTGTATGATTATGGGTATGTAGACAATACCACCACAGAATCCGTCGCGTACATATGTGTCGAAGCCGAAACGAACAAATCCCCCACAGATACAATGCTGGATATGAAACTTTACGTGACCGTAGTTTGTCACAAGCAGTTTATGAAAATTGACGCCGCAAAATTCAAAGGAATGATTGGTAATCGTCGAGATAATCTCGTGCGTTACACTGACAGATTGCTCAATGGCGCAGACGTATACGGTATTGGAAAACTGACGCTTCTTTCTGCGCGCACAGTGCCCGCTCCCACGGGGTTTTCTGCGCGTGAAATGACGTATGCAATTCCTACGTTTAAGAAAAGGAACATTGGATAAAAGTGCGTTTTGATTACTTCGATATGTTATCGGGCGACCCCATTTACCTTCAAGGTGTGGGGCATCTCCGTTCGCCGTCGCTTCACGAGCTTCGGCCGACGAGCGGTATAGGTTACCGAGCATACAACCTATATCTCAATTTTTTAACGTGGGACAAAGAGCATTTGCTGAAGTATGACCAGCTTATGCAATTCAGAGGTGCAAGCAAACTCAATAAAGATTGTTTTAACGTCTTTGATGTTGCTACATTACTCACACAAACGAGGGAATTCTGCCGTGGAGTCCTCTCTTTTTTTATGGTTGAAGACCTTGTATGGGATGAAGAAGGCAGGCGATATCTGGCTATACCTCCGGGCGAAAGTTCTGAGGCTGTAGGAGAAATCAATCGTGAAAACTTTGAAGAAGTCAGGCAATTGATGTTACAGTTCAATTTTATTGGATTGGACAAAGACGACGCCCCCACTTCTCATTCAACTGACAAGGCAAAGGAACTTTGGGAAAAGACACAAGGGTTCTTAAAAAAGCAAGCAGAGATGACCCCAAAGGATAACAAGCCTGAATACCACTTGAGCAACATTATTTCCAAAATGTGTGCTATTCATCCAAGTTATAACTTGTTAAACATTTTTGGGCTTACTGTTTTTCAACTATACGATTCGTTCTTCCAACTGGGCTATATGCGTAGCGCAGACTTGAGCGAGCAAATTTTTAGCACTCACGGCGGAGAAAAATTCAAGTTTGAGGATTGGCTCAAGCCAATCCTAAAAAATGTGTAAAGGAGAAAAGAACTATGGCTATTGCGAATACTACTCAGTTTGCAAATAGATATGGTCTTAACATTGAGATTTACGCCTCTACCGATACGGAGATGGCAAAAGCACTTATGACCATTGACTTTGCTAACGTGTCCGATATTGACCTTAGCGGCGACCGTACTTGGGCGACCGGCGGTCAAGACCACGCAAACAAAATCGGTTTTAACAACCCCATTGAGGGTACTTTCAAGCTCTCTACTCAGATTATGACTATGGAGCTCCTCAACCTTATGGCTGGAGGTACGCCCGGTGCCGGCACCACTACTGTTGTGTTTGAGAACACCGCAAACTCTATGCCCAAGTATTTCATCATCAAGGCTGAGACCGTTTGGCAGGATGCTGATGGTCTTACATACGCTGAGACTCTTACATTCCACAAGGCTTGCCCCAAGCGTGCCTTCAACATCAGCTACAGCGGCGATGGCGACCCCACAAGCGTTGACATTGAGTTCGACCTTATGCAGAATGCCGATGGCAAGGTTCTTACCGTTGTCAAGGCGGATGTAACTGCGTCGTAATTTAGGTTAACTAAAAATAAAGGAGGGCTGTTGCTAAACACTTAGCACAGCCCTTTATTTTTGTGAGGTTACAATGAAACAATATTTATATCTCACCTCCCCCATTCCTCCAAGCGTTAATCACTATACCGCATATCGTGCAATAATTAAATGTGGCAAGCCCCTCGGCATTGTTTACAAGACAAAGGAATCTGTGGCATATCAAGCAGACTTCAAAAAAGCAGTTATTAAGGCGGTTGAGGAACAAGGGTGGGAAACGGATTTAGACAATCCTCGCCATTTCTATGTAGACGCGGATTTCTATATGGACAAGAAGCATAAAGATTGCAACAATCTTTGGAAGTGCCTTCTTGATGCCGTGACGGAAACACAACGTGTATGGAGCGATGACGATATTGTATGTGAGCGTGTAAATAAAATCGTATATGATTCGGACAACCCACGAGTCGAGTTGTACATACACTACGTCGATTATATCGGTATTTTCGACAATGAAGCACAGTTGGAAGAATTTAAGACAAACAACTGCATCGGTTGTAAACGATACAAACGAAACTGTACACTTTTGAAGAACGCAATAGATGGGCGAGTTCAAGAGGAAATAGACGGGGTTTGCTGTACAAAGAAATCGCAAACCGCGCAAGGGTAACACGTAAACAAACCTCTCCATTGGAGAGCAAATACGACTATAAGGAGTTAAAGGATTTATGGCTAAGGCTAAAAAGATTACAACGGTAAATATTTTGAAGGCAATGGAACTTGGTGAAAACAGAGTTCTTTCTTTTACGTGCGGTTCTGGCGAAGGAGCTGTTGATGTCCTCGTAAAGCCCCGCCTGCCTCTTTTGGAGAGACAGAGTATGGTAGAGGATATTGCAGATATGGTGTTCATTTCTAACGAAGAAGGAGATGTCACTTACTGCCCGGGCTTTAAGAAGTTCGCCATCGAGTATGAGATTATCAATTACTTCACCAACATTACGCTTCCCGTAGATAGCGAGAAGGCTTGGGAATTCCTCGAAAAGACTGGAATTGTCGCCCGCATCGCGGATGTACTTCCCGAGGATTACATCGTTGGAGTCGTATCCGAAGCGAATGAACTTATCGAGTATCGCAAGCAAGAGATTCTCAAGAGAAGCAAGCTCGATACTATCCTTGACAATATCGCTGATGTCATCAAGGCGGTAAGTGCAAAAACGGAAGGAATTGAGTTGCCTCAAATTCTGGAGTACGTCCAGAAAAACGCCCCCGAGCTCAAGGGAGAAGTTGAGCAACTTATCAAGAGTCAAGCAGCGGAAGTAGCCGCTGTATAAACGGCTACCTCCTTGGTAGCCAGTGAGGAGAAAACAATATGGAAACACTTTTGTCTATTGCTGCTCTGTTTCAAGGACTGGCTGCGGCAGTAACATTCGCTCTGTTCTTCATTAAACCGGTACGCCACTGGTTTCTTGGGGTAAAGGAGCGTAGAGCCGAACAAGCTGAGGACGATGCTACCGAGAAGGAATCTGTAAAATGTCTGTTAAGAAGCGAGATTGTTCGTATTTATTACGCGAATCGTGAGAGACGCGCACTTCACTCATTCGAGTATGAAAACGTGGCAATGCTTTATCACGCATACAAGGAAATGGGTGGTAACTCGTTCGTAGACAGAATTTGGGAAGAAATTTCCGATTGGGAAATCATCCCTTAATCAAAAGCAAGTATTATAAGCGGAGGTGATATATTTGGGCGTTCTTTCTGAGGAATACATAATGCAACGTCTAAGCAAATATGCAAACTCCAAGGCTGGCAAAGAAAGAATTGCTCAATATCGCTGCGCAATTTTCAATAACGGCGGCGGTGCCGGTTCCCTGACCCGCGAACGTGTTGAACAAATACTTCAAGAGGTTCGCGAGGAATTTATTAGCACCGTTATGAGCGTTATTCTCTCCTTCAGAGGAGATGCAGTCCATACCATCGTAGGCGAAATGGATGATGAAGGATATGTAAGAGCAAGTGTTAATGTTGATGAAGACGCACTTCGTAGAGAGTCGCTGCATTATATCAACAAGAATATGTCCATCGGGCACGGCGAAGGAATCGACGACATCCTCGCGCTCTTCACGCACGGATATACGATTAAAAAGCGTCCCTATGGTTTCTGGGTGAGGGATAACGTGATGGCTGACATCGGCAATCCTCTGACCAGAATTGGAGCTCTTATGCACAGAGACCCGAATCCGTTCTTAACGGAGTTCGTGGATAGAATGAATGCACAATATAGCGGAGTCTGTGAGATTTCGCTGAACGATAAATACAAGAATAAAGGAGGTGGTTAAGAATGGCAGAAGAAGTAATTGGCTTACTATTTGGTGTAGAAGGCGGCGGGTCAATTGATGGCAAATCTGGCAAACAAATCGTAAAAGATTTGACGAAGATTGTCAACCAAATCAACGGCGGGAAGTCCACAGTGCCGAAGGTTAAACTCAAGTTTGACGTAAGTGAAGCCAAGAAGGCGGTCGCCGACCTGAAGAAAGAGCTCAAGAATCTTGAGAAGATGGGCAAAATTAAAGTCACCCATACGCAAAGCAAGAGTGGCTCAGGTAAAGGCGGTACACAGTCGGATGACGTTAAAGCCGCTGCCGCAAATTATCGTAAGTTAACCGCTTCCGTCAAGGAATATCACAATGCGTTAGCAGAAGCTGAACGCATTAAAATGAAGAGTTCTGCCGTTTCTGAGAGTGGCGGAACTTGGGCAACAACAGACGACCAATACAAACAACGCATTGACCATCTTAATACTCTCAAAGAACAATATGAGGCGCTTAATGTTACCATTGGGAATGATGGTAAAGTGCAGATTGCGACCGCAAAGGAACTTGGCATCACAGAGGAACAACGCCTTGCCCTGATTAACCAAATCCAAAGCGCAATGACTCAGGCGACACTGAGTACAGAGCGAAACGCGGCGTCTATGCAGGCTGCGTGGGATAAGAACGCTGCCAAGGTTCACGAATACATACAGCGTATGCGCGAGGTGGCAGGCAAAAACCCCGACGTTAAGCGTATGATGGACGAACTTGATAGTATTGCTACGTCCAATAATCCCAAAAATCTCGATGCCCTGACCGAAGGCTTTACAAGACTTCAGCAAAAAATCCGCGAAACCGGAGCGGATGTCGAGACTTGGGGACAGAAAATGTCCAAAACTTTGGGCACGAGAATTCGTTCCCTGCTCGCAGGTATCGTAGTCGGTAAAATAACACAGTACCTTCGCGAGATATATACCAACGTGGTGAATATCGACAAAGCAACCACCAACCTCCAAATCGCGACGGGTAAGACGAGGACGGAAGTTCAGGCACTTGTCAAAGAATATGCCCAACTCGGTAAACAGCTCGGTGCCACAACAACCGATGTCGCCGAAGGAGCGGACACTTGGTTGAGACAAGGTCACTCTGTTGCCGATACCAATACGCTGGTGAGAAACAGTACGATGTTGGCTAAGCTTGGCCAAATGGAAGCAGCAGAATCTTCTAAAGCACTCACGAGTGCTATGAAGGGATACAAAGTTGAAGTTGAGGATTCCATTAAAATCGTAGATAAGATGACCGCCGTCGATATGGAAGCGGCCGCAAGTGCTGGAGATATCGCAACGGCAATGGCAGAAACTGCAACGAGCGCAGACATCGCGGGCGTATCTATGGACAAACTTATCGGTTACATTGCAACCGTTAAGGAAGTTACGCAGGATGGCGCTGAAAGCGTTGGTACATTCTACAAGACATTGTTTGCTCGTATGAACAATGTTGCCGCGGGTAAATTTATCGACGACGAAACGGGAGAAAGCCTCAATGACGTTGAGACAGTATTGAGCGAGCTCGGCATTAAGCTCCGCGACCTTGATGGACAATTCCGTAATTCCGGTGACGTACTTGACGAAGTAGCGTCGCGCTGGGAGTCCTTCGATAGTGTTGCTCAGCACGCTATTGCAACTGCATTTGCAGGAACTCGTCAGCAGGAAAAGTTTATCGTCTTAATGGAAAACTATGGTTCCGCATTGGGATACGCTGAAACTGCCGCGAATTCTGCGGGTACGGCAATGGAAAAATATGCCGCATACACCGATAGTATTGAGGGCAAGGTCAACTCCTTGAAGGCAGCATTTGAAGAATTGTCAATCACAGTGCTCAACAGTGAACTTGTTACTGGCACGGTGGAATTCATAACTTGGCTGCTTGAGGCATTGACAAGTCTTGCCGATGCAATCGGCGGGTTAAATACAATCCTCTACGCAACTGTAGCCGTTGTTGCAATTTTGAAGGCTGATGCAATTATCACATTCATAATGAGCATCGGTACAGCAATCACTAAAGTAATTGGATTTATTACTTCCTTTATTGCGTCTATCAAGATTGCCAAAGCGGAAGGTATTAGCGCGGGACAATTTATTTCAAACGCCTTCCATCAGATTACGGCTGGAGCTTCTACAGCGCAATTAGCTGTAGCCGCTTTTGTTGCTGTTATTAGCGTATTGTTAATCACGGTTAACGCGATAAAGCAAGCCCAAGATAAAGCGTTGCAAACCGCTATCAGCAGTGCGCAAAGTTACCTCTCGGAAGCGCAGGCAGCTAAAGAAGATGCGGACTCTCTTGACGCTTTAATCAAGAAGTACGAAGAGCTTGCAGAAAAGAATGGCGGCGGCGCGTGGGATGAAAAATCCGCTCAAGAAGTAAAAAGTATTCAGGACGAAATCGTTAATCTCGTTGGCGACCAAGCTCTTGCGCTTGACCTCGTTAACGGTAAGCTCGAGACAGAGCTCGGCATACTCAAAGGCATTGCGAGCGAATCGGGCAAGGTTACCCTTGCTGCTGCTCAGTCCGCTCTTACAGATGCAAAGTCCGCGGTGCAAAGCGCTATGGACAAGTGGGAATGGGGCGATAATCAGTATTACGATATTGGTATGGGCGGTCTTAAATCTTATGGCAACATCAAGACCGAAACCGTTGCGCGTAATGTAATGGGTGCGGCTACAATCAAGTATGACACTATTAAAGTCAAATTTGACACCGCCGAAGAATTTGCCGCTCAGTACGAAGCAGTTCTGGAATATAAGAACCAAATTGCAGGAACAATCGACGAAACGAACGCAACAGAATTGCTGTTCTATGAGGAACTTAACGAATATCTTGCCACATATAAAGATGTGTATAATACTTACGCTTCGGCAAGAGATTTAGTTAATGAACTCACCGCTCCGCCTGATACCTCTACCGAAGAAGAGACCAATCAGGTTAAGGGTTTAACTGTTGCTCTCAAGTCCGCTTATGATATTTTGGAAGAAGTTCAGGACGGATACGACGGTTTAGCCAAAGCTCTGACCGACGTAACAAGTGAAGGGTATCTGACCGCAGATGCCCTGTCTACGCTTTTTAAGTTAGAGTCTGATAACGCTCTTGCTGGGCTTAAACTTGAAGATATCCTTATCAGGGATGCTAATGGTTACAAGCTTGCAGAGGGTGCTCTCCAAAAATATGTACAAGCTCTTATTGCACAGTACACAATCACAGAAGCATTCGCTACCTTGCAAGACAAAGAGAATGCGATTGCCAACCTGAAGACCTTGCAGGCCGTTCTCGCGACTCTTGCCCAAACTCAAGAAGAATCCACGGAAGCCGATAAGGCTCGCCGTGAAGAACTCGAAAAGCAGCAAGATGCGTATAACGACCAACTTGACGCGTATCGTGAACTTATTGATATCAGAAAAGACCTTCTTCAAACATATGAAGAAGAGCTCTCTTATCAAAAGGAACTCGCCAAGCGTCAGCGGAATGTAACGGCATTGCAAACAAAATTGTCTGTCGCTCGTCTTGACCAGTCGGCGGCAGGTCAAGCACGTGTTCGTGAACTCGAAGCGGAGCTTCGTGAAGCTCAGGAAGACCTCGAAGATTTTACACTTGAGCACGCTATTGATGTTCTCTCCAGCCAGTTGGAGAGCCAGTATGCCGAGTATGAAGCGTTTATTAAGAGCAAACTCGATGAAATTACCGCATTGCTTGAGGGACTTGACACCACGCCCGAAGTTAATATTACCACAGACACCTCTTGGGTTAAGGGTACTCTCGACCAAATTGAAACACTTATCAAGGAAACCGACGATAAAGAAGTTGTCAATACTGGCGTGGGTTCAACTGGAAGCACAGGTGGAAGCGGTGGCGTTTGGAAGACGTACCAAGACGCCGCAGATGCGGGATTCTCTAACATTAGAACGGCTCACGAGTTCGCTCGTGGCGGTTCTGACAAGGAGAAGTACGGAACTTATGCAAAGTATCTTGAGGCTATGTATAACAAATACGTTGGTGGAGGCGGCGGAGGCTCTTCTTCAAGCACGACGACTACTACTCCGCAGCCTACATCCGAAGCGGCAAAAATCGCCGCAGGTATCGTAAAATTCGAAAGCGCAAGTGGCTCTGGTATGAACTCTGGTAAGACTGGTGACAACGGTATTATCACGTGGAATGGCAAAGAGTACGAAGTCGAGAACAAGGGTTCATATGGAGCTGATACAAACTTGTGGAAAGCAGCCGTAGAAGTCCTTGGATTCTCCGATAGACAAATTTTCGGGTACGACGGATACGTTTACGGATATCTTGATGGCAAGATTCAAAAACTCGGCGGAAGATTTTGGTCTGATAAAGGATACAAAAACTTCTGCAATGACGTTAGAGCGCAGTATGGTTCTTACCACACTGGCGGTCTTGTTGGTGATATCGCAACTCTGTCTTCCAGCGAGGAGTTTGCAAAACTTCTCAAGGGTGAGTTCGTGTCCACTCCTGCACAGATGAAGCGTTTTATGGAAGAAACTCTTCCCAAAATCGCAAACTACTCTGCAACGAGTGGCTCAAACGAGTTCAATGCTCCCCTTATCGAAATCACTTGCGAAAGCGTTACAACCGAGGCGTTGCCCGAACTTGAACGCGTCGTAAATGAGGCAGTGAAGGAAATCAAGAGGCAGCTTGACAGCGGTATGAGCCGTACAGGGTTCAAGCGCACCCCCACAAAGCGTTTAACGTAACTTATGCCGATAAGGCAACCCAATATATTTGGCAAAGGGCGTCCGAAAGGGCGTCCTTTACTGTAATCAAACTTTGGTTTTATATCAAAAGAAAGGAGAGAAAACTTAAATGTTTAATGCAACTTATTTTACATATGACGGAGTGTTCTCTGGCACCTACGGGTTGATAATGGCGGATTTTGACGACAGCTCCGTCGTAGAAACAACCGCATTCTCTCCCGTGTTAAATACCACAAAACCCGTGTCGGTAAATCGCTTTTACCACAATGGTATCACATATGAAGGCTTGCCTCAACACCAGATTACCGTTGTGAGTGAGGCTGAAATTCCTGACTTTATCCGCAGAGAGATTCTCTCTTGGCTTGTTGGCCGCAAAGAGTTTAAGAAATTGCAAATTCATCAGATAGACCTTGAAAGCTATTATTATAACTGCGTCTTCACCGATGCGGAAATCGTATACATCAACGGTCGGTGCCACGGATTTAGGCTCACGGCTAATTTCGATTCACCGTATGCTTACGGAACGCCAACTAAAATTACCGTAGGGGCAGGAACTCATACTGTTAGAATCGAGAATAAATCAGACATTAAGGATAGTTATATTTATCCTATTGTGCAGTTTACTGGCGGTTCGGTTGATATTGTGAATACAACGGACGATTCGCAGAGACACTTTTCTTTCAGTGGTCTTGCTGCAACGGAGGTTATTACAGTAGATAACGAGGTGAAGTTTATTTCCAGTAATATTGGTGGCGAAAAACTCAGCAAATTCACAAGCAAAAACTGGCTCAGACTCCGCCCCGGCTATAACACGCTGAAAATCGTAGCTACTGGAACGGTAACAATCACGTGTCCACATTATGCAATGATAGGATATTAAGGAGGTAAGATATGAAGTTATATTTTGACTATTATCATAACCTCGAACGGGTTGAACTGTATTTGTGCAATCCCGATGGCAGAGAATTATTTCCTCTACCCGGGAAAAGTCGCAATCTTACATTGCGCTTCAACGACCTGTCAGAACTGACATTTGAAGTAGACTCCAAAATCACCCTTTCCGATAATACGGTAGTTGACCTTGAGGCCTACGATTATATTCAGACCAAGAGATTGGTATTTGCAACCAATATAGGTTGGTTCCAGATTTCTGGCGTAGACGAGCACGATAACGGGGTTGTTAAATATAAAACGGTCAAAGCGGAGTCTTATCAGTCCGTTCTGAAAAACAAAGGCTTCGTTTCCGAAGAAAGGGTTTACTGTTTCTACAATCCCAATGACCCTCACGATGACCGCTACGACTCCACTAAAGAAGATTCCATCCCCTCGGTTTTGGGGCAATGGAGTAAACAACTTGGTATTAAGCAGGCTCTCGGGCAAGGTCTTAGCGAACCCGCCGCTCCTTATGACGAGTGGACTGTAACCTATATTCATTCGAGTCTTATCTATGCAGGCTCTGGCAGTAAATGCCGCACCTTCAAAGAGAGCGTTACTTACGGTTACGACTGGATTGTGAATGAAGTTGAAGAAGCGTTCGAGGTTGTTGTTCTCTTTGACTTTATGTATAAGACTATCCACGTTATGACACCCAACGAGGTTGCTCAGAGGGTTAATGTCATTTACACCTTCAACAACTTTATGAAGAGCGTGGATATCAACGAGGCTTCCGAGGATATCGTCACCGTGCTTAATTGCAACGGCGACAACTGCGATATTACTGCGGTCAATCCGACTGGTACTAACTACATCTGCGATTTCAGTTACTTTATGGATAAGGTCAACTATCGTTGGATGTCTTCAGCGCTTATAACGAAGCTCGAACAATGGAAGACGGCGTGTGATGCTGAAAAAGATACATACACAGACTATGTGACTCGGCTCCGCTCTCTCTGGCTTCAGAAGACTCAATGCACGACCTCGCTCCAAGAGATGTCGCTTTCTCTGCAAGACCTTAAAAATGCACAGAACAAGCGTAGCGTTGTTGGAAGCGGCACGCCCGGTGCACTCTGTGGTATTGTTGCTGCGGAGAACGTCAAAACTTATCGCACAACCGTCAACGGTGTTGAAACCGTCGTCGGCGGTAGGTCTATTAAATCTGGCACTGATTATTATTCTACAGATTTTACTGGTGCTAAAACAATCACGGCATACCAGTATTCGCCCACATACGATGCCGCGAATAAGAAGTGGGTATTTTCTGGCGCATCCAAGTCTGGAACCGCGGACTCCATCGTTGCTGACAACCTCTCGGATAGCAATACCTCTGGCGTAAGCTACTGGTATTTT
Source organism: Clostridia bacterium (assembly GCA_017463815.1). Taxonomy (GTDB): domain Bacteria; phylum Bacillota; class Clostridia; order Oscillospirales; family CAG-272; genus UMGS731. Next base: position 1,467 of record JAFTOK010000043.1, on the reverse strand, counting down.
TCTGATGTAAGCGACGGCTCGAGCTACTGTAAATTGCAGAGTGCAGTTACGGTTAATAAGGATAGTGCGACAAGCACTTACTACTGCGGTGGTTTCAACAGATATATTGCGTATTCGTATCCGATTGTTGAAGAAGGAACTGGTGTTACTACATACACCGACTCGGTTCAAGAGTGGATTAACCTGCGTGAAAGCATCGTAAGTTCGCTCAATTCAACCAACTCTTCACTTGAAACAAGCATCAATTCGGTGTCCGCGCACCTTGACGATATTTCAAGCCGTTTGAACATTCTCTCCTATTTTGCGAGCACGCCTGCGTTGCTCCGTGAGCTTAATTGCTACTGGATTGAAGGGGATTACACTAATGATAATATCGCCGTTCTGGAAGAAACCACACCGGAGGAAGAAATCGACTTATCGAACGAGCTTCTTGACTCTGGTTATATTGAACTTAGAAAGGTGTGCCAACCTCGCTTCTCGTTTTCACTGGATTCTGTTGATGCAACAAAGCAATATGAGTTTAGAGACCAAATGCGCCTGCTTGAACTCGGTAAGATTATTACTATCGAAAAAGAGGAGGGGTTATGGTATTATCCTGCGCTTCTTGAAATTTCGATGAACCTTGATAACAGCGAGGAATTCAGTATGACTTTCGCCAACGCTATGCGTCTTGACGACTGGGGGTATACATACGCCGACCTTATTTCTGACGCCTCGTCCACCTCTCGTAAAGTAAGCGCGAACTGGCAGGATATTCTCGCCTATGCCAAAGAGCGCGAAACGGTTACTTCTCTTATCCGAGACCCTCTCGATATGACGCTGAGAGCGGCGTTCGCCAATATGGTGAACCAAGAGTTTACCGTTGACAAGAATGGTATTCTCGGCCGTAAGAAGGTATCTGAAACCTCCGATGAGTTTGAGGACGAGCAGGTTCGCCTTATCAATAACTTGTTGATTTTTACAGACGATAACTGGGAAACAGCAAAGACTGCGCTCGGTAAGATTTATTATACCGACGAAGACGGTAACCAAGTGACCTCGTATGGTCTTATTGCGGAAACCATCATTGGCTCGCTTATTATGGGCGAAAGGCTCAAAATCAAGAATGCGGCAAGCACGGTCGAACTCGGTGCCGAAGGTATAGCCATTAAAAAATCAGACGGCACAGTAGTGTTTCAGGCGACGCCCGATGGTGAGTTGATTGTGCGGAATTATGCAAGCCAGTCTTCCTTAGATAGTTTAAGCGACGATGTTAGCGACATTGAGGGGCGTGTTACAACGGCAGAAGCTTCTATTGAAGTAAATGCAGGACAAATTGCGCTCAAAGCAATTCAAACCACCGTTGACGCTCTTGGAAACCGCTTATCCTCAGCGGAAACGAGCATTACACAAAATGCGAACGCTATTCTGCTGAAGGCAAGCCAGTCTTCCTTAGATAGTTTAAGCGACGATGTTAGCGACATTGAG
>JAFTOK010000001.1 GCA_017463815.1 Clostridia bacterium | reverse complement strand
TAAACAGACAAAAGCAGACTGACCTAGTTAAACTTTTGGCAAAAACGCAGGAAATTTCCTGCGTTTTTTGCCATAAACCAAAGAAAGCGAGCTATACAATGGAAACAATAGAAAACGTAATAAAAAAAGCTCCCGCAAAAGCCACGCAGGATGAAAAAGCCCCCTGCGAAACCGTAGGCAGAGGCCCTGTGGTATGGTACGATTTTGAGGCGGAAAATATGGCGGGCGGCGTTGTGCGGAATATGGCGGGCGAAGGTCTTAACGCCGTTATCACGGGCAACCCCGTGACAATAACGAGCCCCACGGGCGCCGACGCTATACATTTCGGTCAATCTGCGGAGGCAGATTATATCACTATAAAAAACGACCCGAAGCTCAATTTTGCCATAGACGATGAATTTACCATAGATTTTTGGTATATGCTCGATGAAAACGCCGAGGGCTGGGAAACACTTTTCACAAAAGGCTCCAAAAACAACGGCTGGTACGGCGTTTGGCTCGGTGTGAACGACGAACCTACGCAGGGCGTGTGCTGGGGCGGCGATTCCCGCAACCGCAGAATAGGCTCGCTCTATTCCAAATACACCTGGCACCACATCACGATTATTCAGAAAAACAGAATGATTTACACGTACCTCGACGGCACAAAGGGCAGAAAAGTGCCTTCTGTAAACCTTAAATCGGATTCCGATTTCTACATAGGCGGTGCTTCCCACGGCGACGGTATGAAGCAGTTCCACGGCGCGATTGACGAATTTAAAATTTACGATTACGCCTGGGAAGACGTTAGCATAGAAAAATCTATTCACGAATCAAAATACTACGTTTACGAATACAAAAACGAAGAGGGCGAAGAGCTGAGCTTGCCTTACCGCGTGTATTACCCCACGGGATATGAGCAGAGCGCGGAAAAATTCCCCCTCGTGCTCTTCCTCCACGGTCACGGCGAATGCGGCAGAGATAACAAAACACAGCTTCAGGTGTTCGGCAGAAACCTCTTTCTCGATGAAATCGCGGCGATGGACAATTGCCTTATCCTTGCCCCGCAGACCATTTGCGACGGTGCGATAAACAAATATGAGTGGGTTGCTTCGGGCTCCGGTAAACCGGGTATACACCAATGGGACAGCTCCGCAGGCGGCCTTAAAATCCGCGAGGGAGATGTCAAAGACATCATTCACACGGTAGGTATGCAAGCGGCAGAAGCGCTTCTCTATGATTTTATAAAAAACAACAGGGTAGATGAGGAAAGAATTTACGTCGGCGGCATCTCTATGGGCGGTTGTGCTACCTGGGAAATCCTCGCGCGCAACCCCGAGCTTTTTGCGGCGGCAGTTCCTCTCTGCGGTTCCGGCATACTCGGCTCTGCGGCGTCGCTTACGGACGTAAACATTTGGGCGTTCCACGGCACGGGCGACAAAACTGTCTGGACGGAGGGCACGGTGAAAATGGTAGATGCGATTCGTGCGGCGGGCGGCAAAAAGATACAGTACACGCCCATATCCGAAAACTTCGGCCACAGCATTTGGAATCCTTCGTATATAACGAAGAACGAAGCTGGCGAAACGCCTGCAGGGTGGCTTTTGAAACAAAGAAAAGGAACGTGAAAAATTATATTCAACTTTTTCTTTTTGAAAGAAAAAGTTGCAAAAAGAAGCAAAAACCCTAACGGTTTATCGTTGGTGCGCGCGGATTTGATATGTGCGAATAGCGCCGCGAATAACTGAAGTCAAAGCCATAATATATCGACGCGTGAGAACGCTAAACAAAGTAAGAGCAAGTTTCTCGGACTTTATTTTAGCGAAAATAAAATGCGAAAAGTAAATAAAATTATTAAAGGAGGCATAAGCCTCCTTTTCTTTATATTTTTCTCTAAAAGAGAAAAAGTTGAATGAAAAAACACGGTTGTTTTTCCACAACCGTGTTGAAAACTTTTACATTAGCGCGGGAACGAGGTTAGAGGCAAACGTGAAGTAGAGCACTATGGAAAGCGCGTCTACAATAACCGTTATAAACGGGCTCGCCATCACGGCGGGGTCGAGGCGAATGAGCTTTGCCACAACGGGCAAAAGCGCGCCCACGAGCTTTGCCGCGCATATCGTTACCGCAAGCGTGAGGGAGATAACGAGCGCGATTGTAACGCCGTCGGGCTCAAGGCAGAGCATATCGAGGTACATAACCTTTAAGAAAGCCACAGGGGCGATTGCTGCGCCGCAAATGAGCGAAACGCGCAGTTCCTTCCACAATATTTTAAGCGTGTCACGCAGCTTTATTTCGCCCAGGGAAAGACCGCGTATGATTGTAACGGAGGCTTGGCTTCCCGCGTTACCGCCTGTACCCATTATCATAGGTATAAAGGAGTTGAGCACGATGCACGCGGCGAGCGCGTTTTCGTAAAGCCCCAAAATGTGCGAAGTGAACGTGGAAAGCAACATAAGCGCTATGAGCCACGGCGCGCGCTGCTTGAAGATTTTGAAGGCGCTCGAACGCAGATACGGGCGCTCGTCGGGCGTGATAGCCGTCATTTTCTGCATATCTTCCGTAGCTTCTTCTTCAATGACCTCGATAGCGTCGTCGATTGTTACGATGCCTACGAGCTTTTCCTCTGCGTCTACTACGGGAATGGCGAGGTAGCCGTACTTTTTAATTTGCCCTGCGGCAAACTCCTTGTCGTCCGTCGTTTTAACGGAGATTATGTTTTCGTGCATAAGGTCGCCCACTATTGTTTGAGGGTCTGCTATAAGAAGCGAGCGGGCGGAAACTACGCCCAAAAGGCGGCGGTTTTCCGTTACGTAGCAGGTGTAAATCGTTTCCTTGTCCAGCCCTACGCGGCGAATTTTGGCAAAAGCCTGCTCTACGGTTATGTTTTTGCGCAGAGAAACGTATTCGGGCGTCATAATACTGCCGGCGCTGTCTTTGGGGTATTTCAGAAGCTCGTTTATAAAGCCGCGTGTTTCGCTGTCTGCGCTGCGCAAAATACGCGAAACGACGTTGGCGGGCATTTCGCCTACGATGTCTGCGGCATCGTCTGCGCCGAGGTCGGAAAATACCTCGTTAAGTTCCTGGTCCGTAAGGCTGTGAATCAGCGTTTCCTGCTCGTCGCGCTCCATAGCGGCGAAGGTGTCTGCCGCCTGGTCCTTTGTGAGAAAGCGGAACGCGATAATAAGCTCTTTTTGCGGCAAGCCGTAAAAAGCCTCCGCGATGTCGATGGCGTTTATTTCGGAAAGCAGAGCTTTGAGCTCTCTGAAACGCCGTTCTTCGATAAGCGTTTGGATTTGTGTGTGGAAATCGAGTGTTTCTTCCATTTTGTGTGTGCGAATATTCGCAAAAAAATATTCGCTCCTCCTCTCTTTTTTTGTTTTAAAGAGGCAGAAACGAATGCGCGTGAAGAAAAAACTCTTTATTTATCTTTTGCGGCGAAAAAGAAAGAATTAAAGAGCCAACTTCGGGCATACGTACTACCGTTTCCGTTACCGGAATCCATCTTTTTCACCTCTCATATATTTGAATTTTGTGTGGGTTATGATTCCCTAACATTTTTATTTTATACCTTGTTTACATATTTGTCAAGAAAAAAATTCCCGAACTTTTCGCTCGGGTGCTAAAAGACAGTTTTAATAAAAATCAGCCTCGGCAGGGAGTTTACTTGCCGAGGCTGAATTTTATTTATATACAAGGCTTGTATTCGTCAAGCCCAAACTCGTGATATGGTTCACGATAAAATTTCATACAGAAATCATTTTTGTTGTTCCACATTTCTTCGCTGTAGCCATTCTTCAAGAAGTTATATGCTTTATCTAAAGCGTTGTCACATTCTTTGAGCCTGCCTAATTTATAATGACAAGCTGCAATTTTTACACAAGCAACAGCTTGATGAACATAGTGCTTGAGTAACGTATATTCCTCCGGTACTTTGCGGTGTGCAAACACTTCAATTCCATTAACAACTTCCTCAAATGAGAGTATTGCATTTTCATAGTCTCCGACTTCCCAAAAGCCAAGCCCTTCGTCTTCGCAGCAAGAAAAAATATCTTGGTGTGCCCAAACCTTGAACTCTCGAGCACCTTTTAAGCGGTCTTCACCTGTAAGCATATAAGCGGAGCAACGCATTCTGTCATAAATATCAATGTTGTAAACGTAGGGCATAGACTCAATAATTGCCTTTGCTTCTTCATAATTACCGTTCATAATTAAGATTGAAGCCATATCATTCTTGGCACTCGAAACAATAAAATAGTCGTTAGATTCCGCAATAAGCTTTTTGGCAATAGCCAAAGCAGGTTCTTTCAATTCGGGACAACCATTATATCTCATTTGCATTTCATATCGCATCAGAAGTTCTTTTTTTAGAATATCTGCGCTTGGGTAAGCGGCTATTCCTTCAAGCAGGCGCTTTTCTGCCACGTCAAACGGTACACCGCCGCGTGAGCTATAAAGGATATCCATAATTTTTTCTTCAATGTTAGTTGCATCATAATCAAAAAGAACATCTAAACTTACACCGAAATATGCAGCAATTACAGGAAGGAGTGCGACATCTGGATATCCGGCGCCCATCTCCCATTTTGAAACAGCTTGCGAAGACATATTCAAGGTGCTTGCTAATTGTTCTTGTGTAATGCCTTTCTTCTTACGGAGAGCACGTATTTTGTTTCCAAGGTTAATCATAACATTTCCTCATTTCATTCAGATTAACAGCGGCCTCTGTTGTAATAATTATATTATGAAACAATATTATTTTCAAGCAACTCGCTTTGGGATAAATTCCACTTTTGGTTGATGCGGTAGAACCCAACTTCTATAAGCATTCTTTAATCGCACCACCACGTTCCGTGGTGAGTAAGTGCGCACTTACAGGCAAACAAAAAAGCCTCCCTTGTGTAAAGGGAGGTGGAGCGGCATAGCCGTGACGGAGGGATTGTAAAAGTTAAAAATTGCACCAAAACAATCCCTCAGTCAGCTTAGCTGACAGCTCCCTTTGCACAAGGGAGCCTCTGGCTGTAACCTTTTATCTTTCTTTTAAATCATTACAAAAACTGTCCTTAGAAACCCGAATCATTTCGCTCGGGAATTTTTGTGTTTTTGTTGATGTTATTTCCATTCCGGAATTTTGGCGAGCTCCTCGTAAAGCGCGAGGAAACTTTCGTGGCGTTCTCTTGCGATTTCGCCGCGTTCTACTGCTTCTGTTATGCCGCAACCGTCGTCTTTGGTGTGCGTGCAGTCGCGCCAGCGGCAGTTGCAGGTGTATCGTGTGAACTCGGGGAATGTGGCGGCGAGGTCTTTTTTTCCGAATCCCGCAATGGCGGAAAATTCAAGCACGGAAAAGCCCGGTGTGTCCGCCACAAAAACGGTTTCGCCGCCGCTCTCTCCTGCGGGAACGGGGAAGAGCTCCACTGTGCGCGTGGTCTGCTTGCCTCGGCTGATTTTCTCGGAAAGTGCGCCCGTTTTAAGCGTTAGCTCGGGGAAAAGCGCGTTCATTATAGAGGATTTTCCTATGCCCGAAGCGCCCGCGAAGGCGTATATTTTGCCTCCGCCGCCCTCTGCGATATACTCGCGCACCTTATCTATACCGCCGCCGCCCACGGAGGAGGTTACAAATACGGGGTAGCCCGCTTTTTTGTATATTTCGGCGTATTTTTCGGCAAGCTCCGCGGAAAGGTCGCTCTTTGTGATGACCACGGCGGCGTTTATTTTCGCCGCGGCGGCAACGCAGAGCAGCTTGTCTATGCAGAGTATGTTCGGCATAGGGTCTACGGGAGCAAAGGAGACGAAAAGCGTATCGAGGTTGGCAATAGGCGGGCGTATGAGCGAATTTTTACGCTCCGCTATTTGAACTATGGCAAAAGAATCGTTTTCTTTGTGAAGAAAAACGTTGTCGCCCGCGAGGGGCGTGCTTTTATTGTAGCGGAACGAGCCGCGCGCGCGAGCGCATACGCGCTCGCCGTTCTTTTTCTGAACGGTGTAAAGCCCGCCTACGCAGGAGATTATTTTTCCGTAAAGTTCGTTTTTTTCTGTCATAAAATACCTTGTTTTAAATAAAGCAGAGTTTTTTCGGCTGTGTTGCCCACTTCCGCAAGGAATGCCGGCTCGCTTACGTTTTCGGAGCCGAAAGTGAGGGAGATTACACCCACTATGGCAAGCAAAAGTAGCGCTATGATTATAAGGAGCAGGGCAGACGTAGGCAGTTTTTTCTGCACGTTTTTCGGCTGTTGTGTGCCGCCTGTGGGGTGTTTAGTGCCCCCGTTGGGTTGCTTAGTACCGCCCGTGGGGTGTTTAGTGCCCCCCGTGGGCTGCTTAGTACCGCCCGTAGGCTGTTTAGTGCCACCCGTGGGGTGTTTTATGCCCCCTGTGGGCTGTTTTATGCCGCCTGAAGGTTGTTTAGTGCCGCTTGTAGGCTGTTTAGTGCCGCCTGCGGGACGCACGGGCGTCTGCTCGCCTGCGAGCGTGTGTTTTTCCGTGGGGAGCGAGCCCTCGTGCAATTTACGCACGGTTGTATCGGGCGGAGAGCTTTCGCCCTGCGGCGCCTGAGGTGCCGGCTTGTGTTCGCCGTCTGCGGAATGGTCGTGGCTGTGGCGCATTGTTTTCTTGAGCGTGGTTTCGCTCGTTACCGTACGCTGTGCGGGCTTGGGAATGGTGAAAATTGTGTTTTCGTCCATTTTGAGCCTGCGGAGGTGGCGCAGCATTTGCGCCGCGCTCTGGTAGCGGTTCTTGGGGTTTTTCTCCATAGCGCAGAGTATAATCTGCTCCAGACCCTTGGGGATATTCGGCGCGAGCTTGGTTGGGGACACGGGCGCCGTGTTCATATGCTTCATAATGACGGCTATGGGTGTGTCTGCCGTGAAGGGCATTTGCCCCGTAACCATCTCATAGAGCATTACGCCGAGGGAGTATATGTCGCTGCGCGCATCTATCTTACGGCTGCTTGCCTGCTCGGGGCTTATGTAGTAAACCGTGCCTATGGCTTTATCCACCATAGTGAGCGATTCGGAGTTCGGCATTTTTGCTATGCCGAAGTCGGTAACTTTAACCTTGCCGCCTTGCATAACCATAATGTTCTGCGGTTTTATATCGCGGTGGACTATGCCTTTTGTGTGTGCGGCGTCGAGGGCGAGCGCAATCTGCTCTGTAAACTCCACAGCCTCACGCCAGTCGAGCGTGCGCTTGTAGTTCATATATTTGCGCAGGGTTATACCGTTTATGTATTCCATAACGATATATTTGTATTTTGTTTGTATAGAAATGTCGTGCACCTTAACGATGTTCGGGTGGCTCAAGAGTTCGAGCGATTTGGATTCGTTTATAAAACGCTTGACAGCGCGGGAATCATCTGAAAACTTTTCTTTCAGCAGCTTCAGGGCGACTGTCGTGCCCGTCTGCTCGTCTGTTGCCGCATAAACGAAGGACATACCGCCAACGCCGATAACTCGCTCCGTTTTATAGCGCCCGTCGAAGGTGAAACCTAAAAACTGATTGGAATCTTCCATTTTTAGCCCTCCATCTTAAAATTTTGCGAGCAAAACGGTTATATTGTCGCTGCCGCCCGATTGGTTGGCGTAGGCGACGAGCGTATCCGCTTTTTTCGCGAGTTCTTCTTGGGGTGTGGGGCGCACTTTGTCGCGGCTTTGGAAAAGGAGCTCGAAAAGAATTTTGTCGTCCAGATAGTTCGTAAGCCCGTCTGTGCAGAGGAGTATGTAGCCACTGCCCCATTTGCGCAGGTTGATGTTGAAGAAGTCAACCTCCGTTTTGGAGGCAACGCCCACCGCGCGCGTAATCACGTTCTTGCGGGGGCTGTTTTTTGCTTCCTCGGGCGTGAGCTGCCCTGTTTGTACGAGGAATTGCACAAAAGAATGGTCGCGCGTGATTTGCTTTGCCTCGTGGCGCGTTACTATATAGAGGCGGCTGTCGCCTATGTTAACGGCATAGAGCATTCCGCGTGAAATAATTGCCGCTACGAGCGTTGTGCCCATACCCGTATATGCCTCGGAGGATTGTGCGAGGCGGTAAACCGCTTCGTTTGCCTCTTTGACTGCGGCAACGAGTGTATTTTTTATATTGTCCGAACGGATTATGGGGTCTTCCGCCGTGCAGGGGCGCGAAACCACCACGGAGCGGAAAGCCTCCATAGCCGTGCGCGAAGCGGTGTCGCCCGCTTTGTGGCCGCCCATACCGTCGCAGACGATGAGGAGCAGTCCGTCATCGTCCCAAATCGGCATAGCGCCGTAAATATCCTGGTTAATTTTGCGGCGCATACCAACGTCGCTTTTTCCGCAATAGAGCAACATACTGTTTTATCCTTTCAAGGTTAGAGTGAGGGAAAATGCGGGAAATAAATTAAAGATAGTAGATAATAGATAAGGTGTTCGCGTTGCGAACGGAGATATTATGTGTTTTTCGTACTGTAGAGGGCGACGTCCTCGGCGCCCCGAAAATAAAGCCTATAAGAATTCAATTTTCCGCCTTTTTTGCGCGGAGCTGCCCGCAGGAAGCGTCTATATCAGAGCCGAGGTGGCGGCGCACCGTGGCGACGATGTGGTTTTTCTCCAGCACCGCCACGAATTTTCTTATGCCGTCTTTACTGCTCGGCGCAAAACCGCGTTCTTTAACGGCGTTTACGGGAATGAGGTTTACGTGAATAGGCATATTTTTGCAATATTTGCGAAGCACGGCGGCAAGCTCGCGCGCGGCGGCTTCGTTATCGTTTTTGCCGTTTATAAGGGTATATTCGAAAGAAATTCTTCTGCCCGTGGCGGCGAAATAATCGCTGCACGCCGTGAGGAGAGCTTCTATATTCCACTTTTTGTTCACGGGCATCAGCGAGGAGCGCGTTTCGTCGTTTGACGCGTGCAGGGAGATGGAAAGGGTGATTGCCATTTCCTCTTTTGCAAGGTCATATATGCGCGGTACTATGCCGCAGGTGGAAAGGGAAATGTGGCGCAAGCCGATGTTAAGCCCCTTTTCATCGTTTACGAGGTGCAGGAATTTGATGACGTTTTCGTAGTTATCCAGCGGCTCGCCTATGCCCATAAGCACTATGCCGTCTATGCGCTCGCCGATGTCTTTTTGCGTTTGTATAACCTGCGAAAGCATTTCGGAGGGAAGGAGCTTTCGCGAAATGCCCGAAAGCGTGGAGGCACAGAAAGCACACCCCATAGGGCAGCCTGCCTCGGAAGAAATGCAGATAGTGTTGCCGTAATGGTAGCGCATTATAACGCTTTCTATTTTCTCGCCGTCGTACATTTCGTAGAGGTATTTTGCCGTGCCGTCGCGTGAAACCAGCTTTTGCACCTGCTTTGCGGTTGCTAAAAATGCGCGCTCATTCAGTTTTTCTATAAGTTTTTTCGGGATATTGTTCATTTCCTCAAAAGAGGAGGCGCCGCGCATAAGGAAAGTGTAAATTTGGTCTGCGCGGTATTTCGGCTCGCCGATTTCTGCCATAAATTCGCGCAGTTCGGCGTGCGAAAGGCTTAAAATATCAATTTTGTTTTCCATAATAAATTTTATCTCCTCGTCATTTTGGCTATGAAGAAGCCGTCTGTGTGGTGCTCGTGCGGGTAGAGTTCCGTATAGCCCTCACATTCGATTTCGCCGATTTTAAATGGTACGAGGGCGAAATCTTCGTGCTCGGCGAGGAAGTTTTCCACGATTTCTTTGTTTTCTTTCGGGTTGAGCGTGCAGGTGGAGTACACAAGCGTGCCGCCGTTTTTGAGGTGGCGCGCGCTTTCGGCGAGGATTTTTGCCTGAACCTCGGGGAGGCGTTCTATGTCCTCGGGGTTTTTGCGGCGTATGTCGGGCTTCTTTGCTATAACGCCGAGGCCGGAGCAGGGCACGTCGCAAAGTATGCGGTCGAACGTACCGCTTTCGTTGTCTTCTTTCGTGCCGTTGCGCTCCATCGTTTTTATAATGGAAATACCGAGGCCCTCAGCTCCGCGCTCTATGAGCGAGAGCTTGTTTTTGTGCAGGTCGCAGGAGAGTATTTCGCCCTCATTTTCCATATACAGCGCTATGCCGAAGCTTTTGCCGCCCGGGCAGGCGCAAGCGTCGAGCACGCGCTCGCCTTTTTGTGCGCCCAGCACTTCCGTGCAGATTTGCGAAGCTTCGTCCTGCACGAAAAATTCACCATCGAACGGAGCGAGCGCTTCATACGGTGTGGAGGCGCGCAGTTTTACGCCATACGCGGCGTTTTTCGTTTTTCTGCATTCTATACCTGCCGTGGAGAGCTTTTCTGCAAACTCATCACGCGTGGTTTTCAGCGTGTTTACACGCAAGGTCATAGGCGGCACGTGGTTCATCGCCTCGAAGATGCTTTCCGTTTTCGATTTGCCGTAGCTTTTTGCAAAGAGCACACAGAGCCATTCGGGCATAGAATATTTAACGGAAATGTGCTTTATATAATGCTTTTTGTTGTCGGGGAGCGGGATTTTGTCCCTCTGGCGGATAAAGCCGCGCAGAACGGCGTTTACAAAGTTTTCGCTGTTCTTCTTCGCCCAGAAGCGGCGGGCAAGAGCCACGCTTTCGTTTACAGCGGCGCTTTCTGGCACTTTGTCCATATACATAAGCTGGTAGAGTCCCATACGGAGCATTATAAGCACATCGCGGTCAATTTCGGAAATTTTGCGTTCGGAAAGTTTGGAAATATAATAGTCGAGCGTTATTCCGCGCTCTATAACACCGTAGAAAAGTGCTGTGAAAAACGAGCGTTCCACGCCTGTAAGACCGTATTTTTTTATCGTGCCGTCGAGTTCTATATTGGAATAAGAGGCGTTGTTTTCATACCTCAAAAGCGCGGTGTAAGCCGCTTCGCGTGCGTTCATATTTTGTCCTTTCGTATAAATAGCCTCCCTCGCGAGGGAGGGGGACCACTGCGGGGTCCTCAAATGATGCAAAGCATCGTTTGGGGTTCTCGTGTTGTGGTGGAAGGAGTTTTTGAAGATAAATTCATTGTTTCAAAAGAGTTACATTATGCTATGCTAACTCCTTCCGTCATTTGCTTCGTAAACTTCGCAAATGCCACCTCCCTCGAGAGGGAGGCTAACGGGCGAACGCGGTTCGCCTCTGCTCAAAACTCAAATACATCGCCCTCGGCGGCGCCTCTGCCGCGAACGAAATCGCCGGCTGTCATTTCTTTTTTGCCCTCGGGTATGAGCTTTTCTATGCTGAGCACACCGCTACCCGTGGCAACGAGGAGCTTGCCTGTGCCTTTCGGGGAAACAGAAACTACCGTGCCGGGCGCTTTATCCGTGTTTTCGCCCGTAACAGTTGCTTTTACGAATTTTATGTTCTTGCCGTTTATGCGTGAGAAAGCGTAGGGCGCGGGGGCAAGTGCGCGGATACGGTTTTTAATTTCCTCAGCGCTTTTTGCAAAATCAATTTTGCAGTCTTCTTTTTCGATTTTTGCGGCATAGCAGGAAAGTGCGTCGTCCTGCTTTTCACGGGGAGAGGGGGTGCTGTTTTCAAAGTTTGTGAGTTCGAGGAGCATCATTTCAGCGCCGAGTTTGGCAAGAGCTTCCTCTGCTTCACCCTTGTTTTCGTTTTCAAACGTGAGCATTTTACGCGCGAGCATATCGCCCGTATCGAGCCCTTTTTCCATATACATAATCGTAATGCCGAGCTCTTTTTTGCCGTCCATAATAGCGCGCGCAATAGGAGCGGCACCGCGATATTCGGGCAGATAAGAGGCGTGAATGTTAATACAGCCGTGCTTCGGGTAGTTCAGCACGTATTCGGGCAAAATTTTGCCGTATGCCGCAACCACGATAATGTCGGGCGCGAGGCTTTCGAGCGTTTCCCTGAAGTTTTCCTCTTTCAGGTTCTGAGGCTGGTAGACGGGCAAGCCCATTTCCAGCGCCGCCACTTTAACGGGCGGGGGTGTGAGGGCGTGTCCGCGGTTTTTGGGCATATCTATGCGTGTAACAACGCCAACAACGTCCTCTTTATATTTTTCGTAAAGGGCGCGAAGTGCCGTAACGGCAAAATCGGGTGTGCCCATAAAAAGTATCTTCATTATTATTCCTCGCTGTTTCCGTAGTATGCTTCGAGCTCTTCTTCCGTGAGCATTCTGTCTGCCACGTCTGTGTAAAGCTCGCCGTCGAGATGCGCTATTTCGTGGCAAAAGCAACGCGCGAGAAGACCTGTGCCTTCGTAAATTTTTTCTTCGCCGTTTCTGTCGAGCGCTTTTACTCGCACGTAATCGGGGCGGGTCACAATACCCGTTCTGCCGGGCACGGAAAGGCAACCCTCGTAGCCCGTCTGGCTGCCCGATTTTTCGATTATAACGGGGTTTATAAGCTCAATTACATTGCCTTCTTCGACTTCGATTACGGCTATGCGGCGGAGCACGCCTACCTGCGGGCCTGCAAGACCCACGCCGTTTGCCTTACGCATTGTTTCGAGCATATCGTCGAGAAGTGTGAGGGTTCTTTTTGTGATTTCCGTCACCTCGCGCGATTTTTTGCGCAAAGTGGGTTCATTATCTTTTAAAATTCTGAGTTTTGCCATATCGGACTCCTTTGGGCAAAAACCGTTTTAAAAAACGGTTTAAAATTTATTTTTACGGAACAAAAATCGCTTGCACGATTTTTGAAATAATTATATTCGCGCTTTTCTTTATCTGAAAGAAAAGGCGCGGCAAAAGAAGCAGAAAAACGTGCCGTTTTATCGCTTTTTTGTGCCATTCTTAGTTTTGCGAGGCGACTGCCGTCACGAATTTTCACTCGCACGCTCGCAAAAATTGTGCCGAACCCCGTCGCAAGGTTACGGTGTACAGACTTGCTATGTCTGCAAACGCGCTAAGGCGCGTATAAACTTAAAATTTTTGCTTTGAGCCAAACCGCGTGGTTCCACGCAATTTTCCGCAGGAAAATCGAGCGTGGGGAGCGGTTCTCGCTTCGGTTTTCGGTAGAACTTAGCGATAAACCTGCAAGGTTTTTTCTTCTTTTTGCCTCTTTTTCTTTAAACAAGAAAAAGAGGAGAGATTCCCAAAGAGCGCGTAAGCGCTCTTTGCTAAATGTTGCTCGGATTTATATCCACGGAAAGCGAGAGCTTTCCGCCCGCTATCTTCCCGTATTTTTTCAGCATTTCCGCAAAAAGTGCGCGGCTTTGCGCGTTGTTTTTGTGCTTTACGATAATCTGCTTGCGGAATTTGCCGCCTATTTTGTATATAGCCGCATCGAACGGGCCGTAGATTATAAGCGGTATTTTCGCATACTCCTTTTTCTGCTTTTCGCGGATTTCGGTGCCGAAATCTTCCGCAAAGGTGGCAAGGCTTGCCTCCTCCACGGCGGAAAAGCTGAAGAGCGCTATGTCGCAAAACGGCGGGAAAACGAAGTTTTTACGCATCATAATTTCGCTTTCGTAGAATTTTTCAAAATTCTGCTCTGCGGAAAGCAGTAAGGTTTCGTTTTCGGGGTTGTACGTTTGGAGCATAGCTCTGCCGGGGTGCTCGCCCCTGCCCGCTCTGCCCACAACCTGCGTCACAACGGAGAAAGTGCGCTCGCCCGAGCGAAAATCGTTCATAAAAAGTGAGTTGTCTGCGTTCACGACGCCTACGAGGGTGACTCGTGGGAAGTTGTGTCCTTTAGTTACCATTTGCGTGCCCACTAAAATGTCTGCCTTGCCCTCGCGGAAATCCGAAAGGATTTTGTCCTGTGCAAATTTCGTGCGCGTGGAGTCGGCATCGAGGCGCAAAATGCGCGCCGTTGGGAAGCGGCGGTGCAGTTCTTCTTCTATTTTCTGTGTGCCAAAACCGCCGCCCGCAATATGCTCGCTCCCGCATTCGGGGCAGAGGTGCGGCGTGGGTATGCGGTGGCCGCAGTAGTGGCACTGCAAATAACTTTTGTTGCTTTTTTTATATAAATGATACGTCAGCGTTACGGAGCAGTTCGGGCAAAGCACGGCTTTTCCGCAAGCGTGGCAGGAAAAATAGCTGTTGTACCCGCGGCGGTTGAGGAAAAGTATGGATTGGAAGCCTTCGTCGAGATTCTTTTGAAGCTCTACGGCAAGCTCGCTGCCTATGTTTTCTTCACATTCGGGAATGAGGTTTTCGCGAAGGTCCGAAATGAACACGTTCGGCATTTGTGCCTTGCCAAAGCGCGAGGAAAGCTTCACGAGAGAGTATATCCCGCTTTTCGCGCGGTAATACGTTTCCACGCTAGGCGTGGCGCTTGCCAGCACCATAAGCGCGCCGTGCTCCGCGCAAAGAAAGCGCGCCGCATCGCGCGAGTGGTACTTCGGCGACATATCGGATTTATAGGTGTGCTCCTGCTCCTCGTCGATGACGATGAGCCCGAGGTTTTCAAACGGGGCAAAAAGCGCGCTCCGCGTGCCCAGCGCCACGTCCACTTCTCCGCGCGCAATGCGCTTGAAGGCGTCGGCTTTTTCGCCGTCGGAAAGGGAGGAATGTATAACGGCAAGCCGCCCGCCAAACCTTGCGGCAAAGAGCGAAACGGATTGCCAGGTGAGCGCTATTTCGGGCACGAGCACTATTGCCTGCCTGCCTTTTTTCACGATGTCCTCGCAAAGCTCTAAAATAACGCTTGTCTTGCCAGAACCTGTGACGCCGTAGAGAAGCGCCGCGTGCGGCCCCCCGTCGGCAAGGGCGAGGAGCTTTTCTTTTGCCTCTGCCTGCTCTGTGGAAAGGGTGGGGCGTTCCGCGCTCTTTTTTAAATCTTTGTAAGGGTTTCGCAAAATTTCCTGCTTTTCGGAGCGGATTAAGCCCTTTTTCTCCACCGCCGAAATCTGCGCGGGGGTAAACCCGTCGGCAAGCAGAGTTTTTTTCTCGATTGCGCCGCATTCGCATACGTAGCAGTAGAGGTCTATGTGTGCCTGAGGCGTGCGGGGCTTTTCCAGCACGCTTGTGTCTGCGTTTTCCACGGGGAGAATGAGCGTTGTGTACGCGCCCTGTGAAAGCGCGGCGCGCGAGCTTTTTTCTATAAGCCCCTCGCGGCACATTTTGTTAATCGTATCGGTCGTTACGCCCGTTTCACGCATAAGGCGCTCGCGGGAAACGGCGCCGTGTTCTGCTATATACGCGAGCGTGGCGGCGTGGCGTTTGGAAAACGCCGTGGGCTCTGCGCCCTCCACCACGGAAAAATATTCGTTCGCGTGGGGGATAAGGTCGCTCGGCACAAGCCTTTTGACCGCCTCACCGAAAGAACAGAATGTGCGCCCGCAGAGAAAATCGGCAAGGCGCATCATTTTTTCAGAAAGCTTCGTGCCGTCCTCATAAACCTTGAAAACGGGCTTGAGCTCTCTGTAATCTGTGGTTTTGGAAAGCGTTACGGCAACGGCGGGCACCTTTTTGTTGCTCGCGCCGAACGGCACGAGCAGAAAATCGCCGCGCTTTATATCGGGAAGCGTTTCGGGCACGTAGTATGTATACTCTATGTCCGCGTGGTACGGCACGTCGAGCATACGCACGCCTGCCGTTCTCATATGCGCTTCCATTATGCTACGGTGGTTTCTTCTTCAGCGTTTTCCGTTGTTTCTTCCGTTGCTTCTTCGGGAACGGGGTCTACAACGATTTCAAATTCGCCTGCTGCGAGCGCCTGAACGGCGTTTTCTACGGCTTTTTTGTCGCGGATGTCGCCTTTTATAAGGGAAGAAAGGCTTTTGTCTGTCTGCCCGTCGCGAATCATCTGTTCTGCGTGTTCGCGCTGTTCGCAGTATTCGTCTGTAATAACTCTTGCAACCTTGCTTGTTGCGATAACGAGTTCGTAACGGTTGATTTCACCACCGTTTGTAAGCTGGTCGATAGACGGTTTAATCATCATAATAGATGTACCTCCTGAATTTTATGTAATGAATAATGAATAGTGAATAATGAATAATTTAGGTGTTCGCTTCGCGAACGGAATTATTGTAATAACATCTTAAAGCCTCTCCCTTGGGAGAGGTGGCTTGCGTAAGCAAGACGGAGAGGGCGTTTGTGCAAAGTTGTTATATAAGGCAAACCCTCTCACCGCTTTCGCGGAGCTCTCCCAAGGGAGAGCTTTGTGTTTTTTAGGAAACGGTTACCCCAAAAACTTCTCTTTAAGCTCTGCGTTTCTGCTTGCACGGAGCTTTTCTGCGGCGGCGATGCCCATAATGGCTTTTGCCGCTTCTTCCGATTTGCCGTTTTCGTTTACTATGGCGTAATCGTATTTATCGAGAAGCGCAACCTCGCGCTGAACCTGCGCCATACGTGTTTCGATAACCTCGGCGCTTTCCGTGCCTCTGCCTGTGAGGCGGGCGCGCAAGGTTTCTATATCGGGCGGCAAAATGAAGATAAGCACCGCCTCGGGCATAATTTTGCGGATTTGCAAAGCGCCTAAGGTTTCAATTTCCAGAATGACGTTTTTGCCCGCCGCGAGAGCGTTTTCCACGGCGAATTTCGGCGTGCCGTAATAGTTGCCGGAGTATTCGGCATATTCGAGCATTTCGCCCTGCGCGATTTTTTCTTCAAACTGTTCGCGCGTTACGAAATAGTACGTAACGCCCTCTTTATCTTCGCCTCTTGGCGCGCGGGTGGTGGCGGAAACGGAATAGAAATATTCGCCTGTGTCGAGCAAATGCTTCATAACCGTGCCTTTGCCCGTGCCTGAAGGGCCTGAAATAACAAAAAGCAAACCTTTTTTCATATCATTCCTCCGATGTATCCGCATCGTCGTCGCCGTCGTCGCTCTGACCATTCAGGCGCACGGCTATGGTTTCGGGCTGAACGGCGGAAAGTATAACGTGCTCGGAATCCGTTACAATCACGGAGCGCGTTCTTCTGCCGCAGGAAACGTCGATAACTCTGCCGGAATCTTTTGCATCTTGAATAAGTCTTTTTATGGGCGCGGAGTCGGGGCTTACGAGCGTCACGACTCTGTGGGAAGCGACCATATTGCCAAAACCGATGTTTATAAATTTCATAACAAAAACCTTTATTCTATATTTTGTATTTGTTCGCGTATTTTTTCAAGCTCGGATTTCATTTCCACGACTATACGGGCAATTTCCACGTCGCAAGCCTTTGAGCCGATGGTGTTCGTTTCGCGGTTCATTTCCTGCATAAGGAAATCGAGCTTTCTGCCCACGGGCTCTTTTGCCGCAAGAATTGCATCGAACGCTTCAAAGTGGGAAGAGAGGCGCACGATTTCTTCGTCTACGGCGACCTTGTCTGCATAAACGGCACATTCCGTTATGAGTTTGGATTCATCGAGCGGCACGCTGTCGCCCACGAGGTCGCGTATGCGCTCTTTCATTTTTTCATACTGTTCCGCTTTGTCGCGTTCGGAAAGCGGCGCGATTTTCTCTGCGAGCGCCTTTACGTTTGCCTTCTTTTCTGCTATGTCGCGGCGCATATTTTCGCCCTCGCGCTCTCTTGCGGCGATGAACGCGTCAAGCGCGGCGTTCAGCACGGGAAGCAGCGCCTGCCATTCGGCTTCGGCATCTTCCTCCGCTTTTTTTACTGCGAAAATATCGCGGTTTTGTGCCACGCGCATCGTCGTGATGTCGCAGGGGAGGTCGAACTCCTCTGAAAGTTTTTTCAGCGCGTCTATGTAGCTTTTTGCATATGTTCTGTCGATTTCAACTTCCACGCCCGCCGTGTCCGTTACGTCAATAGTGATGTAAACGTCCACTTTGCCTCGTGCTATGCCGCGTGCGGCAACCTGTTTTTTAACGTTGTCTTCGAGAAAAGCGAAAAGACGGGGGAGCTTTACCTGGCAATCGAAAAAGCGATTGTTCACAGATTTGATTTCCACAATTATGTCGCGCCCGGGGGCTTTACCCGTTGCGCGGCCAAATGCTGTCATACTTCTTATCATTATTTGTGCCTTTCGGTAACGTATATATATTTGTTATGTTTGCTGTGTTTTTTGATGGGCTGACATTATCCCATTCTAAAGTGTACAAATATATTATATATTATTTCGCGCGCGCTTGTCAACTTTATTCGCCTAAAATTAGGTAAATTAAAATGATTTTTTTGTATAGCGCTCATTAAGGCTCCCTCCGGGGGGGAGCCGGATTCGCCATCAGGCGAAGACTGAAGGAGTAGACGTGCACTTGAAATTTTTGCAAAAATAAATTTGTTTATCTTCGATAACTCCTTCTGCCTTGTACCTTGAACGAAACGAATGTTTTGATGTGTTCGCCCGCGGCAGTATAAAAAAAGAATTATTTCAATTTTCTCGGCGTATCCGTAAGCCCCACAAAAACAGAGAAAGCACCGCAAGGTGCTTTCTCCGTTCATATTTATCTATAATTTTTAAGGGGAAGGATTTAGCTTTTTAAGGGTTGTTGGGGTTGAATTCCACAAATTTGAGCGTGAGCTTAATTTCCTCGCATTTGCGGAGGTATGCGTAGGGCTCGGTCTGTTTTTTTGCATCTTCCGTGGGGCGGAGCACGGTTACTTCGATTGTGTCGCCTACGGAATACGCCGTGAGTATCTTTTTGAGGGTTTCAAAGGAGCTTATTGTTTCGCCGTTTATTTCGTAAAGTATATCTCCTACTTCGATGCCTGCTTTTCTCGCGCTGCCCTCGGATGCCGTGGAAACCACCACGTTTATGCCCGTACCCGTGTACGTTCTGCCGTTGGCAAGCGTGAGGTAGTTGTTAACCGCCACGCCGAGGCGCGCAACACCCTGAACGTAGCCGTGCTCCTTGAGGTCGTTTACACATTTCATAACCGTGGACATAGGAATGGCAAAGCCCGTGTTATCTATGCTTGCTCCCGAGGACGTTGTGCCCGAAAGCTTGGAGTTTACGATGCCTATAAGCTGGCCTGCCGTGTTGAAAAGGCCGCCGCCCGAGTTGCCGTTGTTCACCGCCGCGTCTATCTGAATGAGTGTCATCGTTTCGTATGTTGAAGAGAAATATACGTCGCTCGCGGGGGCGCTTATAACGCCTGCCGTAGTATTGAAGCCTCTGCCGAGCGCGTTGCCTATTACCATAACGGGCATCATATGAGTTACGTCAGCCGTGGAAATTTCCGCGTATACGCAATTGTCTTTTTCTATCCCGATTACGGCGATGTCGTTGCTTTCGTCGCCGTAGATATACGTTGCGGGAAGTTCTTCGCCGCTGTACAGCGTTACCGTGATGGGGTTGTCGTTGTTGCTCACAACGTGGTAGTTTGTAAGGATATAGCCGTCCTGTGTGTATATAACGCCGGAACCGGAGCCCACGTTTTCCACGGTGATAAGCACGCTTGCGTTAAGGCATTTTTCAACGATTGCGCTGTCCCACTGAACGTAGGAAATAGGGGGTGTGATGCTGCCCGTGCCGGGTGTTATGCCGGGGGCTGTGGCCTGTGTGCCCTGTGTGCCGCCCGTGCTTCCCGTGCCGCCGGGTGTGCCTTGTGTTGTAGCCGCCGTGTTGCCCGCGCCTATACCGCCCCAGGGCATATTGCCGCCGCCGAGCAAAGAGCCGATGAATATCGTAGCCGCAAAAACAACCGCGCAAACGAGCATAACGGGTAGAATGCCGCCCGATTTTTTCGGTTTTTTTGGGGCGTTTCCGCCGCTTTCGCCGCCGCTGTAACTTTTGTAGAAATCGCCGCCGCGGCTGAACGGGTCACGTTCGCTGAAATCGTCGTCCCTTTTAGGGCTTTGGGGTTCTTCTGTGCCCGCGCCGTTTTCGGGCGTTTCGTTTTTGTTTTCTTCTTCGTCAAAAGACCACATATGAATTCTCCTTTTCGGTTATTTTCAGTTGTTATGATAATATAATAACACAATTTTGTTACAAATGCGTGAACGCAAGTTTGATTTCGTGTAAATAAGACAAATTTTTATTGAATTTTTTTGTTTTTTACCGTATAATTATAGTATAATGCAAAATTCCCGTTTTGTGAATTATATTTTCAGTTAATATTTATTATACACCTAATTTTTGAAAAATAAAAGGCTCTTTTATGAATAAATCCGAACTTTCTTTATTTAAAAAGATTCCCGTTATAACCACGGAACGCCTGGTGCTGCGAAAAATGCTCCCTGCAGACGCAGACGATATGTTCGAATATGCCCAGAACCCGATTGTAACGCAGTTTCTGCTTTGGGAACCGCACGTAAGCCGCAAGTTTACGCACAGTTACCTTAAATTTGTGCAGTCGCAGTATGCTTCCTGCGGGTTTTTCGATTGGGCGCTCACCCTCGCCGAAAACGGCAAGATGATAGGAACCTGCGGTTTTGCCTCCATAGACCTTGAAAACGACACGGGCGAAATAGGCTACGTTATAAACCCCGATTTCTGGGGCGCGGGCTACGCCACGGAAGCGCTGCAACGCGTTATGAGCTTCGGTTTCGGTGTGCTCGGCTTGCACCGCTTGTACGTTCGCATTATGATGGGCAACGCGGCGAGCGAGCGTGTGGCGAAAAAATGCGGTATGCGCCACGAGGCAACGCTCTATTCCTCCTTGCTCGTGAAAGGGGAATACCGCACGATAAAAATTTACGCCATTCTGCGCGACGAATTTTACAAAAGCAGATGAGCACGTAATAAAGAATATCATCGGCCCTTTAAACCGACCTAAAAAGTGAAGAATGAAATTTTAAAAAGATTTTTAACAAATTTTTGCGAAAAATTGTACGTTTGCGAAAAACACAAACCACAGAGGAACAAATATGAAAAAACTTCTTGCAGTAGACGGAAACTCCATACTAAACCGTGCGTTTTACGGCGTTCGCGCGCTGACCACGGCAGACGGGCTTCCCACAAATGCCGTATACGGCACGATTAACATAATAAACCGCCACGTAGAGGAGCTCCGCCCCGATTATTTCGCCGTAGCGTTCGACCTGCGTGCGCCCACGTTCCGCCACAAGGCGTTCGACGCCTACAAGGCAAACCGCCACGGTATGCCGGACGAGCTCGCCGTTCAGCGCCCCTACGCATACGATTGCCTTGCCGCTTTCGGCGCGCATTGCATAGAAAAAGAGGGCTTTGAGGCAGACGACATTCTCGGTACGCTCGCCGCAATGGGCGAAGCACAGGAGGACGTGGAGGTCTACATTCTCACGGGCGACCGCGACTCGCTCCAGCTCATCTCCGATAAAACGCGCATAATTCTCGTAACGAACACAGAGCCGCTCCTTTTCGATGCGGCGGCGTTCACGGAAAAATACGGCGTTCGCCCCGACCAATACGTTGACGTAAAGGCGCTTATGGGCGACAGCTCCGATAATATCCCCGGCGTAAAGGGCATAGGCGAAAAGACGGCGTTCAAGCTCATCGCAGAATACGGCAGCCTCGACGGGATTTATGAAGACATAGAAAGCAAAAAACTCGCCCCCGCCGCGCTGAAAAAGCTCACGGAAGGCAAGGATATGGCGTATACCTCGCAATTCCTCGCCACAATCAAGCGCGACGTGGATTTGGGCGGCGATTTTGAGGCGTTTCGCTACACGGGCGCGGATAAACCCCGCCTGCGCGAGCTTTTCACACAGCTTGAATTTACAAAATTTATAAAAAAATTCGCCCTTGACGAAGAAGCGGGCGAAGGCGCGGAAAATGCCGAAAAAGCGGAAGCAGACTTTATATTCTGCGAAGAAAAGGGTGTTTCTGCGCTCGAAAAAGGCGAAAAATACGCTCTCTCGCTCGATTTGGAGGAGGGAAAGGCTTACTTCTGCAAAGGCGGCGAGGTGTTTGCTGACACGCTCGAAAACGCTCTGCCTTATCTTTCGGCTAGGGATTACGCCTTCATCGTACACGATGCAAAGGCGGCGTACCACGCGCTCGCGCCCTACGGCACGGATTTTGCCGCTTGCCGCGAGGATATAATGCTTATGGGTTACGTTGCCGCAGTTTCCGAAAACGATTTTTCGCTTGAAAAGCTCGCCGCGCGCCTACACGGAAAAACACCGCAGACGGGCGCGGAAAGGGCGCACTGCATATGCACGCTCTACGGCGAATTTCTCGAGGAACTCGAAAAAAGCCACCAATACGAGCTTTACGAAAAAATAGAGTTCCCGCTCGCGCGCGTGCTCTATAATATGGAAAAAGAGGGCTTTTTTGTGGACACGGCGAGCCTTGCGGAGTTTTCCACGAAGCTCACTGAGATGATAGAACTGCACCTTGAAAAAATATACATTCTTGCGGGCGAGCAGTTCAACGTGAACTCCCCTAAACAGCTCGGGCACATACTTTTCGAGGTGCTCGGCTTGCCTCCCGTGAGAAAGACAAAGAGCGGATATTCCACCGATGCGGAGGTTATGGAAAAACTGCGCCCCTACCACCCGATTATCGGCGAAATTCTGGAATACCGCAAGGTGGCAAAGCTGAAAAGCACGTATGCGGAGGGGCTTCTCGCGGCGGCGGACGAGGGCGGCAGAGTGCACACCTCGTTCAAGCAGGCGCTAACAGCCACAGGCAGACTTTCCTCCACAGAACCGAACTTGCAGAATATCCCAATTAAAACGGAACTCGGGCGCGAAATGCGCAAGTTTTTCGCGGCGGAAAAAGAGGGGTACGTGCTCATCGACGCGGACTATTCGCAAATCGAGCTCCGCTTGCTCGCGGCTATTTCGGGCGACGAGGGTATGATTTCCGCTTTCGCGAGCGGTGCGGACATTCACACGTCCACGGCGATGAACGTTTTCGGCGTGGCGGCAGACGAAGTCAGCGTGGAACTGCGTAAGCGCGCAAAAGCCATAAACTTTGGTATTGTGTACGGTATGGGGGCTTTCTCGCTCGCGAGTGATTTGCATATACCGCTTTCTGCGGCGAAAGAATACATCGAGGGGTATTTTAAATCCTACCCGATGGTAGAAAAATACCTTTCCGATATCGTGGAGCAGGCGAAAAAAGACGGTTTTGTAACAACGCTTCTGGGCAGAAGAAGATATATAAAAGAGCTTTCCTCGAAAAGAAAGATGGAAGTGGCTTTCGGCGAGCGCGTGGCGATGAACAGCCCTATTCAGGGCAGCGCCGCAGATATAATCAAGCTGGCTATGGTAAACGTAGAGCGTAAACTGCGCGAGGGCGGGTATGATGCAAAACTCATTATGCAGGTACACGACGAACTTATAATAGAGGCACACGAATCTTGTGCGGACGAGGTAAAGGCGCTTCTTGTGCGCGAAATGGAGGGAGCAATAGATTTGCCCGTGAAGCTTTCCGCAGAGGTCGGCGTGGGCAAAACGTGGTTCGATGCAAAATAATATGAAAAAAGAGAGGCGACGCCTCTCTTTTTTTGCAAAAGACGGAGGGATTGTGCTAAAAAGCTCAAAAATGTTAGGAAACAATCCCTCAGTCAGCTTGCACTGACAGCTCCCTTTGCACAAGGGAGCCTTCACTGTTATTTCAGCTTTCTCGGCTCGCTTATAATCCCCGCCAGATAATCGAGTGATACGTTGTAATATTTTGCGAGCGTCACAAAATGGTGCATAGGCAATTCTTGTTTGCCGTTTTCATATTTTGCATATTGCTGACGTACTGTTCCAAGAATTTCTGCGATTTCTTCCTGGGTTTTGTCGTTGTCTTCTCTTAAATCTTTAAGCCTTCTATAAAAATACATAAAATTTCACCCCGCATACATTATGTTTTTTGTCTATTAAGCAGATTATATCACGCAACCAAACGGTTGCTCTTGAAAAGCCACCTATCAGTTGCTATAATGTTGTTATGCAACCGAATGATTGCATAAAGGAGGTGAAAAATATGGAAAAATTTAAGCCGAGCAAGGAATGCGTGCTGTGCCGATGCGAGGACGGAATATACGATATTCTTAACCGTATGATTTTTTTGCGCGAAATTTACAATTTCGTGGGTTTTGGGTTTTACGAATCTCTGCTTTCGCTGGTTTTTGAAGATATGGATAAATTTATAGATACTCTTCAAAAAATTATGGACGAGATAGACGAAGTACGTGAAAAACCGAATATGGAACAATAGCGATTTCCGTATGACCGGAAAAACTTACGTTTCCGAGCCTTCCCTTGCGAGGGAAGGGGGACCGCTTGCGGTGGATGAGTAGTTGGCATCCTCATCCGTCATTTGCTACGCTCAAGCTTCGCAAATGCCACCTTCCCCTACTTGGGGAAGGCTTGGGACGTCGAGGGCGCCGTCCCCTACTACCTTGTTTCAACTAAAACTTTACATTTTTTATCTTGCATTTGCTAACCCTGAGGCTCCCTCCGGGAGGGAGCTGGATTCGCCCCAAAGGCGAAGACTGAAGGAGTAGGCG
>JAFTOK010000042.1 GCA_017463815.1 Clostridia bacterium | reverse complement strand
CGGTAATCTGCAAGCTCGTTGTTGGTAAATGTGGAAATATCTTTGCCATTGACTATAATTTTACCGCTTGTCGGGCTGTCGAGGCCGCCAAGCATATTCAAAAGCGTAGATTTTCCCGCACCCGAAGGGCCGAGAATGACAATAAATTTTCCCTCTTCAAGCTTCATATCTACACCGTCAAGCGCGCGAAGCTCGTGCTCTCCCGTCTTGTAAACACGCGTTACATTTTTAAATTCTACAAGTGCCATAAAAATCCTTCTTTCCTTATATCGAAATCGTCTTGTCGATTATGTTACAGTTCGCTGTTTTCTTTTATTTCCTCTGCCGTCGTTTTTTCCTCCGGTGTGTATTTCTTCACACAGAAAACAAAGTAAACAATATGGAACGCCCAAACGCAGAACAAAATGTTGCAAGGTATGAAAAGCTCCTTAAAAAGCATCATCGTAAACCCTATTCCCATAAGCAAAGTTACGGTGACCATCACTCTGATTTTGGTTGCCCAAGTCATTCCCCTGCCGGCAACGTAACTTTCAAGGTTTTTCTTATAGAGTTTGGTATTGATAAACCAAGTATGCAGCTTTTCGGAACTTTTTGCAAAGCTGAACGCCGCAAGCAAAAGGAACGGGAACGCGGGCAACATCGGAATCACCGCTCCGATAGCACCGAGAACAAGCCCTATGTACCCAAGTATAAGCCATAGTATTTTTTTGATTTTCATTGTCTTTTTAAATCCTCCTTTTTCTTTTTTGCTTTCTATTACGTGACGAATAGCCATAATAGGATGGCTGAATATCATACGCGGCCCCGAAAAACGCATAACCTCGCGTATTTTTTCGCGCATTTCCGCCTTATAGCAATGAACACGGCAGTTGGAACAAAAAGTCTTCGTTTCCATAAATGGGCATTTGTCACTTCGCATTTTTGCATAAGAATCAAGCGCCTCACATTCGGCACAAAGACCGTGTTTTGTTTTATGTTTTTTCTTGCAGTAAATACGTATCATCAAGGATACCGTTTTCTTTTCGCGCTCTCTTTTTAGTTCCAATTTATCTTTTTCCATCCATTTTACCTCCTTCTACGTAAACATTGCCGTTGGCTTGCGGCTAAATATGTGGGATATTATATATTCAGCAAAATCAATCCGCAAAAATCCCGGCATTTCTTTGTGAAAGCAAAAATTTCAAATCGCCTCAGTTAGCGTTCGCTAACTATAAAAATTATATCACGGTTAATTTTATTTGTCAATCAAGTGCAAAAAAAATCATTGCATTTTTTGTGCTTGATTATTTAATTCGGAACAAAAAGAAGAGAGTGACACGGAAGTAAAAATCCGTGTTACTCTCTTTTTTGCTTTCTATAAGTGATACTCCGCTTGGAGTATCACTCCAAATTCGGTGGTATTGTTTTTTATTCGGTGTCTTCCGTTTCGCTGTTATCTCTGTGATTTTTGCCGCCTTTTCTGGGGGGCGCAATAACTTTTATATCCTCTGCGAGGTAGGAACGGAAAGTCACGTTATCGTTATCCACAAATTTCACCCTGACAATACCGGTAAGCGGCGAAACCTCGGAAACGTAACCCTTGCCGTCTTTCGTGGTTACTGTGCTGTCCACTTTGGGGAGCTTTTTAAGCTCTTCCTCGTAAAATTCGTGTTCGTAGCGCAGGCAACACATAAGTCTGCCGCACGCACCCGAAATTTTCTGGGAGTTGAGCGAAAGATTTTGCTCTTTCGCCATTTTTATGGAAACCTGAACAAAGTCGGAAAGGAACTTTTTGCAGCAGAAAGGCAAGCCGCACACGCCAAGACCGCCGATAAGCTTTGTTTCGTCACGTATACCTATTTGGCGAAGCTCTATTCTCGTACGGAAAATGGAGGCAAGTTCTTTTACAAGCTCGCGGAAGTCCACCCTGCCGTCTGCCGTGAAATAAAACATAAGTTTGGAATTGTCAAACGTATATTCCACGTCTACAAGCTTCATACCGAGCCCGAATTCTTTTATTTTTTTAAGGCAGATTTCCTCTGCCACCTTTTCTTTTTCTTTGTTGATTTTATATTTTTCCGTGTCGTCTGTCGTAGCTTTGCGAACAACGGGGCGCAGGGGCAAAACAACATCCTTCGCAGGCACTATTTTATTGCCTACGGCAAGCACACCGTATTCCATACCGCGCGCAGTTTCCACGATTACGGCTTCGCCCGCGCTCGCTTTTATACCGCACGGGTCAAAAAAATACGTTTTTCCGTGCTCTTTGAAGCGCACTCCCACAATTTCATATTCTGTTTTTATTTCTTCCGCCGCCACAGCGGCATTTTCTTCGTTTGTATTCATATTATCACATCTTTCTGTAAAGGTTCGTTAGGTTGCGCGCCAAAGGTTTTCCGCCAAATAAAATGCGGCGAGCGCTATATTGGAGTTAAAAGCCATATTCCGCTGAACTTCGGAAACAAGCTCAAGAGCCGAAAGCACCGTACGCACCGAAAAGAGCGAAGCATAGTGCACGGCTGTGTCGTCATCGAGTATTTCAAGCGGCAGCTCTTCCGAGTTCTGCGCCGACAAAATATCGCGATAAAGGCACAAAAGATATTTCAGAAAAAGCGAGAGCTTATCAGAGCTATCCGCAAAAGAAGTAACCGAAGCAAGGAAATCGAAATAAGAAATGCTCCTGTTCTTTTTTGAAAGAGAGGAAAGCGCTTCGCAGGCTTTGCTGTAAGCATCAAACTCCTTGTTCTCGGGGTTTGCAAGCTCGCGTACGGCGCCGAGCGCCCCGCCCGACATCTTCATAGCAAAATCCATTCGCGCCTCGTCTGCGGCGGCAAAAGCCTCGTCATCCGCAAGGTATTTTTGCACTTCCTGCGGCTCAAACGTCTGCATATTTACGCTGATTACGCGCGAACGTACCGTTTGAAGCAGCGCCCCCGGGTTCTTTGCAAGCAGAAAAATATAAACGCGCTTCGGCGGCTCCTCTATAATTTTAAGCAGAGCGTTCTGTGCCTGCGGCGTGAGCCTATCCGCTTCGTCGAAAATATACATTTTGAAATCCAGCTCATTCGGCGTAAGATACACCGTGGAAACAAAGGAACGCACCGTGTCTATACCTATGCGTTTTTCCTCCGTGGGAATGGTGAGCACGTCGGGCGAATGCCCGCTTTTTATTCTTTCCACAACAGCTTCTTCCGCTCCGTCGTGCCGCGCGAGCTCTGCCGCAACCGCGTGCGTAAATGTTTTTTTGCCGCATCCTGCAGGACCCACGAGCATATATGCGTGCGAAAGCCGTTTTTCTTTTATACAAGAGGCAAAAAGGGATTTTACGTCTTCGTTTCCGTATATTTTATCAAATTCGTTCAAAATAAAATTCCCTTTCGACAAAAATAAGTTTTTAATATTATTTACTTATATTATTATATCAAAGTAATGTGGCACTGTCACATAAAATTTGCAACTAAAACCGCGTAAAGCAAAAAAATCCGTAACTGTAATGAAAGGTACGGATTTAACATATCAATCTCGCGGCTTGGAGCGGAAAATAAGCGCGAAGAAATAGCCAAAGAAGATTGCCGCGGTAATGCCGCCGGCGCTGCCCGTAAGCCCGCCCGTCAGCGCGCCGATAAGCCCGCGTTCGTCCACAGCCTTGCGCACGCCTTCCGCAAGAGTTGCGCCAAACCCCGTAAGCGGTGTGGATGCGCCGCACCCCGCGAAATCTATAAACGGCTTATAAACTCCCACAGCGCCCAAAATCACACCGAGCGTTACAAGGCACACGAGTATTCGTGCGGGCGTGAGCGCCGTTTTGTCTATAAATATCTGCACCACGGCGCAAATTGCCCCGCCCACTAAAAAAGCTTTTACTATATCCCAAAATAAACTCATTCGCCGCCCCTTTCCGCGCTTATGCGCACAAGGTGTGCAATGCCGGGTATGCTTCTGCCCTGTTGCAGGCTCGCAGGACTCATAAGTGCGCCCGTGGCTATATAAAGCACATCGCGCACAGTTCCCTTTTCAAAGCGTTTCATAATATGCCCCGCCATAACGGAGGCGCTACACCCACAACCCGAGCCGCCTGCGTGCATATCCTGCGTAGCGGCGCTATACAGCATAAGTCCGCAATCGTTGTAAACCCCACTCATATCATATCCTGCATTTTTCATAAAGTCGCAGATAATTCCGTGCCCCTCTTTGCCGAGGTCGCCCGTTAAAATCAAGTCGAAATCTTCGGGTTTTTTGCCCGTTTCCTCGAAATATTTAGTAAGCGTGTCGTATGCGGCGGGCGCCATAGCCGCGCCCATATTGTTGATGTCGGTTATACCCATATCCACGATTGTTCCCGGCAGAACCTCGCGCACGTACGGCCCCGCTCCTTGCGCGGAAAGTATAAACGCCCCCGCCGCCGTGGCGGTGCGCTGAGAGGTGGGCGTTCTCTGCCCTCCGTATTCAAGCGGGTAGCGAAACTGACGCTCCGCCGTGCAAAAGTGAGAGGAAGCAAGCACGGCACACTTTGAAAAAACGCCTCTGTCAACGAGGAGCGAGCCCAGCACACTTCCCTCTGCGAACGTAGAACAAGCGCCGTAAAGCCCGAAAAACGGGCGATGCGAACATTCTGCCGCATAAGAGGAGCCTATGCATTGGTTCATAAGGTCGCCCGCGAAAATCGCCCCCAGCTCCTTGCCCGTCAGTTTCGCTTTTGCAAGCGCGAGGTTGAGCGCAAGGCGTTGCATCTCGCTTTCCGCCTTTTCCCACGTGTCCATACCGAATTTTTCTTTTTCGTCGTGCAGGTCAAAATCGTCCGAAAGCGGACCCTCGTGCTCTCTTCTTCCCACCACGGCGGCGTAGCCTATAACCGAAGGCGCATTTTCAAGCCTTATAACGCTCATAAAATCACCCCACAAAGCCAATAGAGCACGCCGTATATAACGGACGAAATCACGCCGTATACGATTACGGGGCCCGCGATTGTAAACATCTTCGCGCCCACACCCATAACGAGCCCCTCGCTCTTATCGTCGAGCGCGGGCGAGATTACGGCGTTGGAAAACCCCGTTATAGGCACAAGCGTACCCGCCCCCGCAAATTTGGCGAGGTTATCGAAAACGCCGAGCCCCGTGGTGAGCGAGGCAAGAAAGACAATTGTTACAGGCACGAGCGTGCGCACCGTGTCCTCCTCTATTTTTATATAGAGGTAGAAATTATAAATCCCCTCGGCAAAAGCGCAAATCGCGCCTCCCACAAGAAAAGCAAACAGCATATCTTTCAGAAGCGGCGAGGAGGGCGCACGGCTTTTGGCGTATTTTTTATATGTTTCCTTATCTATTTTCATAAAAAAACTCCTTTCATTCAGGAATAGTTTTTTCCTGCAAGGAGTTTTTTATTTAAGGGATTTTTTTGAAGTGAACCTGATTTTTGGCATATTCTTTAAATTCATCTGCGGTTTGATTTCCGCAGCGTTCAAGCTCACCCAAAACACGTTCTATGCCCTGCTCGCTTTCGTGCCAATTTTCTTTTGTAATATTATAGCAATGCACGGGGCAAACATTTATTTGAGTTTCAGGAAATGCCATTTGATATAACATAAAACATCTGCGAGCGTGAAAAGCCTTGCAAACAATAATAGCCTTTTTTATTTGCAGATTGTGCGCATCGGCAACCGCTTTTGAAAAAAACGCATTTTCCTTTGTGTATCTCGATTTATTTTCCCCAAAAATTGCAGTCTTCGGAACACCGTTTTTCAAAAGCACATCGGTAAAAAATTCGCAATCCGATGTATATGTGCCGTTATAAATATCTGCCTTGGAGCGTACGCCCGCCCACTTTTCCCGTTTTATGCTGACCCCGCCCGACGGAATAATGAACTTTGCAAAACCCTTTTTGTAAAGTTCGGCAGCATATTCGGGCTGTTCGGGGTGTGAACCTCCCGGCAAAAATATTGCATCGACCTCGCAGGGAGTGTCCTCAATAAAAATATAATTTGATATATCGGAAATCATTCTGTTTTTCATTTACGTGTTTCCTCTCATATCTTTTGATATAGCGCCTCTATTGTTGTTTTAAAATATTTCTCTTGAAAATAGATTTTCTCTGCCATTTCGTTTTGGGAAAATACCACTCCATCGGGTGCGGCAATGAGCTTATCCTCGTCATCGTCCTCTCTGTGTGCGATACCGATAATTTTGCAGGTATATTCCGTAACGGGCAAATCCACACCGAGCAGATATACATCTATTTCCTCGCCGTCGCCCGAAAAAACGGTTGGAATATAGCCGTAATTCACTTGATATATTATATCAGGGTGCTTGGGGTGGGCGCTTCCCAGCGGTCTGTCTATTATAATCTTAACCGTTTTACCGAGAAAAGAGCCCGCAAGCGCTTTTCGTTCTTGATACGTCATATTTTTCTCCCAAAAATTCAAACTTACATCTCACAAATAATATCCATACAGATTAAAAGGGCTTTTTCAAAAGACTCCTTGCCCCAATCTCGTTCGTCATAAGCGTTTACTTTTGCCAACGTGTCGGCGGTAAATAAAATTTGCCCGAATTCTATTCCTCGGAACTCTGCGCACGCCGCGAGCGCGGCACATTCCATTTCCACAACCATACAGCCCTCTTCTTTTCTGTAAGCAATCTTTTCTCGGGTTTCTCTGTAAAAACCGTCCGTTGTCCAAGTGATGCACTCCGTATGCGGAAAACACAATTTATTCATTGCGAGTTTTATGGCTTTTAATACACCAGGGTTTATCTCCACAAACCTTGAAGGCGGCAAATAATGGTATGACGTCCCCTCATCGCGCAGCGCTTTTGTCGGAATCAAAAACGTATTCTCAGGCAAATCGACCAATGCACCGCAAGAACCCGCCGTTATTACTTTCTTCACACCGTATCCGACAAGCCAATCCAATATTTGTGCCGACGGTGCAGCGCCGACGGGCGCTTGGCACAAACAGATTGATTCACCCTTGTATTCAACTATGTATATGGGGTATTTTTTTGTCGCAGATAAAAACTCGGCAATCGGATAAATACCGTGTGTATAGGCATACTTATCTATAATGTCGCCGAGAAAGGCAAAAACCGCTTTTTCGGGCAATTTTATATTCAGTTTTTGGTGAGTCGGCATAATTACCGCCGTCTTGCAATCATCATATTCTAAAATAGGTATAGCGTTTTTGTGTAATGCCATTTGCTTTCTCCTTTAATTTTCAAT
>JAFTOK010000041.1 GCA_017463815.1 Clostridia bacterium | reverse complement strand
TATGCCGCCTTACTGTTGGCACGGAGTATGCGCAAGCACATAGAGTGGAATGTGCCGCACCAAACATCGACCGAGCTTTCGCCCACAATGCGTTCAAGGCGAGTTTTCATTTCGTTCGCCGCCTTATTCGTAAACGTAATGGCAAGCACCTGCCACGGCGCGGGTATACCAACCGCGAAGCGTTCCAGCACTTCTTCGCTGACATTTTCTTCCTTTGCAAGCTCTTCGAGCTCTTCTACGTCCTCTTTCGTAACATCATATGGAACGAAATCCGAAAAATATGCGTTGCCGTATTTAAGTACATAAGAAATTCTGTTTACAAGCAGCGTGGTTTTTCCTGTGCCCGCACCTGCCAAAACAAGCAGAGGGCCTTCTACGGTAAACACGGCTTTTCTCTGCATTTCGTTAAGAAAAGCGTATCTTTTTTCAAACAGCGCTCGTTTCGCGGCAAGATAGCGCGGCGCAAATTCATTCGTCATCTGTTTTTATACCGTCCTTTCACTTCATTCATAAAAACTGTATACGATAATATTTTACCACAAATCCCAAACAAAATCAACAAAAATTTTCGTAATTACAAAAAGTTGCACAAATTTTTCGATTTTTTTCTCCATCGCTTTTTGCAAAAAAGTGTTGTTTTATTTATTTTTCTGTGTTATTATAAGATTGTAATATTGTATTTATATACGCCGAACAGCACGGTTTCGGCCATATTTTTCCCCAAGGAGGCTTAATTTTGAACAACACCCCAAACCCCAACAAAAATACGGGCGGCGCGCAAAGGCCCGCACAGCCCCAAGTAAATAGAAATGCACAAGCGGCAGGCAGACCTGCCGGTGCGCAAAGACCCGCAGGTGCACAGCGTCCCGCAGGCGCGCAAAGACCTGCCGGCGCACAACAGGCAAGACGCCCCGTACAGCCACAGGGCACGCAAAACAAGGCGCCGAACGGAAAAAAAGGCGGCAAAAAGAACAAAGATTTCATCTTGACGGTGCTCGCTCTCGTTCTCGTAGTAGCGCTCGCCATAACCATTCTCGTTTGTTGCATTAAAGCTATCGTAGACACGGTAAGCAAAAATAATGACACAACAGGTTCTATCGTAACCACCACGGGCACAACCGGCACAACAGCAGCTACAGACCCGATTTATCCCACACCCGTCCCCGGCGCGTGGAACGAAGGGTTTACAACGATTTCCCGTAACAACAACGCTATTCACGAGGGTGACCTTATTCTCGTAAACGGCAATTACGCATATCAATTCCCCGAAAACCGCAGCCATCTCGATACGCTTTACGGGAAAACCGGCCACGGCTCCTCCGGCGGTGTATTCGACCTCGGTATCGGTATGACCTACCCCGACGGCACGGAGAAGCCCATAGAGCTCAGCAAGCACATAATCTCCAACCTCACAACAATGCTTTCCGAAATGAAAGCGGCTTGCCCCACCCTTGCAAGCTATGCAGACAGACATCTTCGCATAGTATCCGGCTACAGAACGCTTGAAAAACAGCAGACACTCTATGAAAACGAAACAGTAGAAGGTCTTACGGCAAAACCCGGCCACAGCGAACACCACACAGGCCTCACATTTGACATCCGCGTAAAAGAAAAAGACAACAACAATATCCTCTACCTCAACGATACGGAGCAGGCTTGGATTACCGAAAACTGCGCAAAATACGGCTTCATTCTCCGCTATACAGACGATAATAAAGACATCACGGGCATTCTCAACGAAGATTGGCACTTCCGCTACGTAGGCGTTGCACACGCTTCCTATATGGTGGAAAAAGACCTCTGCCTCGAAGAATATATCGACTTTCTGCGTGAAAACCACCACTACGGCTTGGACGAGCCCCTCAACTACACTGTTGGCGAAACAGAATACACAATCTACTACTTCCCCGCAAGCGTTGAAAACGACACGACAAACATCTACGTTCCCGCCGCAAACTACGAAATTTCCGGCAACAATGTGGACGGCTTTATCGTAACAATCACGAAATAATTTCACAAATAAAAATCCCGATTAAAAATCGGGATTTTTATTTTGCTTAAATATAAATTTTGGAAATAATGTAAACGGGTACGAGCCAGGAAAGCTGGTAGATACCGAAGTAGAGCGACCACACGCCGCCGAGGGTTATGTGTATAAACACAAACGTAGCCATAACGAGCAAGCCCGCAAGCGCGGAAACCACTTTTACAACAAGGTTTGTTTTCATAACGTTTGCAAGTCTGTCACAGAGAAGGACCGTCTTTATAAGACCTTTTATAGAACCTGCCGCCACAATGCCCGATTTCTTTGCGGAAACGTTGTATTTTGTTTCAACTTCGTTTTCGCCTTTAACCACGCGCAAGGGGTATTGTTCGGGGTTGAGCTTGTTCTTGTAGAAGATGTCCACGTCCACGCAAGGGTCGTTCGTACGAACGCTCACGCAAATGCCGGATTCGGAAAGTTTTTTCACAAGGTAAACAAATTCGGGGTTCACGCTGTATTCAACGTAGAATTTAGCGATAATCTCCTCATCGCAAGCGAGGTAGAGTATTCTTCTGTTCGTTTTGCCTTCCCAGTTTTCATCGCCCGCTTCGCGCACGGGGCGGAAGCACTGCGCTTCCATAAACTGTTCCGTACCAACCACGATATGCTTGCCGTCTATAGCGGCGTCGATACCTCTGCTGGAAATAACGCGTATTTCGGCGCTTTCGGGCTGTGCAGATTCGAGAGAAGCCTGCTTAAACACTTTCGCCAGCGGGCCGCCAACCATATTGAATACGGAGGAAGCATAGTATATGATGTGGTCTATTCTGTTGTTGTCTATAACTTTTACGCCTTTGATTCTCACGCCGTCTGTTTTGAAAACGTCGCTGTCCGCAAAAGAAACCACAGACATATTTTCCATAATTTCGGGTGCGGAATCGCCGAGAATGGCGCTGTTGTTGGAGTAAGCTTTAACCGCGCTGAGGTAAAGAGGCAACTCATTTACAAAGAACACAGCAATGGGCGCGCACATAACGAATGCAAGATAGCCGAAAGCGAGGCTTTCGTAGAGGTTTGCGCTCTGAATAACCGCGTTAAGCACGCTGATTACGCAAGAAGCGGCGAAAATAACGGGAATTAGCACACGCAAGCGCTTGTACATAACGGGCGCTTTTTTCTTCTGTGCAAAGTATTCGTCCACAAAGTCTGCTTCGTCCACACGGTAGAATTCAGATTTTTCGGAAATATAATCCATAAATTCCTGTGCTTCTGCCGCAGCTTCTTCCTCGGACATATGCACAACGGCGTGTTTCTTCTTGGCAGAGGAAATAACCTTGAACGTGAAAATTTCTTTGCGAACGGAAAGGAAAATAGAAATAAGGTTAAAGAGCACGCAAATTGCAAAGGGGAAATTGAAAAGTCTTACTTCCCCGCCCATAAAGAGGGAGGAGAATGTGGCACACGTTGCAAAAATGAATGCAATAAGCGTTACCGTAGCAGGCTCAAATTGGAATCTAACAAGCTTCTTTGCGGCGCTGAAAAGCGAATCGCAAACAAGGAGTGCGGAGGCAAATATAAGTGTCCATTCCAAAGGAACGAGCACAGCGGGGTTACGTAAAAAGTCGGGGAGCTGAATGCCGAAAATGCCTATATTTTCAAGCACCAAGAGGATAACCGCAAGCGCTACGCCTATACCCATACGCACACGCACAGACGTGTATTTTTTCTTGTATTCTGCAAGGATTTCGGAGTTTTGCTCGAAGGAAACGTAGTCTTTAGAGCCTTCTTCCGTTTCTTCCTCACGTTCGGTGGGTTCTTCGGGATAGTCGTTTTCTTCCGTTTCATAGGAGGGCTCGTCGAAAATGTGTTTAGGTACATCTTCGTAGTCTTCGATAGGGTCTGCCACCAAAGCGTCTATAATTTCCGCATCCTCTGTGGGTTCTTCTTCATCTGCGGCAAAAGGCTCACTTTCTTCGTCATAGAGCTCGTCCTCCTCCGCAACATCTTCTTCGGGGAGGTATTGTACGGGTTCTTCGGGAACTATTTCGTCGGGAAATTCTTCTTCATCTTCAAATTCCGCGATTTCGGGAATTTCTTCTTCGGGCTCTTCCTCGGCGGGAACCTCGGGTGCTTCAAAGGCTTCTGCCTCCGGTTCCTCCTCGGTTTCTTCCTCAAAAGTTTCGGGAACTTCAAGTTTCGGCTCATAAGCTTCCAGCTCAGAGGAATCTTCCATATAGTTTTCGAGCATTTCCTCCTCGGGCGAGGTTTCTTCTTCCACGGGGCCGAGCGAGTTTTCCGCTTCTTCTGCTATGTAAGAGGGGATGATAAATTCTTCCGTAGCGGGTTCTTCGGGTTCGGGCTCTGCCACGGGCTCTTCGCTTTCCGCCGCAGGAGTTTCTTCCGCAGGTTCCTCCTCGCGCATAAGCGCTTTGAGCTTCGAGAAAATAGACATTCTGCGCTGCTTAAGCTGTTCTTCCTCGCTCTTTTCTTCGGCTTTTGGCTGGGGCTTGGCCTCCTCCTTAAGCCTGTTGAACGTCTGCGAATCGTGCATTATAAATTCAGTTGTTTCACCGAATGCTTCTTCTCCGTTTTCCGCAAAAACATCTGTTTTCGGCGGCACGGGAATTTCCATAGTGGAGCCTGCTTCGGGTTCTTCTTCCTCGGGAACGAACGCGGGTGTTTTTGCATCCTCAAAGCGTTTTTCCATTTCGTCGCCCGTAAGGAGCATCGCGCCCGATTTCTTCTGCAAATTCACTATGTGATATTGCAAGCTCTTGTATGTAGAATCCGTCATATCGGAAACGTTCATATTAGATGTTGCGAGGTAGCTGTCGAAAAGGGTTTTGAATTCTTCATCCGAAAGGGTGCTTATGTCTATCTGAACACTGCCGTCTTCCGCTTTCAGATATTCAGCGTTGTCTGTATATTTATCGGCAAATTTATCTGCTTTATATTGGTTGTTGAGCCTGCGAAGCATCTCATTTGCCGTAACGTCGAAGCCGCTTCCGGCTTCTTTATCGTTATATGCCATAACTTTAAACCTCCTGCTTATTATTTATTTCTCTGTTTGAAAGCCGCATCGAAAAGAAGAACCGACGCCGCTGTAGAAACGTTCAGAGAGTTTACCTTGCCATACATAGGTATAGAAACAAGGAAATCGCATTTTTCTTTAACCAGGCGAGAAACGCCACCGCCCTCGCTGCCCATTACTATGGCACAAGGCAGGCCGAAATCCGTGCCGTGGTAATCTGTGCCGCCCGCTTCTGCCGCGAAAGTCCACACGCCGAGCTCTTTAAGCTCGTCTATGGCAGAGGCGATATTCGTAACCTTTGCTATTGGCAGGTGCTCTGCCGCGCCCGCGCTCGCCTTAAACACCGTCTGCCCGATGGCGGGTGCGTGTCTTTTTCCTATAACGAGGCCGTGTGCGCCCGCGCCCTCAGCACATCTTATAATAGCGCCTATATTATGCGGGTCTTCCACGCCGTCGCAAACTACTATAAGCGGTTTTTCGCCCTTTTCTGCGGCAAACTGCACAATCTGTTCGAGCGTTACGTATTCTTTTGCGGAGGCTATAGCCGCCACACCCTGGTGGGCGTTGCCGCCCGCCAAAGCATCGAGCTTCTGCTTGTCCGTTTCAGCCACGTTAATGCCGCGTGCACGCGCTTCTGCGTAAATTTTTGTAACAGAGCCCTCTCGCTCGCCTTTGAGAATGTATATTTTTTCTATTCCTCGCCCGCTTTTTAGCAGCTCCAGCACGGGGTTTCTGCCCACGATAACGCTGCCGTCTTCGTTTTCTTTCACGCGTTCTTCGCGGAAGTTCTTTTCGCGGAAGTTCTTTTTGTTCTTATACTCCATATTAAGTTAACCTCATCTTTGTGTCGAATACCAGCGCAGGAAAGTGTCCAGACCAACAATTGCCGTGAAACGCGCGTTTTCGCCCGAGTAGCCGAGCGGCACTTTCGTTTTCCCGTCTTCTTCCACAAGCACAACCTTTACGCCCTGCTCTGTCTTCAAAAACTGATTTTTTATTCTCCCGCTATCTATAATTTTGCGGAGCTCTCCGGAGGCCGTACCCACGCCCACAGCCAGGCTGTCGTTCACGCTTTTGATAAGTGCAGAAAAATCAATATATTTTACCGTTACGGTATAATAACCCTCGCTCTCTGCAAAATCCGTAAACTTCATCTGCGAATAAAGCTCTTTTGCTATACCGCGTTGCTCTTTCGTAAGGTTCTGCGAATACTTCAAAACATTTTCAAAATATTTTTCCACATCGCCTTTTGTTGCAAGTTCTGCCGCTTTTTCAAGGTCAAAATCCGCCACGGCAAAGCAGTAATCTTCCAGCACGCTTATTTTCGGCGCACAGGAAGCAAGCAAAAAGCACGCGCAAAGTGTGAAACACGCAAGCATAATTATTTTATTTTTCAAAAAATCGCCTCCGAATATAATTTTACTTATATATTGTATCACAATCATTTCGTTTTGTACATATTTTTATTGAAAATTTTTTGCATAAAAATTCCTAAATTCGCCAAGTTGCACGAAAAGGATTGACAAAAACGGCGTTTTCGTGCTAAAATTCGAATAGCGCACAGCGCAAATTCTTGTTTTTTAAGGAGCGGCTTATGAGCCAGAACAAAACGGTTGCCGAACAGCACGCAATTATCGGCAATACATCTTCCACCGTAAGTAAATTTAAAAGAACCACGCACGAGGGCGCACAGTGGTTTTATAACTCTGTAAACCTCGGCTTGTTCATTCACTACGGCATTTCCGCCGTACACGGCGACCTCGATATTTCCTGGGGTATGATGGACGAACCCGTACGCCGCGCAAAAGGCAACGGCATACTCACCCCGCGCGAATATTGGGCGCTCGCGGAAAAATTCAACCCAGATAAATACAACCCCGAAGAATGGCTCTCCGCCGCAAAAGACGCGGGCTTTACATACGCCGTTCTCACGACGAAACATCACGACGGTTTTTCGCTCTGGCCCTCCGACGCAAGCGATTTTTCCACGAAAAATTATATGAACGGGCGCGACCTTGTGGGCGAATACGTAGCCGCTTGCAGAAAGCTCGGGCTTAAAGTGGGGCTCTACTATTCCCCGCCCGATTGGCGCGTAAACCAAAAATATATG
The DNA here is from genome assembly GCA_017463815.1 of Clostridia bacterium. Lineage (GTDB taxonomy): Bacteria > Bacillota > Clostridia > Oscillospirales > CAG-272 > UMGS731. The sequence continues at coordinate 14,231 of JAFTOK010000041.1, read as the reverse complement.
TCGTTTATGCCCGGCTCACATTCCGAAAAATACCCCGAAAGACCCTACAAAGATATAGACCACAAACCCATAGACGCTCTGCCCGAAATGCCCGAAGAGCATTATAACAAATACGTTGAATACGTCAACGCACAGGTGCGCGAACTGCTCACGCGCTACGGGCAGATAGACCTGCTTTGGTTCGACGGCTCTATGAAGGACCTTACAAACGTAATCACGATTGAAGAAATACGCGCGCTCCAGCCGCAGATTGTCGTAAACGACCGTATGTGGGGTTGGGGCATAGGCGACTACTGCTCGCAGTACGAGTGCCGCTTGCCTCAGGAAGACCCCGCTATGCCTTGGGAAACCTGCCATATCTGGCACGTAGGCGGCGGTTGGTCCTACGTTCGCAACGCAGACAAATACCGCGAACTCGAAATCACCTTAAATCAGTACGAAACCTGCAAAAAATGGGGGGGCAACCTGCTTCTCAACATTGCCCCCGCGGCAGACGGCTCCGTGCCCGAAGCATACTACAAGGCGGTTAAGGAATTCGGCAAGGCGATTAAGGGAAAGTGATTTTACAATGAATATCCCCCGAGAAATTCTCGGGGGATTGCTTTGTTTTTAATTCACTTTAAAAGTAATAGCGTCCGTATCAACTATTGTATCATAAGTATCAGCGTTATAAATATGAAACTTCAACTCCACTTCTTCGATTTTCGTAATATCGTTTTCTTCCAAATCTGAAGAAAGAATGGAAATCTCGTCTACTGCATATTTGCCCGAATACACAGTAGAATACAAATATCCTGTAACCATATATCCGTTAATTGACATATCTTCGCAACTTACGGTAATATTCTTGCCGCTTGTATTTTCTACATAGAGAAGCACAGAAGAACCAAGCAAGGTATTTTCATCTACATATTTTCCGACAATTTTTATTCCCTTGGAATCATAGAGCACATATCCGTCATCAATGACCGATGTATCCATTTCATTATAATTTGAAGTTTTTATAACTACACATTCAGCCGTATAAACCGTATCATACGTATTGGAATCATATACGTAAAAATAAATTTCAATTTGTCCTATGTTGCTTATACCAGCCTTCTCAAAATCAGAAAATGAAAAGTATAGTGTTTCATTCGCTTTTTTTCCAGCAGCCACTTCACAAACAAACAGCGAAGATGACATACAATTATTCACTATAACCGCCTCTGTGCTAACAGTATAATCCTTTGAAGAATTATTCTCGACTAAAATCTTAATTCCCTCTCCCAAAAGCCAATCATCAACAAAGGATTTTGCAGTCACAACCATTCCATTGTATTCAAAGCATTTTTGCTCTGAAATGGTCGTTTCTTTATTAAAATCGTCATTATTGTCCGTGTTGTCATTACTATTAGTATTATTGCTTACACTACTTAAGTTTGTTTCATTATTGCTGCCATAAATATTTCCGTAGTTTGGTTCACCCGCAAAACAAGCAGACATTAAAAGTACCATCGACACTAATGTGAATAACGCAATAATTTTTTTGAATTTTCTTTTCATTGTTTAATTACCTCTACATTTTTATTAAATAGTTTATTTTTAACTATTTTTACACATTATATCGCATATTCAACACAAAATCAATAGCTTTAGTTAAAAATGCTATAATATTTTAAGAGGTGATATATAGTGAACATTGGCGAAAAAATAAGAAATGCTCGTGAAGATATGGATTTATTGCAAAGTGATATGGCGAAGCTTATACCTATGAATCAATCAAATTATTCAAAAATAGAGCGAGGCGTACAAGAGCCAAGTATGGAGCAACTCCGCAGAATATGTCAAATATTAAAGCTCGACCCCAGATACCTCCTTGATATAGGAGAATTTGAAACGATTTCCGAAGATGATGTAAATCTTCTTAAAGATATAAAAGAATTCATAAAAACACATAAACAATAAAAACCCGAGAAATTCTCGGGTTTTTATTGTTTATGTACTATTCTTCATAATATTTCGCAGGGTAAGCCAGCAAAGGCGCCTTATTTGCTCTTAACTCAATAATATAGAAGCGCTCACCTATATCGGAGCAAGAATAAACACCATCTTCAACCGCCACTCTGCAGTGGCTAAAATAAAGAAAATTTTCTTTCTCTGTGCGATGATAATATTTCACCGTTTCTTTCTTTTTTTCGCAGAGCTTTTCTTCAACAATATAAAATTCACATCTTTTTATCTTGCACAAATCAACATAGTAATAATCGAGAAGAAAAAACGCCAAAAGTGCTATAACAGCGGTTATAACCGGTATTGTAACGTGCGGTACGGCAAAAGAGAGCCTGTCATTTTTTAATTCCGCCCCGTTTGCGTAAGCAATAATGTATATTACCGCACCTATAATTGCCGCAAACAAAAAAACGGTTAAATAAATAGCCACAGTTTTTCTCTTATTCATCTTCGCCAAAAGCGCTTGCTGTACGGTTTGCTTTGTCAGAACTTTTTTTTCATTTTCCCACCGCCTTTCCGAGAAGAGTTTTAGTGATATGCTTCGCTTGTGCTCAGTGTGATATTTTTGCTTCGCAAAAGTGATATTGCTTCACTTCGTTCCGCAGTGATATTATATTCGCCACGAAAACTCGCGAAGCGAATATAACTGAAAAACTCCATCTTGCTTTCAAGATGGAGTTTTTCTGGCAGCGGCACTAGGATTCGAACCTAGGTAATGACGGAGTCAGAGTCCGTTGCCTTACCGCTTGGCGATGCCGCTATGTTTTATTTTGTTTTGTTTGTCATCGGCTCTGCGCCGCTGACGTGTGATAGTATATCAAAAGAAACGAAATTTGTCAATAGTTTTTTCAAAAAAATTTTAAGTTTTTTTAAAAAATTTTATCTTTCGCCATTACATACGGTTTTTCGCGTCTTCGAAGCATATCGCGCACAGAAGCCCAAAACGGCTCAGTATTTATTTATAAAAATTGCAGTTTTTCGGCAAAAGAACGGGCTATACAATAAAATACGACTCTTTTTTGTGCAAAAAGTCAAAAAAATATGCACTATTTTCTATATTCAAGAATGGATTTATTCTCAAACCTACTTGACACAAAACTTTTTGAAGTTTATAATATACTTAACAAATATTTTACATTTGCAAAAATGTTTTATGTTTTTTGTAAATTCTTGGTATGGCGGTAAGCTGTGGATTTTTTGAATAAAGATATAGATGTTTTATTAAATGACGTAAAAAGCGGCAAACCGCTTTCTTTCGACGCCGTCTATTTTCTGTACCTGCCGCTCATACAAAGCGCAACCCAAAAACTTATGAAGGCTTATGGCATTTCAGATTCCGAATACGACGACCTTTTTCAGGAAGCATCGCTCGCGCTTTACAAAGCGGTGTTTGCTTTCGACAACGCAAAGGGCGTTTCGTTCGGTCATTTCGCCAAAATCTGTATTCAAAACAGAATAATATCATACATTCGCAGCAACAAAAGCGAAGCGGAAACAGAAGACGTCCCCTACGATTTCTATTGCGATACGCCCGGCGGAAGCACGCCCGAGCAGCTTATTATAAGCGAGGAATCAGTAGACGGGCTGAACGAAAAAATCGCCTCTGTGCTCACAGAGTTCGAATATTCCGTTTTTCGCCTTTACCTTGAAGATTTGTCTTACGAAGACATTTCACGTGCTCTCTCCAAATCCAAAAAATCTGTGGATAACGCTATCGTCAGGATTAAAGCAAAGTTGCGGAAGCTTTTGTAGAAAAGCATTTTTATTGTTTTTTGTGTTTCGTGTTTTACACACGGTTTATATATTCCACATAATATGTTTTAATCGTATTGTAACTATGCCCAAATAGCTTAACGGCAAAGCGTTGTTCCCACAAAGATGACAGTTGGAGTCTGTCTTAGGGCAAAATTTTTTAACCATATTTTCAAAGCGAGGTAAGACAAGATGTATCAGGACAAAACATTAGTTTGCAAAGATTGCGGAGCAGAATTCGTATTTTCTGCCGGCGAACAGGAATTCTATGCTGAAAGAGGCTTCCAGAACGAGCCCCAGAGATGCAAGAGCTGCCGCGACGCAAGAAAGAATGCAACACGTCCCGCAAGAGAACTTTTCACAACAACTTGCGCAAAATGCGGTGGTGAAGCTAAAGTTCCCTTCCAGCCCAGCAACGACAGACCTGTATACTGCAGCGCGTGCTATGCAGCTATGAAACAGGACCAGCAGTAATTTATTTAACATAACGTATTGCTCACCCCATCGGGTTTTCCGATGGGGTTGTTGTTTTTTTAGCCAAAATCCCGCGCGTTTTTTTGTATATTTATTTTGAAGTTTATGCTCGTTTTTCGGTTGACTTTAAGTGCCTCTCAATATATAATATATAGTATAAATTATTTTTTTGAAAAGGATTTTTACCCGAAAATGAAAAAAATCATAGCGCTTTTTCTTGTTTTAACAACAATTTTTGCTTTTGGAGCCTGCGGCGAAAGCTCCGATGTCCCCGACGGAATGATGCTCCTTGAAAACGACAAAGTGACATACACGCTCTACGTTCCCGAAACGTGGACGGTAGATATTGCAGACGGTGTTTCTGCCGCTTACGCAAGCGATAAAAGCAACATCTCTCTTATGACAATGCAGTGGAGCTCCGCAAGCTACACCTCGCTTGAGGAATACTGCAACAATTACTATGAAAATATAAAAGCCACGTTCCAAAACGTTTCCGAAATAGAGGCATATAAAGATAACCAATATTTCGGCGAGTTTCCGGCCCTTAAATATGTTTACACAATCGGCGAAGATGCAAAAGAAGGCGAGGAAGCAGAACCCAAATACAAATTTATGCAGATATTTTCCTACGACACATCAGGTCAGGTTTATATCTTCACATACACGGCGCTTGAGGAAAATTACGATTCTCACACAAAAGCCGTAAACCAGATTGTAGAAAATTTCAAACCGTAATTTAGAGGAAAAAATGACTCTTTCTTATCTTGACAACAGCGCTACCACGCCCATATGCCCCGCCGCCGCCGAAAAAATGAAGGCTGTAATCGATGGCACGTTCGGCAACCCCTCCTCGCTCCACCTGCTCGGTATGGAGGCGGAAAAAGCGGTAAGCGAAGCCAGAGAACGCATCTTCGCTTCACTCGGCGCAAAAAAATATGGCAAAGTAAAGCCGCAAATGCTCGTTTTTACCTCGTCGGGCACAGAGGCAAACAACCTCGCGCTCATCGGCGCGGCAACGGCGAAAGAACGCAAAAAAGGCGGCAAAATCATCGTGGGCGAAACAGAGCACCCCTCTGTTATTGAAACGGCAAAATACCTTGAAAAGCTCGGCTTCCGCGTGGCTTTCATTCCCTCCCCCCGCGGCGTTTGGGATATGGAAAAATACAAAGCAGAGCTTTCGCAGGACACCATACTCGTTTCCGCTATGCTCGTGAACAACGAAACGGGCGCGATTAACGATATCTCCGCCATAGCAAGCGCGGCAAAGGCTAAAAACCCGGAAATTCTCGTGCATTGCGACGCCGTCCAGGGCTACCTTAAAACACCCGAACCGCTCGCTTCGCTCCCCGCAGACTTAATAAGCATAAGCTCCCACAAAATCGGTGGGCCGAAAGGCGTGGGTGCGCTTTTCGTGCGCGAAAAAGTGCTCACAACAAAGAGCCTTGTGCCGTTCGTTCACGGCGGCGGGCAAGAAAACGGTATGCGCAGCGGCACGGAAAACACCGTCGGCATTGCAGGCTTCGGCGCGGCGGCGGAATATGAAAGCAAAAATCTTTCCGCCACACTCGAAAAATTTGCCTCGCTCCGCGCGCTTGCCGAAAAGCTTATAGCAGAAAAACTTCCCGACGTACGCATAAACGTGCCCGCAGGCAAATATGCCCCTCACATAATAAGCCTTACGCTCCCCGGTGTTCGCAGTGAAACTATGCTCCACTTCCTCTCGCGTGACGGAGTGTTCGTTTCCAGCGGCTCGGCTTGCTCCTCCAATTCAGGGCATAAAAGCCACGTTCTGCTCTCCTTCGGCTTGCCTGAAAAAGAAGCAGACAGCACCATTCGCGTAAGCCTCGGCGTACAAAATACAGATGCAGACATAGAAAACCTCGTAAACTCCCTTGCGGCGGGCCTCAGTTCCCTTTCCCGCAGGACAAAATAAAGGTACACCAATGGAAAAAAGAATGATTTTTACACACAGCACGGAAGAAACCGAGCTCGCAGGGCAGGATTTCGCGCTGAACCTTGAAAAAGGCGATTTCGTCGCTATGCGCGGCGACCTCGGTGTGGGCAAAACAGCCTTTATACGCGGTATGGCGCGATGCCTCGCCCCCAAAGCGCGCGTACAAAGCCCCACCTACCAAATCGTAAACGAATACCGCGGCGGCGAATTTCCGTTTTACCACTTCGATATGTACCGCATAGACGACGAAGATTCCCTGCTTTCCACGGGTTATTTCGACTACATTGAAAACGGCGTTTGCGCCGTGGAATGGAGCGAAAAAATAGAAGATTTTCTGCCCGAGGAATACTATGTGGTAACCATACTCAAAAGGCCCGACAACGTCGATTCCCGCGAAATAATCATAGAAAGGGTGAAACAATGAAAATTCTCGCAGTAGACACAACGGCAACCTGTGCAAGCGTGGCGGTTTGCGAAAACGAAACTATTCTCGCAATGTACACGCAGAAAAACGGTCTTACCCACAGCGAAACCCTGCTCCCTATGATAGAAGCTATGCTCAAAAACCTCAAGCTTACGCCGAGCGACATTGATATGTTCGCCGTTTCTGAAGGACCCGGCTCTTTCACGGGCGTGCGCATAGGCGTAGCGGCTATAAAGGGCCTTGCTTTCGGTAAAAACAAAATTTGCGTCGGCACATCCACGCTCGATGCCCTCGCTCGCAACGCTATGGGCCTTTCGGGCAGCTTTCTCGCCGTTCCCGTAATGGACGCGCGCCGTTCTCAGCTTTACAACGCAATTTTCGAGTATAACAACGGTGAGCTCACAAGGCTTTGCGAGGATAGGCTTATCTCTGCCGCAGAGCTTGAAGCAGAGCTCGCGGGCGCCGACAAACCCATCTACTTTTTCGGCGACGGCTACTCCATTGCAGATAAGCTGAATATACCGAAAAAAGCCTCCACCCCGAAAATACTGATATATCAAAATGCGGCGGCGGTGGCATCATCTGCCCTTCACAAATACGAAACTTCGGAAGCAAAGGAAGAGTTTACAGACCTTGCGCTTTCCCCGAAATATCTCCGCGCTTCGCAAGCGGAGCGAGAAGAAGAAAGAAAAAGAAAGGAACAAACGAAATGAAACCCACCATCGCTCTCGGAGCAGACCACGCAGGCTATGAATATAAAAACAAGCTCATAGCCTACCTTACAGAAAACGGATACGAATGTGTTGATTGCGGCACGAACAGCCCCGAATCTGTAGATTACCCCGTTCACGCAAGCAGAGTTTGCGAGCTCGTGCGCGGCGGCAAATGCGATTTCGGCATTCTTGTTTGCGGCACCGGTATAGGTATGAGCATTGCGGCAAACAAGCACCGCGGCATACGCGCCGCTCTTTGCAACGAGCCGGAGTCCACTGCAATGACTCGCCACCACAACAACGCCAACGTTCTTTGCCTCGGCGCGCGTATGATTTCCTACGAAAAAGCGCTTGAACTCACAAAAGTGTTCCTTTCCACCGAATTTGACGGCGGAAGACACGAACGCCGTGTGGAAATGTTGGACAAATTGCTCTAAATCATTTGGGCATTTTGCTATAATTGAAATAACTTCTTGACATACGCCTTGTTTATATGGTACAATATATAATAGATTAAATATTGGTATCTTTGCGGGTATCTATATACTACATTCCCATAATGCGAAAGGATAACTCTTATGAAAAAATTTCTTGCAATTTTTCTGACGGCCGTAACAATCCTCTCTATGGCCACGATGTGCGTTTCTGCTGCCGCCCCCTCGAAAGACGGTCAGTTGGGCTACATTGACTACCTCGATTTCTCTGCAAAAAACAACGTTTGGGCAGAAAGATACGAGGAAGACGTTTTAGACGACAAAGGCGAGGTTGTTCACAAAAAAGGCGACCTTGTTCACACAAGCTATGGCGAAAGCGATTACGTAAACGGAGCTTACCCCACAGCTCTCTTCCTTCCCGATAAATATGACTATGAAGACAGGCTTTCTTATACATTCAAGGAAGACGGCGAAGTTGCTGTATTCACGGCAAACACAACGGATACAACAGGTATGGCGTTTAAAATCGCCAGCACGGGTAATACGTTTATAGCCGGCGCGGAATCCGCAGGTGCAATCGAATACGTTAAGATGAGAATCAAAAACAACAGTGCTTCTTCTCACCTCTCTCTCGGTGCATTCCGTTACTTCGGTGGTAACTCCCGTTTCGACCCACGTACAGTAGCTACGGTTGAAATCGAGCCTAATATGGACGGTTGGATGACATACACATTCAGTATGAGAGACCTCAACTTTGACCAGAAAGATTCTTATAACTGGACTAACGGTATTGGTGAAATCCTCGTATTCCCCTTCGGTTACGACACAGACAACCAGGGTTACGAAGGTGCAGAAATAGAAATCGACTACATAGTATTCGGTTCCCTTAACTACGTTAACAGCTACGAAAGCGCTCTCGAAATCAAAGAAAACAGCGCTACAAACTTTGAACCCGTTACACTTCCCTCAACAACAACTTATTACACAGGCGACAAACTCAGTTTCGATGGTTTCTCCGCTGAAATCACCTTTAACGACGGCAATAAAGAAACAATCACATCCACAAGTGCTATTTATAACTTTGAAAAACCTGAAGAGCTCGGCGACGATGTTGACCGTTGGAAAACAAAAGTTCAGCTCGTATACGGCAAATTATCCTGGGATTACGAAGTAGAAGTAGTAGACGTTGAATCTGTTGAATTTGAAACAGAGCAAGAAACAAGCATTTATAATAAAATAGATATACTTAAAGCGGGCGAATTTACCCCCGTGGGCCTTACCCTCAGGGTTAATTTCGCAGACGACACGCACAAAGTAAAAGAACTCGGCCAGTTCACTCTCGAAGGTGCAGATTTCTCCGTAGAAGTTCCTCTTTCCGATAAAGGTTACTATGAATATATCGTTACTGCTAACTTCTATGGTAACACGATTACATTCCCCGTAAACCTTATCGACCTCAAAGAACTTGAACTCACCCCCGTTGAAGATAAGAAAAACGCAGTTTACTATGGCACGCCAATCGGAGCAGATTTCTTTGAAGTAACTTGCGTTTACACAGACGGTTCCAAAGAATCTCTCGCAGATTCCGGTCTTGCAGGCGACTTCTCCGTTATTTGCGACACAAACATTCAGGGCGGCGAAGCTGTTGCAACAGCACAAATCTATAACGCAGCATACGGAATAAATGTTGCTAAAGAAGTTGAAGTTTCCGTTCAGACACCTTCTGCTCTTGAAGTTAAACTCAGCAATGCAAACAAAGTTTCTGTAGACAGCGACATTCAGCTCAGCTGGTTCACAGTTTCCTACAAATATGCAGACGGCACAGTTGCCGAACTTAACAATACAGACCCCGGCCTTGTTTTCAACTATGACACATCTGCTCCCGGTGCAAACACAGGTAAAGTTAAAATCGGTGATATGTCTGCTGCATTCAACTACACAGTTCTCGATGCTAAATTCGAACAGAAAGCTACCGAATTGAAAGACTCTCTTGCAAACAGAGGCACAGTTAAACTCCTCGCTCCCAAGTTCCCCACATTCTGGCTCGTTACAATCATTGTAGCAGCAGTTGTAGCAGTTCTTGTTGCAGCATTCTGTGTTCTCAAATTCGTATTCAAAGTTGAATTCAAACCCAGAAAGAAATTCGACCTCGACGAAATATTCTAATACAGAAATACAAAAACGCACTTTTTTTCAAAGTGCGTTTTTATTTTTTTGTTTTATTATGCCGGCCACACGCCCGAAATCAAAAACCAAATAAATGTTCTTATAAAAGGTGATACAAAAAGAAAGATAACCTCGACAAATATAGTAAAAATGAGCATTTTCAGAATAGAAATATTGAATTTTTCAAACCATTTAAGCACAAGAAAGTATTCATATAATATCATAGCCCAAACAGGCACACAAAACCAAAAAATCAAATCAAATGAGATAAGCGTAAGCACGGCAAAACGCGCAAACTGCACGCCGAGAGTGTGGAAAATGGCTCCCCACGGCTTGTATATATATAGCTCCTCCATTTGGTTTATTGCGTTTAAACCTCCCGCCGCGCGCCACTCAAATCCGCTTTTCTTTTTTCGCTCTATGCCATAGGCATATTCATCCACGTTTCTGCCTATGCTTTTAATAAAATCGCCAAATTTGCTCATATCAATCCGCAAACCCGTATTTTCGGCAAATGGCTTCTGCTAAGCTGCCGTATGTTTCCCTTTTTCGCAAGATTTTGTACGTGCAGAATTCTCCCAGAACCTGTGCGGAAAGACTATCCAAACGGCTTCTTATTCCTTTTTTAGCATTCAATTCGTCTATTTTATAAGCCAAATCGTGCATATGAGTGGTATAAATACATTTGCATCCGATTTTTGCAAACCTTTCAAGCATATGTGTAGCCACAATTGTCCCCTCGAAAGAACTTGTCGTGGAAAACATTTCATCGAGAAGGAGCAAGCTATCGCTTGTGATGTCTTTATAAAAGTTCATTATTGCTTTACATTCATTTTCAAAACGCCCGCCATTTATATCCCTTATTTGGGAAGAAAAATGCGAAAAAATATTGCTGAAAATCTGCATTTTCGCGCTTTTTGCGGCTATAGGCAAGCCGAGCTGAAACAGCACTTGTGAAATACCGACCGAGCGCAAAAACGCCGTTTTACCTCCGCTGTTCGCGCCCGTAAGAATATAAATCTGACCGTTTTCATCGAAAGAAAAATCGTTTTTCACGATATCCCTGCTCTTTATGTTTCCCGCAAAATTCGGGTTGTATATACCCTCTATTGCATATTCTTCCGATATTTCGGGAAAACAAAGCGGCAGCCCACACGCTTTCATAGACAAAATATAACGGTAGGACGCAGAAATAAATTTTATATCTGCATAATAACCCGTCAGAAAGGCTGTATTATCGCAAAGGATATCGTACAGCCTTTTTCTCATCTTCCTCACAGTTCCGCCCAAAACCGCGCTAATCGCCTTATATAGCCCACTGTTAAAAACGTCAAGCGAATAACCCGTATAGCTTGATGCTTCGCCGGAAATCGGCGCTATACATATGTATTCCTTATTCCCCACGTTTTTTGCAAACATTTTATCAAAAAAAGAGTTTGTTTTATAATATTCGGAGTTAAGCGATACCAAACCAAACTCCTTTACACAAAGGCTTGCATCCAAATTCACGCCCAAACACACGCTTTTTATATTTTTCAGCTCCTCGGCAACACGTTCTATATATATTTTTGCATTTTTGTACCATATGCTTTCGGCAATCCCCTCTGTGCGCTCAAACATTTCCGCAAATCCTGTAGAAAGATTTATATTTGCAAATTTATCTTTGCCCTGCAAAACCGTGTCCACGCACTCCGTAAAAAGAAGAAGCTCTCGGAACTCGCTGAAAGCGCGCTCGTTATTGCCGCTTTCACGAAGCATATACTTTTTATTGTTGCTTTTTAAAGCTATGAGGTTTTCCAATTTTTCAAGCAAATTTTCCAAAAAATCCGCAAATTCCGTGTTTTCGCAAAGAGTTTTAAAAACCGCCTGTCTCTGCAAAATAATATACTTATCCTGCGTCAAATACTTTTTTAGCAAAACGTTGTTCGCCATCTTTCCCAAAAAGCCGAAATCGAGCTCCTCGAACAAATTTTCAGAAGTTTTTACGGGGCTTACCACGCTTTTTTCGCCAAAAATGTCATACATTCTCCGCACGCATCCTTTCATAAAGGCGTCTTGCTGCCTCACAAAGGTTATTACACGCAAGCGCTTTTTCCACAATGTCATCAAAACATTCTTCTATCTCCTGCTTTATTGCAAAATTTCGCGCTTCAGCAAACGATTTAGCGGCCTCTGCGCCGCGTTCCATCATTTCGTAGGTAACTGCTATATCCAAAAGAGAAAGCAAGCACATACGCAAATATCCGCGTGATTCCACACATTCGTATGCAGCGTAGAAAAACTCGTATGATTTACGAAGGCAGGCAAGACTCTCTTCGCCCACGTCTGTGTTATAAGCTATTCGAGAAAAATTCATCGCAAGCATATTGTACCAAACCGCATTGTTTTCTCTCAGCTTTTTTACAAGCTCGTGGCCTCGATATTTGTACATATCGAGGCTTTCTCTGCCATATGAAGCGCAGTTAACGTCTGAATAATAAAAATCTGCTTCTTCCGTGCGCCCTTTTTCATAAAGAATAACGCAAAGATGATAAGTTATTCTTTGTTTAAGCAAGGCATCGTTACATTCGTTTAAAACTCGTTTTGCAAGGTTTACCGCAAACGCAATATCCTTTTCGGCAATGTGTTCTCCGCACATTTCTACGTGTATCAGCGCATTTAAAAGCTTTTCACAGATTCTCGCTTCACGAGGAAACTCCCGCGCATAAATAAGCGCTTTTTCTGCCATTTCACGCCATTTTCGCTCATCGTATAATTTTTGTAATACATTCAATGCTTCTTTTGCGCTTCCATTTTTCTTCGGGCTGAATAGTTCATCTATCCCGATGCCAAAAAACAGGGCTATTTCGGGAAGCATAGCTATATCGGGGGCGCACACGGCACGCTCCCATTTTGAAACTGTTTGAGGCTTTACCCCAAGGTATTCGGCAAGTTCACTTTGGCTTACCGCATTTTCTTTTCGCAAAAATTTGAGATTTTCACCTATATTGAAATTCATATAATTCACCTCACTTTTATTTTATCACGCTAAAAATCCAAATGCAATGGCGCATTTTGCCATAGCTCACACGCAAACGGTCACACAAAATTTTATTTATAAGTATACTTATATTGACACACAAGAACTCAAAAAGGTTGGCAATTTTTTAAAATTTTCAGCGTTTTTCTGAAAATATCAAACAAAAAAACGAGAAACATCTTTCGATGTTTCTCGTTTTTTTGTTTGATATTATACACCACCGAAACCGGAGTGTTCGATACCCTGAATAAGGTATCTCTGGCAGAAGAGGTAAAGTACGATAAGGGGCGCAACAACCAACATACCAGCTGTGTTCATAACGATAGCAGTATAGGAGTTTGTAGCCGTAACGTTACCTTCGAGCAAAGTTGCGCTTACAGCTTTGAGTGTTTCAGGAACAGTTGCCCAGAATGCATTGCTTGTAAGAAGAACTGTGTCGGAGTTGGGAAGGAACAAGTTTGTATAGAAGATGTCCGTCCACTGCCAAGAGAAGGAAAGAACGAAAAGTGTAATAAGCATCGGTACAGAGCAAGGAAGAAGGATGCGGAAGAACGTTTTGAAAACGCCGTAGCCGTCAACATAAGAAGCTTCTTCAAGTTCATCGGGAATTCCGCGGTAGAACTGACGCATCATAAAGATGAACAAACCGTTCTTGAAGCCAAGACCTGTCAAAGACATCAATACGAAAGGAGCGTAAGTGCCGTGGATACCTGTTTCCCAGCCCACCCACTTGTAAAGCGTATTTTCCAAAATTCCGAACAAGTCGAAGTTTACGAAATGCTGTACAAAAGAGGAAGCAAGAACTTTATGGGGAATAAGAAGTGTCAAGATTACGAGCATAAATACCGCACCGTTGCCCTTGAATTTAAACTTTGCAAAACCGTAACCGACGAACGAGCAAACGAATGTCTGGAGCACAGCACAAACAAGGGAAAGGATTGCTGTATTGAGAAGAGCCTCACCATAACCGTTTTCTGTAATCAAATACTTATACGTATCGATTGTGGGGTTTTTGGATATAAGCAATACGTCTGTCTGAATCAAGTCGGAAGGGCTGAAAACAGACTGCAAAATTTTAGATGCAAAGGGATAGAGAATTACATAGGAAATACCGAGAAGAAGAACAAATCTAAACACAGCAACAAGAAGTTTCTTGTAGAAAAAGCTGTTGAGATATTTTGCTTTCAATCTTTCGGAAAGCGGAGCCCTGTCAAAATCAGCTTTGATTTTGTTTTTAGACTCTTTTTTAATTTTAGCTTGAGTATTCATAGATTTTATCTTACCTCCTTCTCAATTAGTCGTT
>JAFTOK010000040.1 GCA_017463815.1 Clostridia bacterium | reverse complement strand
TTTCGCCGTTAAGAAGTATTGCCGCATTGAGCACCGTACCGCCCTTTTCGTTACAGTAAGGAGGTGTATCTGACCAACCGCCGCCCCAGTTAACTCGGAGAGGAAGTTTTACTGTGTGATGAGCTGTTGTGATTTTGCAGTTTTCATTGTACTGCAAGTTATCTATAGTACCTTTAAGTATGGTTTCGGAAATAGTATCGAAACATTTGCCAAGAAGCTTTTCGCCTTCAATCCCGCCGAGAGCTGTACCGATATAGTAATAAAGTCTTATCGTTTCTGCGAAGTCTGCTTTTTCGAGTCTCTTTTCAAGCCACTGCTCTTGTACGGGTGTGAGCTTGTTGGAGCGCAGAACGTCCTTCGCTTCTTTTGCGGGCTTACCAGAGATAATCAGCTTCGCAATACCGTCCATTCTCACAAGCTCCTGCATACGGTTGTCCCAAGCGATAATAGCATCGGGGTCTGCCGCATTGAAGCCCGAGCAGAGTGATTTGCGTGTTGCTTTTCTCCATTCAGCCACATCGCCGCCGTCGTGTGCCATAGCATAGATATTGAGTGCCGCCGCTACTGCTTCAACTATCGTATCGCAAGCAGGATATATATCGGCTGTCCAAAGTGTGCCGTTGTAGTCAGCGCCGAGCTCGGAAACGTCTATGTTATTCTTAGCAAGGAAATCTGCAAGAGGCTTACCGAAGAGCTTGTCTTCCTTCGGGTTATCCTTTACGCCGTATATACGAGCAACAAACTTGCCGTCCTTCTGCTTAAGACCGTGGAGCACCACGTTTGAAGGTACTGTTTCATCGTGTATATCTATGTAGGAAAGAACTACGTTATCGCCGATTTTACCGTTTCTGTGAACGTAGGAGACTTCGAGGTAGCAATCCTTTCCGACCTGTGCTCTGTTGGAAAGAACGCTGTTGTAGCCCGCCGTAGCCTTTGTGATACTGCTGTTTACGTGCTTGCTCCAGCCGAGTTCTTTGTAGCTGTCTATACCGCCCGACATAAGCTTGAGTATCTCGTTAGTTGTACCGAAGTGGATAAACTTCGCGGGTGCAAGACGCAGGAGTTTCAAGCGATAAGGTCTGAGCGCTTCCCACACCGCCGTGCGAGCCTCGTGAAGCTCGTCGCAGAATTCACCCTCGGGCTTTTCAAGATAGAACTGTTCGAGTGTGGATTCAGTTGCCAGAGGATAGAGGAAGTCGCCGTAGAGAGAAAGGCGGACTGTATCGTTCACGTATTTATCGTAGTCCGCATCGGTCGAAATGAGCGAGTAGAGCGAGGCAAGCATCTCCGTGGAGAAGATTACCGCACCTGTGTCGATATCTACTGCTCCGCGCTCGTTTACAGCGCCGTATGCGCGCAGGGATTCAACCGTCTGCTTATGCAGGAACTTTGCAACCTTGCCGTTTTCGCCGTTGAGGAACACGCCGTGGTTCTTACCCGTTTCAACGTCTTCCTTGAATGAGATAGCCGCAGCTCCGTTGCCGCTGTAGTCTATCTGCAAGGGGTTGAAAAGCAGAAGCACGTCGCCCGAAAGCAGGAGCATACCCTCGCGGATTCTCGAGGAAACGCTGGACATAGCTATCATAAACTCATCAAAGAGTGTTGCGGCTCTGCCGTTCGGAAGCTCGTGAGGAACGGGCGAAAAGAGCTTACCGAGAGCCGAATACTGCGGTACTCGCTTGGAGTCGCCGCCGCTGTGTATAACGAGTATGCGAAGACCTGCAAAATCGCTCTTGCCGGTGTGCTCCGCTATGTATTTGATTACGCCGAGCGTCGCGCCGCCGCTGCCAATCCGCTTGCCGTCCTTATCGGGAATCACGGCAAAATGCGTCTTGCGGGGCAGGAAACCTGCCTTACGGCGCTCTGCGAGCTGTGCCTCAAAGCCCTGCGCCTGCTGGGCATTGGAGGCTGTAAGTATTACGTAATCCCAGCACGCGAAATTATCGCGTGTGAGCGAACGTTTGTAATCGTCCCAGGTATCCATATACGACTGGGCAAGGAATAGTGATGTGTGGTGCATTACAATTGCCCTCCGATTATATTACTTTATATTGTTGAGTTTTATATATTGTAATTATAATTATTTATGATATTTTATCTTTTAATACGATATTTTTTACCATATCATAAACTCGCTCACAATTACAACCATCGTTGTAATTGTGATATTGTTTACGACACATTTCTCTTTCTTCTTTCCAACTATCATTAACAAGCAAATTATACGTAGTTTCTACAACATTTGCCCAAGTATAGCACATAGGTCCACCAGGAAATTCCCAAAAAAAATCATTCAATCCTGCATCACCGTTTATGTACTCATCAATATCATACGCGAAAATCACAATAGGCTTTCCCGTACACATAAAATCAGTCATTACGCTGGAATAATCGCTTATAAGCAGATCGAAATAATGCAAATAATTGTAAACATCTCCCCAAATTTCTTGGTCTTTTGCTAAAATAATATTTGAAAAAGTATTCTCATACGGTATAAAATTTTTAAGTTCATGCATATGAGGTTTATAGACCATTATGATATTTTTATCTTTTAATGCTAAATCAACTTTTTTTAATTCATCTAAATTAATAAGTTTATTACCATCGGCACCAAAGTTCCTGTGAGTAGGCATATATATTACAAAATGGTGATTTATATATTTTTTCTTTAAATTTTCCATAAATTCATTGTACGGAGCATGAAAGATATTATCATTTCGTGGATATCCTGTAATAACAAATCTTTCCCTTGGCACCCCTTGAAGCTCTGAATTTACTTTAGTATATAATTCGGAAGTTGATATCCAATAATAAGAAGATACTTCTCTTCGACGTTTTTCATCTTCAAAAGTTTTTTCCCCATTTTTAGATTTCCACTGTAATGCTTTAGCTCCCATTCCATGCCATAATTGAACCACTTTCGTTTTTTTACTGTTCAAAAAATAAGATATATCTTGTATCCCTTCGGTTTCAAAAGCAATTTCTGCTCTTAATGTTGCCCAAATCCCTTTCAATGAATACCTTGTATAACATTTATAGCCTTGATTTTTAAGTTTCTTAACGATATTCCCTTCTCTTGTAATCCAAACAGCATCTATATTCGAGTGATTTTTGTTTATGTATTCAAACAGTGCTTTTGTATTATCCGCATACAATTTTCCCTGCCATGAGCCAAAAATCCAAAGATTTTTTCTTTTTGGAATAATTAGTGAAAAACAAGGTAATAATTTTGTGAAAAACATTTTTAATTTTAATATCAAATCCTTCATAGACACCTCCGGCTTTTTAATATTATTTTTTTGTGAACTGTCCACGTTTTAATAATTTATTTATGAATACCGTGGCAAATGATTTTATATCATTAAAATATATTATTAGCAAACATATCAGTACAAATATCTGACCGATATAACCATGGCCTTCCATTCTTTCAA
>JAFTOK010000039.1 GCA_017463815.1 Clostridia bacterium | reverse complement strand
GTGGCTTGACTGGCAGCAGGGTCCGCGTGCAAAAGCGGCGGGCATAGACATAATGTGGGTGCTCAACCACTACCACACGCTCGATAACGGCAAGGAAAAAGCTCCGCTTATACTTTCGCGCTATTCGGGCCTCGGCGCGCACCGCTACCCCCTCGGCTTCTCGGGAGATACCTATTCCACCTGGAAAACGCTCGCCTACCTGCCGTATTTCACAGCCACCGCATCCAATATAGGCTTTACCTGGTGGAGCCACGATATAGGCGGTCATCAGGCCGGAAGTAACGATAACGAACTCTATTTGCGATTCGTTCAGTTCGGCGTTTTCAGCCCCGTTAACAGGTTGCACTGCACAAGCGCGGAATATTGTACGAAAGAACCTCTTGCTCACACGGGCGGCACAGGAGCGATAGCGGAAGAATTTCTTCGTCTGCGCCACGCTATGCTCCCTTACCTCTACTCTGCGATGCTCGATACGAACGAAAAGGGCAGAGCGCTCATAGAGCCGATGTATTATGAATATCCCGACACAGAAGCGGCTTATGAAGCAAAGAACCAGTATATGTTCGGCACAGAGCTTCTGGTAGCACCCGTTGTGGCACCCGCCGACGAAAAGGGAATGGCGCGCACGCGCGTGTGGCTGCCCGAAGGCACGTGGACAGATATTTTCACGGGCGACGTATACAGCGGCGGCAGATGGGTGGACACGGTGCGCTTTATGGAAAGCATACCCGTTTTCGCCAAAGCCGGCGGTATTTTACCGCTTGACGCACGCAAGCATACGAACAGTATAGCAGAGCCCGACAAGCTGAAGGTTATGGTATTTAACGGTGACGGCGAATATACGCTCCGCGAAGAAAACGGCGAAACTTGCTTCCGCACAAACGCTGAAGCGGGCAAACAAACCCTCTGCTTTAAGGCGAGCGAGGGCACTTGCGAGCGCCGCGT
The DNA here is from genome assembly GCA_017463815.1 of Clostridia bacterium. Lineage (GTDB taxonomy): Bacteria > Bacillota > Clostridia > Oscillospirales > CAG-272 > UMGS731. The sequence goes on along the minus strand of JAFTOK010000039.1, from coordinate 2,400 downwards.
AAAACTTGAATTCCGCAACGTAAAAGACGGCGAGGTACGCGTGTTTGCAGATGGCGCGCCTGTGGACGCTGATATTCATATAGATGAATTCGTATGTGCCGCGTTTGACACCGTTCCCGGTGTGGAATATACCGCAGAGGTGGAATTTAAGGCTGATGCGCGCGAATACCGCAACGACCGCTACCTCTGGGCGCTTACACGCCTTGCGATTGCCAACAGCGAAAAAGAAAAACTTTGGGGCTTGCGCGAGCTCGACGACAAGGAGCTTATGCGCACCGTTATGACGTGGGAAGGGCTTACCGAAAACGAAAAGATAAGACTTACCGAATCGTGGTGAGAATAATAAAAAATCAGAGGGTGACCTCTGATTTTTTATTTTGAGCAATATTACCAACCGACGGTTGGTTTTTGCAAAATAAGCGTTGTTTGACTCTTTTTTACACATATGCTATACTTATATTGCTGCAGCAGATATTACAAAGGAGGCACATTATGTTTGGTGAAAATTTTAAAAAATATCGCAAACGCGCGGGGCTTACGCAAGAGGAAGTCGCAAAAATACTTATGGTCACGCCGCAGGCGGTCAGTAAATGGGAAACGGGAAATGGTACGCCCGATATTTCATTTTTAGTGCCGATTGCGGAGCTTTTCGATATAAGTACAGACGATTTGCTCGGCAGGAGCTGCGCCGACGTTTCTGCGGAACTTTTGGCAATAGATGAAAATAATGAGAAAAATATTAAAGATAAATATGAGGAATGCAAACGCTTGCTAAAGGAAAACCCGGGTAAACCTGAAGTTTTGCGCGGGCTTCTTTCGCATATTGCAGAGCATTTTGAGCACAACTGTGAACTCTCGAAAGATGAAAAAGATAAGCTTGTTTCGGATGCTGAAAATTATGCGGAAATGATTTTAAGTAATCCCCAATGCGATTCTCTTTATCCATATACACACAGACGCTTGGCAGACGTATATATGTATGCAGGGCAATATGACAAGGCGGAAGAAGAAATATCCCATATTCCCGAAACGAATATTTCGCGCTCCGTTATGAAAGGTAAACTCCTTATACAGAAAAAGCGGCACAAAGAAAGCAGAGAACATTTGAAAAAAGCGCTCGCAAGCGACATTACCACTCTTATATGGAGCATACGCAGGCTTTCGGAGGCATATGCCGACGAATTTGAGGGAAATAAGAGAAAAATTTACAAAACGTTCGATAAACCCGTGTTTGAAATTTTGCATACTTTATATGGCGGTGCATATCCGTATGCCCCTTGTTTTGCAAGTTTCTGTTGGTCTGGGTTAAGGCTGGCTCTTGCTGCTGCGGGGGAAGGCGGAGCGGGAGAACCGTATTACTATTTAGATATAGTCATAAATGCTATTAGGAGATACTGTAAAAACGAAAAAGCAAAAAATAAAGAGCACATTTTTTCGCCCGAAAGCATAGACACAGAGGGATACAGAAAAATCCCGCAAAAACGTGAACTTGCCGCATATCTTTTGAAACCCGCGTTTAACAGAATCCGCGATGAAGGCAAATTCCGCCATTATTTAAAAGAAATAGATAGCTGGGAATAAAAAACGGAGGCTGACAGCCTCCGTTTTTCTATTAACTTAAATTACATCCCGATTTTTCAAAAATAGACTTTGCCTTCGGATATTTTGCAAACAGAGCCTCAAGCGTGGGCTCGGTGTATGTGCGCTCGAAAATGACGTTCCTTTCGGGGCAGTGGTTTTCTGCGTCCATAGGCTCGGTGGTGTACGTATTTTCCACAAAATTGTTTTTTGTGTATTGCTCCGGCACGATGAACTGCGAAAAAGCGGGGCGTTGCGCGCCCGAAACCACGTTATCGTAAACGTGCCAGTTGGAGGAGGAGCCGTCCAGGTAGTATCCGCGCACGGTGCGCTTTACGCTGTCGCGGTATGCGAAATTATCGTGCATAAAATTGAAGAAGCGGGTATTTTCCACCGTGCAGTTGCCGCCAACGGCATAGATAGCGCCGCCGTCGCGCAGGAGCTGCATATGGTGGAGTATTTTATTGTGCGAGATTTCCGCATCGCGTATATTTATAAGCTCGCCGAGGGCGCAGGAAAGCGAACTCCACAGCCAGCCTACGGAAACGCCCGAATAAGCGCAGTATTCTATAGTGTTGCGGCAAATGCTCACGCCGTCTACGCGGAAAATGTGTATGGCGGGCGAAGAAGGGAAGTCGTAGCCTATTCTGCGGCAAAGGTTGTTTTCCACGCGCACGTCATAACTGCAGTTTTCTTTTTCGCGGGAAATTCTCGTGGGGTTGCCCACGGAAATTGCGCTCATAGCGATATTTTCAAATCGGCAGGAGGTGATATGTATCATCGCAAGCTCGCCCGTGGCGAGTACGCCGTTCGCGCCGAGCT
>JAFTOK010000038.1 GCA_017463815.1 Clostridia bacterium | reverse complement strand
CCGATTATACACTGTATACGAAACTACGATTACATATACTGGAGAAGCAGGAAATTATACTATGGAATGCAAGTCAGTATATTGACAGAAAATTCAAAATATGATATAATACCGATTGCCATAGTTTACCTCCCAATATTATTGTCTATTACTTGAATGTATTCCAATATGAAGGTGGTGTATCGGTATGACTAAGAAGAAAACGAGAGTTAGAATCAAAGTTAGAATACGCCGTATTCGCTGATAATTATGACCCTAAGAGAGTGTTCGCAGCACTCTCTTTTGTATTTTATTATTTTGAATATTTTCTGTCAATAAATTTTTAGCTTTAAATTTTAGTTTATAACCTTAAGATTTACTTTACGAATTGAAGATAACATTTGCTAAACTCTTGAAAATTTGCTTCTTTGATGGTATACTTATAATGTTAAATATATTTTAAAAGGAAAATATTATGGCTCAAAACACAAAAAACCAAATGCAACGCATTTTGAAACAGACATATACTTCGCTCACGTGCGAAACAGCAAAATGGATTTACTCAAAAATCCCGCTTGTCATAAGCCTCACATTTGCCTTGCTCTCCGTCTACCAAATTATATATTATATACTCGGCCCTGCGGAGGGTTATTTCCACGCCGACTGTACAGACTCGATTTATTGGGCGCAAGCCTCTGTAGACGGCGGCGCGGTATTCAACCCTGATTTCTTCTATGCCGCACTTCTTCCCTTTGGCGCTTCCCTGTGGCTTATCCCGCTAATACATATTTTCGGGGTAACTATGACAGCACACAATATAGGTATGGTAATTTTCGCCTTGCTCTTCTTTGCTTCCATAATATTCTTCTGCCGCAGTATGGGGTGGAAATGGGAATACAGTTTGATTTCCGCAGGCGCTATTATGCTTATGCTTTCTTCCAGCGACAAAATGCGCGAAATTATGTGGGGTCACGTTATATATTACAGCCTCGGCTTGCTCATTCTTTTCACGGGCGCGGCTCTTTTCTTCCGTATGAGCAAAAACTTCCGCGCAGGTAAAACGCGACGCGCGTGGATATACGCGGCAGTATTCTTTCTGTTTATGCTCCTTGCCGCCACAAACGGTTTCCAGTGCATCGCTATATATACGTTGCCTATGCTCGCCGCGATGGTTGCGGAAATGATTTTCAATTCAAAAGAAAAGCTCATTTCCCGCCACAATGCGCACAGCTTGCTCGGCGTAGCTTTGCTTGCTTTCGCCACGCTTTTCGGCCTTGCGCTTCTCTCTGTTTTGAAAGGTGATATAGTTGCTGGCTATGCGGAAGCATACTCTATGCTCGATGACGTTTCGAGCTGGGTAGATAACCTGCTCAAATTCCCCGAAAGCTATTTTTCGCTTTTTGGCATAAGCATAGCAGACGGCGCGGCTGTAGGCACAGAAGAAACCATCTTCAACCTCATAAAGCTCGCCTCCTCCCTCATCGTGCTATTCCTTCCCCTTGTTCTTTTCTTCTGCTATAAGAAAATCGAAGACAAAGAAACCAAAATGGTGGCTTGGATACATTTTGTGGTTTCCGCCGTTATTTTGTTCGGCTTTATCTGCGGCAGACTTTCTGCGGGAAATTGGCGCTTGCTTCCGATGATTGGCACAGGCATACTCGCCTCCCTCGCCGCCATAAGATTTATGTTCCGCACACGCGAAAACGCTTTCTCTTGGCGCAGGGTAGGCGCGCTTCTCGCGGTATTCCCCATTCTCTGCTCGCTCGTTAACTACAAAGCAATCGGCGATATGCCGAAAGACTACGGCAGAGATAACGCCCTGCACCAGCTCGCCGAGTTTTTGGAAGAAAAAGAGCTTAACTACGGATATGCAGAGTTTTGGACAGCGCAGGCGACCACGCTTATTTCGGATTCAAATGTAAAAGTACGCGGCGTTACCATTTCTCGCCAAGACGGTGTAGACCCATACCTCTACCAATCCAACAGAAACTGGTATGACGACCAAGAGGGCGTGGAAAAATACTTCCTTGTACTTTCTGCTCACGAATATAATAATTTGTATTACACCGAAGAATGGAAAATAATCACCGCAAACCACCTTGTTGAACAATACGATTGCGCGGGATACCTTGTATACGTTTTCGATTGCAACATATTCCCCGCTATTTACCCAGCAGAATAAAATTTTATAAAGATAGGAGTTGTTTTTATTATGGGAAAAATGATGGGCGCTTTTGACGGCGACAACGATATGCTCGACCGCCCCGATTTAAATAAATGCCCCGATTGCGGCTGCTTCTTCGCGCAGGATAATTGCCCGCTTTGCGGCAAGCCTTGCCCCGAGGAAATGCGCGCAGGCAACCGCGCCGCGCCAAAAAAGCAGAAATATAAATACGATAACGGTTACCGAACCGTTATGTTTGTGGATTGGTACCATCGCTGGTGGTTCATCGCACTTATGGCGTTTGTGCACCCGCTCATATCCATAGTTTTGCTTATAACCAGCCCACATAAGAAGAAGCACAAAATAATTGCCGTAATACTCGCCGTGCTGTACGGTATTCTCACAAGCGTGGCGTTCCCGTTCCTTATTGCTATGTTAAATAAACCCAAAGCACCTGTAGATGCTTCGCTTTCAAAAGCAGAATACATAGCTGCTTGCCAAAGCATATCTCCCGAAGAATATTACCGATATTACGGCGATTATTCCGGCGATTTCGTTTCTATGGAGCTAACAGTTAAAGACAGCTTTACAGCAGAGGATTATTACTATGTGGGAACCGGGTTATATAGACATACCACGTATTATATATGTTCGGACACAGACGGCAAGGAATTTGAAATTATGATTTCCGATTACTTGCTGGATGGCGCGCAGAACTTTCTTCCCGGCGACACAATTAAAATATACGGCGAAGGCGGCGCTTACCAAACAGTTTATGATAATAACGGGATGGCCCATTCCGCGCCACTT
>JAFTOK010000037.1 GCA_017463815.1 Clostridia bacterium | reverse complement strand
TATTCATGTGTGGTGCATTGTAGGGGCTTCATTAGCATCATTGATTACACAAATTTTTACTAATGTGATTGTTGGTTTTATTATTAAGCCGATAAGAGCCAATAATAAACTTATGTTCAGAGGACTTAATCCAAAGTTTATAATTGAATTAGTGAAAAAATTTCTGAAGGAGAGCTGATTTTTAGCACTTTCTGTGATTTCAAGGAAAGTAAAATATTTACATATATATAAATATATGGAGATATTACTATAGTATGGAATAATTTAAAGATAAAACATTTTAAATCTTAACAATTCAAGTATGAATATTGAGAGTATACACTAAGGCGATTAGTGTTTTAAAAAGGAGAATTATGAAAGTAAGTGAAATTTTTTCACAAACATACCGCAAACCACCTGAATACACAACATTCACACCCTACCGCATCTGCCCTTTGGGCGCGCATAGCGACCATCAGCTCGGAAAAATTACGGGTTTTGCAATAAACAAAGGCATACATATCGCGTACGGACCTAAGCAGAACGGTATCATCGAGATACAGTCCGTTCAGTTCCCGAAGCGTGCTCAGTGGCACGTTGCGTCCACCCCCTCAGAGAAGCAGAACGACTGGGCTGACCACCTTCGCGGCGCGACCATCGCGCTTAACAGCAGATATCCGCTCCGCACGGGTCTTTGTGCGGTGCTCGACGGCGAGCTTCCGATAGGCGGACTTTCGTCCTCAGCGGCGGTTATCATCACGTTTCTGTCGGCGCTTTGTCAGATGAACGGTATTCACTTGACCGAATCCGAGCTTGTGCAGATATCGCTCGAAGCAGAGAATAAATATGTCGGCGTTTCCTGTGGTAAACTTGACCAGAGCTGTGAGGTATATTCCAGAAAGGACAACCTCCTTTATATGGACCTCAAAGACGATAGCTACGAGCTTATCCCTCAGCATCCCGACATGAAGCCGTACAAGATTGCAATCTTCTTTAGCGGCTTGGAGCGTAGCCTCGCAAGCTCTAAATTCAACATGCGCGTTGACGAATGCCGTTCCGCGGCATATGCCCTTATGGCGTACGCGGGAATGGACTATGGCAAGTTTAATGAAACGAACTTGCGCGATGTTCCTCGTGAAGTGTACGAGCGGTATAAGGATAAACTCCCCGAAAACTGGCGCAAGAGAGCAGAGCATTGGTACACGGAATTTGAGCGTGTACAAAAAGGTGCCGAAGCTTGGCGCAGAGGCGATATAGAAGAATTCGGCAGACTTTCCTTTGAAAGCGGACATTCTTCCATCTATAACTGGGAAACAGGCTCTCCCGAGCTCATAAAGCTCTATGAGATTATGACGAAAACGCTCGGTATCTATGGCGGACGTTTCTCGGGCGCGGGCTTCAAGGGCTGCTGTATGGCACTGATTGACCCCGCTTATGAAGAAAGTATTGTGGAAACTGTAACACGCGAATATCTTGCAGCCTTCCCCGAACTTGAAGGAAAATATTCCGCGCACATTTGCGAAAGCGCAGACGGAGTGAAATTATAATAAGAATTAACTTATGCCATATATTCAAAAAATATGTCTATGAGATAGTACTAAGGAGTCGAATATGAAAAAGCATATAAGAAAAGTTATCTGTTGGGGAGCGGATCAATTTACAAATATTCAAATTTCATTAAACCGGAAGGGGGAGTTTAGAAAATTTCAAGATCCTAAACGTGTTGAAATCTATTCGCAAGTTGAATTGACCGATAAACAGAAAGAAGAGATTGATAAGCTTTATGTTGAAAATTACGGAAAAAAAATACCGTATATATGGCATAGACATTTTACAGCTTTTACAGGCAAATTTGATGCGGAATATATTCCGGAGATGATATATGCTCCTGAATTTGAGCGTTTTATGTGCCATCATATTGAATATGCTAAAGTTTTTACAGATAAAAATATGTTGTATTTGTTATCAAAAGCCATCGGTATAAAAATGCCAAATACATACCTTTCTGCAACGAAAGGAGTTTATCGAGATGAAGAATTCGCATTTATAGATCGCTCGACTATGTTAAATAAAATGAATAATCTAGGCGAAGTTTTCATAAAACCTACTGTTGACTCTAGTAGCGGCGTAGGGTGTTTTGTTGCTGATTTCAGAAATGGTATTGATTGTGTTAGTAAAAAAACATCGGAAGAAATTTTGAACAGTTTAGGTAAAGATTTTGCTATTCAAGAACGGCTGAAATGTCACGAATCAATTAGGAAAATATATTCAGGAAGTGTTAATACCTTTAGAATTATCACTTATAGATGGAAAAATGAAATAATTCAGATGCCTGTTATTATGAGGATAGGTTCTGGTGGAGCGTATTTGGATAATGCTCATGCTGGGGGAATGTTTATCGCGTTGGATAATGATGGCACATTGCATAAAAAAGCATTTACTGAATTCAAACGCGAATTTGAAGAGCATCCTGATACCCATATAAAATTTGAAGGATATAAAATAGATTTGTTTCCAGATGTGCTAAAAGCTGCAATAAGAATGCATGAATCGGTGCCTCAAATTGGATGTTGCAATTGGGATTTTACTATAGATGAATTAGGAACCCCTGTTATGATTGAGGCCAATATGAATAACGGAAAAGTGTGCGGTAGTGTTTGGCTTGTAGAAATGGCACATGGATGCGGTCCTTTTGGCGATAAAACCAAAGAAGTTCTTCGTTGGTTAAGAGTGATGAAGAACACCCCAAAATCCCAATGGAATAAATATGAATTTGGTGAGTTAGAACGTTTATAATGCATAGTAATAGGCTGTGAAAAGCGGAGAAAGGAAAATCCAATGAAATGTCTGATACTTGCGGCGGGATATGCAACCCGTCTTTACCCCTTGACGGAAAACTTCCCGAAACCTTTGCTTGAGGTAAAAGGGAAGACCATACTTGATTGGCTTATCGACGACATCGACACGCTCGTCGCGGTTGACGAGTACGTTGTTATCTCCAATCATAAGTTTGCTCACCACTTCGATAAGTGGGCGGCTGAAAAAACGCAGAAAGTAACCGTTGTCGACGACGGCACAAGTACGAACGAAACTCGCCTTGGTGCTGTCAAGGATATTCGGTATGCTATTGATAAGCTTGGGCTCGACGATGATATGCTCGTGATTGCAGGTGACAATCTTCTTGACTTCAGCCTTACCGAGTTTATCAAATACGCTAAAGCGAAGAACAGCTCTTGCATTATGCGTTACTATGAGGCAAACGAGCAGAAGCTTTTGAAATGCGGTGTTGTAACTATCGATGAAAATGATAAGATACTCGAAATGACGGAGAAATCTCCCACACCCGCAACGCATTGGTGCACACCTCCTTTCTATTTCTATACGAAAGAGGATGCGAAGCTCGTTCAGGCTGGAATAGATGCTGGTTGCGGCGTTGATGCCCCCGGTAGCTATATCGCTTGGCTCTGCAAACAGACAGACGTTTACGCGATGGAAATGCCCGGTAAGAGATATGACATAGGTAACCTCGAAAGCTATGAAAAAGTTCAGAAGGAGTATAACGGAATATGCTGACACCTAACGTAAATCTTACAGGAAAAACAGTTCTTGTTACGGGCGCGGCCGGCTTTGTAGGCGCTAACCTCGTAAAAGAACTTCTTAACACGGTAGAAAAAATCCATATCGTCGGTATCGACAATATGAATGATTACTACGATGTTTCCATCAAAGACTACCGCCTTGCCGAAATCGAAAAGCTCGCGGCTGAAAAAATAGATTGCAAATGGACTTTCGTAAAAGGCAATATTGCAGACAGAGTGCTGATTGACAAGCTCTTCGCGGAATACAAATTCGCGGTTGTTGTTAACCTCGCGGCGCAGGCTGGTGTAAGATATTCGATTACCAACCCCGATGTTTACATAGAATCGAATATCATCGGTTTCTACAATATACTTGAAGCGTGCCGTGCTAACCCTGTAGAGCACCTCGTTTACGCTTCCAGCTCTTCCGTTTACGGCTCTAACAAGAAGATTCCGTATTCCACAGATGATAAGGTAGATAATCCCGTTTCGCTCTACGCAGCAACGAAAAAGAGCAACGAGCTTATGGCTCACGCTTACTCGAAACTCTACAATATCCCCTCTACGGGACTTCGTTTCTTCACGGTATACGGTCCTGCGGGACGTCCCGATATGGCTTACTTCGGATTTACGAACAAGCTTCGTGAGGGTAAGACCATTGAAATATTCAACTTTGGTAACTGCAAACGCGACTTCACATACGTTGACGATATAGTTACAGGTGTTAAGCATATTATGCAAAACGCTCCCGAAAAAGTAACGGGTGAAGACGGACTTCCCGTACCGCCTTACAGAGTTTACAACATCGGAAACAACAGCCCCGAAAACTTGCTCGACTTCGTTGATATACTTCAGCAGGAGCTTATACGCGCTAAGGTACTTCCGGAAGATTACGACTTTGAAGCTCACAAAAAGCTCGTTCCTATGCAGGCAGGCGACGTGCCGATAACTTACGCCGATACAAGCGCCCTTGAGAGAGATTTCGGTTTCAAACCGAATACGAGCTTGAAGGAAGGCTTGAGGAAGTTTGCAGAGTGGTATTATGAGTTTTATCTCAAAAAAGGTGAATGATATGACCCTACTCGTACTTGCTGCCGGAATGGGGAGCCGTTTCGGCGGAATAAAACAACTTACCCCTCTTACGAACGAGGGCGAATACATCATCGACTTTACTGTCTATGATGCAATCAAAGCCGGATTTGACAATATTGTTTTCATTATCCGCAAGGATATTGAGGATATCTTCGAAGAACGCATCGGTGCAAGACTTCGCAAAAACGGAGTTAAGTTTTCCTATGCTTACCAGGAACGCGAACTTCCCGAAGGCTACGAGTTCCCGAAGGACCGTGTGAAGCCTTTTGGTACGGTACAAGCTGTGTTAAGCGCCGGAGAGATAAAAGAGCCTTTCGCAGTCGTTAATGCCGACGATTTCTACGGATTTGAACCTCTCAAGTCTGTAGCAGATTTTCTTGCAACTTCCAAAAATGAATGGTGCAGTGTGGGTTATCGCCTCAAAAACACGCTCAGCGAAAACGGAACTGTTTCACGCGGTGTTTGCAAGATGGATGAAAACCGTGACCTTGTTGAGATAACCGAGTGCAAGAAGATTGCTCACACGGAAAATCGCGTGTACAATACTAATCCCGACGGAAGCGAAACGGAGCTTGATTTTGAAGACCTCGTTTCGATGACTTGCTTCGGATTTACACCCGATTTCTACGAGAAACTCAACAAACTTTACTATGAATTCCTCGAAGAAAACAAAGCTGATTTTTCTACTTGTGAATACATACTTTCCGAAGCTCTTAAAGAAATGCTTGCTGACGGAGCAAAGGTAAAAGTTCTCGAAACCGATGCAAAATGGTGCGGTGTAACCTACAAAGAAGACAGCGAACCGTTTAAGAAGTTTATATCCAATCTCAAATCCCAAGGGAAATACCCCACGAATTTGTGGAACGAATAATATGAAACTGAAGACATCTGCATATTGTGCAGATGTCTTTATCTTTAGCATATTCGGAAAAGTTGCTAAAATTATATTGATTTTCGTTTAAGAATATGGTAATATGATTAAAAATTTTAAAGATTATGACTATTTGAAAGGATGACAAAGTTTATGGATATTACCCCATTTTACGGTACGTTCTGGGCGTTGTTCCCACCTATCGTGGCAATCATTCTTGCATTGCTCACAAAGGAAGTTTATTCTTCCTTGTTCATCGGCATACTCACGGGTGCGTTGATGTATTCCAATTTCAACGTGGTTGGTATGATAGAGCATACCATCACAATCATAAGCTCCCGCCTCGGCGAAAACGGCGGCATTATCGTGTTCCTCATCTGCCTCGGCATTATCGTTTCGCTGATGCAGGCATCGGGATGTTCGAAAGCCTTTGGCAACTGGGCGGCAACCGTGATTAAAACCAAAAGAACTTCGCTCATTTTCACATCGCTTCTCGGCTTGTTCTTCTGCATTGACGACTACTTCAATTCGCTTACCACAGCGAATATTATGCGTCCCATTACGGATAAGCATAAGGTGAGCCGTGCACGCCTTGCGTATAACGTAGACTGCACAGCCGCGCCCATTTGCATTATAGCGCCCATTTCGAGCTGGGCTGCTGCCGTTGCTTCCTACATTCCCCCGGAAGTAGATGCGGACGGTTATGCACTCTTCCTGCGCGCGATTCCGTTCAATATGTATGCTATCCTCACGCTGACGATGCTTTTCACTCTCGCTATGCTGAAGTTTGACTTCGGCCCTATGAGAGGCTATGAATATCTCGCAGAGGAAAAAGGCGATATCTACGGCGGCACAGGCGACGTATACGCCAACATTTCCACTTCCGAAAACGATAACCCCCGCGGCAAAGCGCCCGATATGATTTTGCCCGTTGTGGTTCTGATTCTCGGTTGCGTCTTCGGTTTGCTTTACACAGGTGACTTTTTCGCGGGCAAAGGCGTTGGCTTTATCGAAGCGTTCAGCGCTTGCGATGCTTATATGGGTCTTCCCATCGGCGGTCTTATCGCACTTGTGTTCACGGTAGTTTACTACTTCCTGCGCAGAATCATCAATATGAAGCAGTTTATCCAGAGCATTCCCGACGGCGCTGTTGCTATGACTCCCGCGCTGTTCATTCTCACACTCTCCTGGGGCATCGAAGGCATCTGCCGCGAAAGCCTCGGCGCTGCGGTTTTTGTTGAAAACACATTTGCAAACAGTAGCTTCCCGCTCTGGCTCTTGCCACCGATTTTGTATTTGCTTGGTGCGTTCGTTTCCTTTGCAACGGGCACGTCCTGGGGCACTTTCGGTATACTTATTCCCATTACGTTTGCGATTTTCGGCTATCAGGTAAACGACCTCTGCATAATCTGCCTTTCTGCTACACTTGCAGGCGCGGTTACGGGCGACCATTGCTCCCCCATTTCCGAAACGGCTATTATGTCCTCTACGGCTGCACAGGTTGACTTTATGACGCACGTTATGACTCAGCTGCCATATGCGCTGTTCACGGGTGCATTCTCGCTTTTAGGCTTTACCGCTATGGGCGTTTTCCAGCATTGGCTCGTTACACCCGTTATGATGATAGTTGTGATTCTCGTTCTTGTGGTTATGAAGAAATTTTACCGCAACAAACCAATCAAGGTTAAGTACGTGAGCAAGAATATAATTAAATAATCTGAAAGAAATAACCACCGGTTCATTCAGCCGGTGGTTATGATTATGTTAAGGTTATTTGCTTTCGATTCCCGCGCGCTCGCTGAAATCGAGCACCGCGAAGCAAAAGCGTTCTGTCTGTGTCAACGTCATCTGTGGCGGGTCGCCCTCGCGAATACGCATAGTTCTTCTTATCTCCTTGGGAATGACTACTCTGCCGAGGTCGTCTATTCTTCTTACAATACCTGTGGCTTTCATTATATATAAAATCCTCCGTGAAATTCTTTAGTTAATTTTTGAAAAATTTTGTAAAACAAGCGGTGGTATTATCAAGTATGTCCTATATTTTGCAAATTATGCGTTTTTTGCGGTGTGATTTGATATGGCAAGCAAAAAGCTGTCCGACGACGGCTTTTTTGCTTATTTTTATAACATAGGAAATTGCGCGCGAAGCAGTGCAATTTTGCGTGTTCAAAAAAAGTTTTCCTTATGCAAAAACGCCCGAAAATCGGGCGTTTTATAGTTGACGAAGTCAACTTTGTTATTCTTTTATATCGTCATACATTTTTTCGTAGAATTTAAGCATCTTTCCTATGTTTTCTTCGTGCATCATAAAAGCCGTGCAAAGCTCGGAAACGTTGTTTTCGTCCGTTTCTTCGTTTGCCGCCGTAACGGTGCCGTTAAGAGCGTCGAGGGTGGCGGCGGTGTTTTCGGTGAGCTCTTTTTGCAAAAGTTTAATCTGTTCAAAAATTTCTCTTTTCGTAAGTGCGTTATTTTCCGTCATTTTATTTTCCTCCTTGTCAGGGCTTTTCCAAAATTATTGTGCAAATGCTTTTTGCTTCTTCTTCCGTTGGCTTTTCGAGTTTTCCTGCCGTAAAGAGCAAATATCCTATGGCGTTGGGCTTGTAGATGTTCTGTTTTACGAAAATTCTTTCTTCATCGGAAACGGGCGCGTTTATCTGCTTGCCTGTAAATTCCGCATATTCTGCGGCGAAATCCTTGCCGTATGATGCGAGAGCTTTTTTCACTATGCGTTCGTTTATGATGCTTTCAAACTTCTCGTGCTCTGCGGAGGTGAAATAGGGTATTGTAAACCTCGGCTTGCCGTTTTCCACATCAACAAAGCCTTTTTCCGCCCACAGAACGATAAGCTCTTTGTCGTATTCGTTGGGTTCTACGTTCTGCGTTATAATCGTGTGTATACGCCCGAGCTCGCTTATTTCCTTCGACATCAAGGGGGTTCTGTTGGGCGTTACACAGTTCGGGTCGAACTGCTGTAAGCAAAGCTCGTTGTTTGCCGTGTGCTTGCCTGCCGCGCCGCCCGAATATCTTATGTAATCGGCAAGGGGCGCGGGGAGAGCGGGGCTTGCCGCGAGCACGCTATCTTTATGAACGCTCGCAATAATCCAATGCTTGCTGCCATCGCCGCGAAGCGGGCGGGAAACCTTGCTTTCAAACGAGCGGAGAAGCTCGTTTTCATAGTTGTGCGCCGCGATTTCGCAAACAGCCCACATAAGTAAGTTTTCCGGAAGATCGCTGCCCATAAAGCCGATTTTGCGGATTTCGGGCAAAGCGGCTTTCGCTTCGTTATAAATAATCTCGGCAACGGGGGTGAATTTCTGGAATTCGTAGCTGCTTTTCGCCGTGATGAAATCTTCGTCCTGTACGAAGAAAGTCGTGCGGTATTTTGCCGCACCCGTTTTTTCTATATATCCCATATAGAGCAGGTTTTCGAGCTTGTTTTCGATAAACAGGGCGGACATACAGAGTGTCTGTGCGATTTCCTCTACGGTAAGCGCTTTACCCGCGCAAGCTATGCAGATGTTCTGCGAGAGCAGGTCGTTTTTGAGCTCGGAAAATTTTGTGACATCGTTCATATTGCCCGAAAAGTAAATTTCGAGCTTTTTCGGTCTGTAAATAGTGTCTTTCATATCAATACGCTCCTTTAAAGTTTTTTTTGCTTCGCTTAAGTGCCAACGAACGGTGGAGTGGGGTATACCGAGGCTCTCGGCGATTTCCTTGCCGCTTTTGCCGTCATAATAGAACATTATTGTGATTTCGCGCTTCATACGGCTCATATACATAAGCTCGCGGCGCAGTTTTACGTACGTTTCGTTTTTTACGAGCTCGTCCTCGAGGTTTTCTTCCGAAACGGAATTTTCAAGCTCGTCTACGTAACGCGCGCTTTCCCATATTGGCTTGTTTTGGCGCACGAAATTCGACCAGGTGTAGTTGCACACGCGCCAGATATAGCCATCCATATCCGCAATATCCTTGCCCGCGAAATCTATTTTGCAGAGCGTGAGCAGGATATTTTGGGAAAGGTCCTCTGCTTCGTGCGTGTTACCTGTCTTCTTCCACGCGAAGCCGTAAATTTTCTTTGCGTACTGTTCTGTTAACTTTTCGGTAAAATCCATATTGTTTTTCCTCTGTTCTTTGGCCTTCTGCCATACAAGTAGCGTATGCGGCGGAAATGTTGGAGCGTTTTTGAAAATTTTTTTGTTTTTTTTAAATGCGGATTTAAACCCCCGCGCTTGCGCGGAGAATGAGGGAGGCGAAACCCTCTCACCGCTTTGCGGAGCTCCCCCCAGGGGGAGCCTCTTTAATATAATATTACCATATTTTTTACAATAAGGAAATACCTATTATTCTTTCCCGACCCTCGTTTCGCGAACGTAATCGCAAAGGCGCGTGCGCCTGCCGTCGCCGCCTGCCGCTTCGGGGAAGAAATTTTCCACGAGCACCGCCGTGCTGTCGAAATAAAATTCGTTCTTTTCGGCGGTTTTCCACATTTTATGTGGAAAGAATTGCTTTGCGGGCAGTAAAATTTCGCGCTCCGCACACCATATTTCGCCCGATTTGCGGTAGCACAGCACGCGTTTTCCCTCGCACAGCACGTATTCGCGCGCGAGGCTTATTATTTTTTCGTCTGCGTGCGTGACGGTGAAAAACATATTCATACGCAGCGGCAAAAAGTTCCGTTTTTCTCGGCGCGGAAGCGCTTTGTATTCTTCGCCCTTTGCCTCTGCCTCTCGCCCGAAAAACTCTGCGAGGTTCGCCGCAAGCTCGGCGTAAAAGGCGTTTATTTTCTCTTTCCCCTCGAAAAGCGGGTAAAGTATACGGCAGGCGGCGCAGGACACGCCCAGCACGCAGAGCGCGTGCTTTTTTTCTTGTGTTGTTATTTGCATAGCAGACCTCTATTATATATGAATGTTTACACGTAAAAGTATCCAGGGTGATTGAGAATTGAAAAAATCCGAATTATACAAGCCTCCATCTCCGAGGTAGCGAAGCGGCGCGAGGGTATTGAATTAAAGCCTAAATGGCTTTAAGACCCCGAGCGTGACCGAACCGCAGTGAGAGGGGGACCACGAAGTGGTGGAAGGAGTTACCAAAGATAAACAAAATTTATTTTAACAAAACTTTAGGTGCACGCCCACTCCTTCAGTCTTCGCCTTTGGGGCGAATCCAGCTCCCTCCCGGAGGGAGCCTTGGAGTTAGCGAATGATTAAATAAATTTATTTAATTATCATTTCTATTACCATTCATATTCCCGACGCCGCGCAAAAATGCTCATTTTTTCTTCTTAAACAGCGCAAGCGTGCCCGAAACGAGCAAAAGTGCGCCGAATGCCTTGCGCAGCAGCACAGGTGTGGCGAGCGAAAGCAGGTATGCCCCCAAAAACGTGCCGAAAACGCCCGAAATGCCGAAGATTAGGGCAAGGCATAGGTGTATTTTGCGCTTGTACGCGTGAATAGCAAGGCTCGGCACGCATAAAGCTAGGAAAAAGCAGAGGTTTATGCCTTGAGCGGCGAGCTGTTCCGCCCCGCGCACAAGCGTGAGGTAAATTACGAGAAGCCCGCCACCGCCCACGCCCATCCCGGCGAGCGCGGCGGCAAAAAACGCCGCAATAAAATCGAGAACTGCCATTTTACCTCCACATAAGCGTAGCACCCGCGTAAAGCACGAGCAGGGCAAAAATTTTGGAAAGCACGCCCGTTTTTATTTTATCGAGCAAAAAAGCGCCCGCGCACCCTCCCGCAAGCGCGGCGGGAAGGTAGGGAAGTGCGGCGGAAAAATCTACCCCGCCGTTGCGCGCATATATAAAAACGGAAGAAAGCGACATAATGAACGCGGAAAAAAGAGTAGTGGCAAAAACCTCCTTTGGCGAAAGGCAGTTTTGAAAAAACGGAACGTGTGAAAGCGCGAAAACGGCTATAATGCCGCCGCCCGTGCCGAAAAGCCCGTTTACCGTGCCCGAAAGAAATCCGCAAACGAGCAGAAAAGCAAAAGCTATAAATGGTTTTGAAATTTTTATCCTCATTTTGGTGCTCCGCAGTAAAATTAAATTAAATATTTGTTGTGTTTTTTCTTATTTTGTGCTATAATTTATTTTGTTATACTTTGCACATTTGGGGCGCGGCGTGAGTGTGCCGCGCAAATGACCACGCAGAAAGGAAGATGAGAAATGGCAAAAAACGAAAAAGATGTAAAGAATACATCTGCAAATAAAGGCAAAAAGAAAAAAGTAGACGTTCCATATGAAACGCTCGACGGCTACGACACAAAGAAAGGGAAGAAGGAAGCGGACATTTCTTCGCCCAAGTATTTTATGATTTCCGCCGTGCTTATCGCGGTGGCACTGTTCATACTCGTGTGCTACGGCTTTCCCGAATATTGCGGCTTTATAGGCGAATGGACGAGAAATATTATGTTCGGTATGTTCGCAGGCGGCGCTATACTCGTGCCTATTCTTATGCTGGCACAGGCGATTTACCTCAAGCGCGACGCGGCAAAGGGCAAAATTTTCTACCGCCCGCTCTTTTCGCTCGTGGCGGTGCTCACGGTTTCCGCTCTGCTTCACGCAATCTTCGCGGGCTTTACCGAGGAAATAAAAATAAACATAACGCAAATGACTTTCGATAAAATAGCCGCGTTTTACGAGCACGGCACGCGCCTTATCGGCGGCGGTGTGTTCGGCGGTGCGCTCGGCACGCTTATAATGTCTGCCGTGGGCATAACGGGCACAATCATTCTTGCGATTTTGCTCATACTTTTCTCCTGCATATTCCTTTTTGGCTTTACACCGCGCACGTTTGTTAAGAGCGTGAGATATAAATACTTCAAATTCTGCGAAAACAGAGCCATAAAGAAACAGCAGAAAGAGGAAGCGGCTGCCGCAGCGCTGGAAGAGCGCAAAAAGGCAGAGGCTGCGGCGCGTGTGCGCGAAGAACGCAGACGTGCGGAGGCTGCGGCACGCGAACGCGAGCTGCGCGCGAAAGAAGAGGAAGAAAACCGCGAAATAGAGCGTATGCGTAAGGATACTCAGGCCCACCGCCAGCGTGCGGAGGAGCTGCGCCGCGCGAATACGGCGGCACAGGCGGCTTCCAAGAGAACCCACGGCGATATAGACGAAATATTCGCAGAGGATTTTGCGGAAGCAAAACCTAAAAAGGCGCGCACGGAAGCGCCCAAAGCCCCTGCGGCGAAAAAAGAAGAAGACGAAGAAGACATAGAATTTTACGGCGAGTCCGTAGCGGAGTTCTGGCGCAAAAACGACCCCGATACGGAAACGACTTTTGAGGCACCCCCCGAAGAGGGCGAAAACGAAGAACCCGAAGTTCACGTTTTCGAGGAGGACGATATTATAACCGAGCCTTCCTGCGAAACAGAAGATACATACGAGCAGGAATACGAAGAGGAGGAAGACCTTTTCGAGCCTCCGACGTATGAAGAGAAAGAAGAAATTCCCGAGCCCATACCCGTGCCCGAGGAAGAGCCCGAAGAAGAGCTGCCCGAGGATGCTATACCGTGGGAGGACGTTATAGGCGAGGAGCGCAAGCCCGAGCCCGAGCCCGAACCCGCGAAAAAGGCAGAGCCGCTTGAAGACAGGCTGCGCAAAACGCTCGACGGTGCGCGCAGAAATATGGCGGCGCCCAGTGCGGTAAAAACGCAGCCCGTTCAGGCAAAAACGCCTGTATCCCCCGTAGCTCCCGCCACACCCGCGGCGGCAGAGCCCGCGCCCGAACCCGAAGTCCCCTCATACATTTTTCCGCCCATAGACCTGCTTAAGCAGGACCCCGGCAAGGTGGGGGACGACAGCGACGAGCTCCATATGAACGCGGAAAAGCTCGTGGCAACGCTTCGCAGCTTCAACGTTCGCGCGAAAATCGTGGACGTTTCCCGCGGACCTACGATTACGAGATACGAAATAGGCCTCGAAGCGGGCACGCGCGTGCGCACTATTATGAACCTCGTAGACGATATTTCCTATGCGCTTGCAACAAACGGCGTGCGTATAGAGGGCGTTATACCCGGTAAGAGCGCCATAGGCATAGAAGTGCCGAACGCCTCCTCCGAAACGGTATATCTGCGCAGCCTTTTGGAAGACACTAAGTTTACAGATGCCAAGAGCAAGCTTACCACAGCGCTCGGCAAGAGCGTTTCGGGCGATAACCTCTACCTCGATATTTCCAAAATGCCCCACTTGCTTATCGCGGGTACTACGGGTTCCGGTAAATCCGTATGTATCAACACCATTCTCGTAAGCCTTCTCTACAAGGCGACACCAGACGAAGTGAAGCTCGTGCTCGTGGACCCCAAAAAGGTAGAGCTCAACGTATACAACGGTATACCGCACCTTCTCGTGCCCGTTGTGTTCGACCCGAAAAAGGCGGCGGGCGCGCTCCATTGGTGTGTTACGGAAATGGAACGCCGCTTCGACCTGATTGAGTCTATGAACGTGCGCAACCTCGACGGCTACAACAAAGCCATAGAGGGCGACCCCACAAAAGAAAAGCTGCCGAGAATCGTTATAGTTATAGACGAGCTTGCCGACCTTATGATGACAGCCTCCAACGAGGTTGAAACGTCTATCTGCCGTATCGCGCAGAAGGCGCGTGCCGCAGGTATGCACCTTATTATCGGTACACAGCGCCCGTCTGTTGACGTTATCACAGGTCTTATCAAGGCAAACGTGCCCTCCCGTATAGCGTTCACGGTTATGTCGCAGGTGGACAGCAGAACTATTATAGATACGACGGGTGCCGAAAAGCTCATAGGCCGCGGTGATATGCTCTTTGCCCCCGTAGGCTGCACGAAGCCTATGCGTGCGCAGGGCGCGTTCGTTTCCGACGCAGAGCTTGAAAGCATTATAGACTTTATAAAAGAAAACGCTAAGAAAGCGGAATATTCCGACGAAATTATGGACCGCATAGAAAAAGAAGCGGCGCTTTGCGGCAAGAAGGGCAAGGCACGCGAAGAAGCCGAGGCAGACGACGGCGAGGAAGAGGTAGACCCCAAGCTCGACAGCGCTATAAAGCTCGCTGTGGAGGAGGGCAAGATTTCCACTTCGCTCATACAGCGCAGACTTTCGCTCGGCTATGGCAGAGCGGCGAAGCTCATAGACGTTATGGAACGCCGCGGTATTGTAGGCGCGCCCGACGGCCAGCGCCCGCGTGAGGTGCTCATAACCAAAGAGCAATACCTTGAAATGCAGATGCGCAGCGACGGTGCCGTTGGCGCTACGGCTATGAACGAGGCGGAAGACGAAGTTGCGCTTTCGCGCGAGGATTTCCCCGAGGACGAAATTTAAAAAATAAAATTCGGCGCGTAAAGCGCCGAATTTCAAAAAGTTTACGAAAGAAAGATGTGTAAAAATGGCTAAACTTATTGCAATAGAGGGTCTTGACGGCTCGGGAAAGGGCACGCAATCGGAGCTCCTTTACAAAACTTTGCTCGAAAAGTGCGAAAACGTAAAGCTGCTTTCTTTTCCCGATTACGATAACCCTTCTTCCACGCTTGTGAAGATGTATCTTGACGGCGAATTCGGCAAAAAGCCGAGCGACGTCAACGCCTACGCCGCCACGATGTTTTTTGCGGCAGACCGCTATGCCTCCTACAAAAAGTTCTGGCAGGCAGACTATGAAAAAGACGATGCCGTGATTTTGGCGAACAGATACACCACGTCAAATGCGATACATCAGCTTTGCAAGCTCCCCAAAGAGCAGTGGGCGGAATTTTTGCCCTGGCTTTGCGATTTTGAATTCACAAAGCTCGGCTTGCCCGCGCCGGGGCTTGTAATCTACCTCGAGGTTACACCCGAGGTAACGCTCGAATACGTGCGCAAACGCAGCGCGGAAACGGACAGAAAAATGGACATTCACGAGCTCGACCCCGAGTATATGGCGCATTGCTACGAGGCGGCGCTCTATGCGGCGGAAAAAATGGGCTGGGTGCGCATACGTTGCTGCGATGCCACGGGCAAAAAGCTATTGCCCATAGAAGAAATCCGCGCAATGGTGTGGCAGACAGCGCAAAAATACCTTGAGAGAGGCTGAAAATGGAAAATATAAAAGAAAAACTTGCCATACGCTTTCCCGAAACGGAAGCGGAATGGGCGGAAATTATAAAAAATCAATGCGAAATCTTTGGCGACGGCGCCGCTTTCTACGATGACTTCTATATCTGGGCTGGCAAAAAATGCACGCTCGCCGCTTTCCTCGGCGAAAAGCCCGTGGGCGCGGTAAACTTTCCCGAAATTTCGTACCCCACGAAGGAAGAAACTTATGTGGGCGGCTATATTTTCGCCGCTTGGGTTTCCCCCGATTTTCGCGGGAAAGGCGTTTTTGCCGCTCTTATGGAGGCGGCGGAAAAAGTGATGCGCGAGCGCGGCTATGCTTTTGCGTTCGTAGTGCCTGCGGAAGAAAAGCTTTTTGCGCTTTACGAGAAGATGGGTTACACGGCGAAGGTTAAAAATGCCTTCCCGTACAGCGCCCCTCGCGAAATTTTGCGCGAATACAACCCCACGGACGATATTTATATGCTTTGGAAAGTTTATTCCCGTGTGCACGATATTTTTGCGAAAAATATGGAATTTTTCAACCACACTATGCAGGTTATGGAGTCAGAGGGCAAATGCTTTGCTATTTCCAAGCGCGGTTACATTGTTTATGCTCCTTGCTATGATAACACCGTTACCGTTTACGACCGTATGGAAAACGGCAGCCTTGTGGGCGGCGGCAAAAGCGTCGTTCGCGGCCTTTTCAAAACCTTCGGCGCGGAAAAAACGTTTGAAAACACGGCTTTCAATATGTTTTTCGAGCCTGCATACGAAATATTTAAAAAATAAAGGAGCTGTTTTATGAAAAAGGTAATTGTTTTTCTTGCCGATGGCACGGAAGAAATAGAGGCGCTCACGCCCGTGGATATGCTCAGGCGTGCGGGTGCGGAGGTTACGTTCGCCGGCGTTCCCGCGGCGAAATGCACGTGTTCCCACGGCGTTAAGATTACGGCGGATAAAGCCGCGTGCGATTGCGTCGGCGAAGAGTACGATATGGTCGTGCTCCCCGGCGGTATGCCCGGCACGCTGAACCTCGGTGCAAGCGAAGACGTAAAGAAAATTGTCACAAAAGCATATGAAAACGGAAAATTCGTGGCGGCTATATGCGCCGCACCCTCCGTGCTCGGCGGTATGGGCTTGCTCGCGGGCAAGCGCGCCACCTGCTACCCCGGTTTTGAAGAAAAACTTACGGGTGCTTGTGTGGTAGCGGAAAAAGCCGTGCGCGACGGCAATATAATCACCGCTTGCGGTGCGGGCGCGGCTATGGAGTTTGCGCTTTTGCTCGTGGCGGCGCTCTACGGCGAAGAAACGAGCGAAAATTTGAGAAAGGCGGTTCTTGCTTAATGTACGAAATAAGAAAACATAAAACTGAAATAAGAGAATATTATCTTGAAAAAAGACGTGCGCTCACAGCGGAGGAACGCTCGGAAAAGAGCGAAAAGGTTTGCCGCAATATGCTAGGCTCCGCAACGTACAGATATGCCGACGTACTTCTTATGTACTACCCCAAGGGCGACGAAATAGATATACGCCCTATAGCGGAGGCGGCGTTTGCGGCGGGCAAAAAAGTGGCTTTCCCGCGCTGCAACCCCGCAGACCACACGATGGTTTTCCACTTTGTAAGCTCGCTTGAGGACCTTTTGCCCGGCTCATACAACATTATGGAACCTTCTGCAGAGCTTCCCGCATTCGACCTTGCCGATTCGGAAAAATGCAACGTGGCGTGCGTTGTGCCTGCGGTAGTGTTCGATAAAAAAGGTTTCCGCATAGGCTACGGCGGTGGATATTACGACAGATACCTCGCTGGCTTCCGCGGCACGAAGCTGGGTCTTGTATACCGCGATTTCATCGTGAATTCCGTGCCCCACGGGCGTTTCGACCTTACCGTTGACGTTATGATAACGGAAAGAGGTCTTTATGCGAAGAATTAAGGCTTCGCACCCGTTTTTCGCCGCGCCCGCTCTTGTTTTCGTTATATCCGTGTTTATGATATTTTTGCAGTTTGCAAACCTCGATACGGATAACGAAGCGGTCATATACGGCGTAATGCTTATTTTACAGCTTGTGGTGTTTGCCGTGCCTGCGGGGGCTTTCTGCTTCCTGCGCGGCGGCGAATACGTGCTGAAAATGGATATATACGCGCCGCGCAAACATTCGCTCGGCACGATTTTGCTCGGCACTCTGCTCGTGGTGCTGACGTCGGGCGTGCTGAAATTTGTGCTTTTCCATTTCGCATACGACTATTCCGTTTATTCGCTCTACGGCAGCAGTATAACTCTGGAGGTAGGCTCTTTCGGCACGGGGCTGCTTATGGTGCTTTCGCTCGCGGTTTTCCCCGCGCTCACAGAGGAGTTTGTGTTTCGCGGACTCATATTCAAAGAGTATAAAGCCTGCGGCACGGTGTTCGCTATGCTCATATCCTCTTTGCTTTTTGCGTTCGTACATTTCGACCTTAAGCAGTTTCCCATATATTTTGCGGTGGGTATGCTCTTTTCGTGGATAGCTTTTATAACACGTTCGCTCTGGGCGGCGGTTTTTGCACATATAGGATATAACCTTTACGTAATATTTTTTGAAAAATATATCTGGCTGTTTTCTTCCAACCCCGACAGCGATATACTTTTCTGGCTTATACTTTTGGTGCTGTGGTTCATTTGCGCTTTCTTCTTCCTGGTTATGGCAGAGCGTGTTATGCGCTCCTGTGTGGAAAACGGCGAAAGCGCGCCGAAAGCTGTGCCGAAGGGCAAAAGAAAGGCGCTTTATTTCACGGCGCTTCTTTCACGCCCCTTGCTTGCCGATGCGGCTATTTTCCTTGTGATGGGAATTATAGGCTTGTTTGTTTCGTAATAAATTTTTGAAAAACGCGGAAAATAAGAAAAAACTTATTTTGGCGGTTTCAAAATGAAAAAAGGCAGTAAAATTTTAATATACATTCTTTCTGTTTTGCTTGTAAGCGCGGCACTCTGCGCGGCGGTCATATTCGTGGCGAACGACGCTTTTGCGCTTTGTAAAAGCGGCGAGTCGAGCGATTTTACGCTCGAGCGCGATACGCCCGTGCGCGAGGCGGCAAAGCTGCTGAAAGATGCGGGATTTATAAAATACCCGCTTGTTTTCAGGGTGTATTTTACGCTTAAAAGCGGCGGCGACGTTTTCCCTGCGGGGAATTACGTGCTTTCGCCTGCTATGAGCTACGACGAAATACGCTATGAAATTTTCGGCATAGGAAAACCGCGCACAGAGGTGCGCATAACATTCCCCGAGGGCTCTACGACAGACGAGGTTATAGAGCTTTTTCTGAAAAACGGCATAGGCACGCGCGAAGGCTTCGAAAAAGCCATACAAACGCACGAATTTGATTTTGCTTTTATGCCGCAAACGGTAAGCGATGCGCGCAAATACCGCCTGGACGGCTACCTTTTCCCCGACACGTACAATTTCTATTCCGACTCCACAGAGGAGGAGGCGATAGCAAAAATGCTCGCGAATTTCGAGCGCAAGTTTACCTCTGCGATGCTTGGCGATGCGGCTCGCGCGGGTTACACGGCAGACGAAGCCGTGACGCTCGCTTCTATGGTGCAGGGCGAGGCATATTACCTTTCCGATATGGCGGGTATATCCTCCGTTTTCCGCAACAGACTTCGCGGCGGTATGAAATACCTGCAAAGCGACGCTACAGGGCTTTACGGCGAGGCGTATGACACGTATGAGCACGCAGGCTTGCCCCCGGGCCCGATATGCAACCCCGGCGCGGCGGCGCTGGAGGCGGCAGTCTACCCCGCGAACACGAAATATTACTATTTCCTTACGGGTAGTGACAAAAAAGCCGTGTTTTCGCGGACTTATGCGGAGCACAAGAAAGCAATAAAGAGAATGCAGAATTAAGAGTGCAGAATGCAGAGTGAAAAATGCAAGAAAGAGAGAAAATTATGACAGAACTTCTTTCCCCTGCGGGAAATTTTGAAAAAATGAAAGCCGCGTTCCTCTACGGAGCGGACGCGGTATATCTTGCGGCGAAACGCTTCGGTATGCGTGCCGCAGCAGATAACTTTACTATGGAAGAGCTTTCCGAGGCGGCAAAATATGCCCACGAACGCGGCAAAAAGATTTATCTTACAATGAATACGCTCCCTCGCGAGTACGAATACGACGACCTTGCGGATTTTATACGCGAGCTCGCCGCGCTTCCGCACAAGGTGGATGCGGCGATAGTTGCCGACGTAGGCGTTTTCGCGCTTCTTCGCAAGCTTTACCCCGAGCTGGAGCTCCATATTTCCACGCAGGCGGGCATTGTAAGCTCTGCAGACTGCCGCTTCTGGTACGAGCAGGGCGCGAAGCGCGTGGTGCTCGCGCGCGAGGTTTCGCTCGATGAAATAAAGCAGATTCGCAAAAATATACCCGAGGATATGGAAATAGAAACGTTCGTGCACGGTTCTATGTGCGTTTCGTTCAGCGGCAGATGCCTGCTTTCCAACAACCTCGTGGGCAGGGATGCAAACCGCGGCGCGTGCGCTCAGCCTTGCCGCTGGAACTACACCATACGCGAGGAAAAGCGCCCCGATATGCCCCTTACGCTCGAAGAGGAGCGCGAGGGTACGTACATAATGAGCTCCAAGGATATGTGTATGGTAGAGCATATGAACGAGCTTATAGAGGCGGGAATCACCTCGTTTAAAATAGAGGGCAGAATGAAGAGCGCGTATTACACGGCGGTGGTTACCAACGCATACCGCGCGGCAATCGACGGCTATATGGAAAAAGGCGCGGAATTTGCGCTCGCTCCCGCGTGGCTTCAGGAGCTGGACAGCGTGAGCCATATGGAATACTGAACGGGCTACTTCTTCGATGACCCTATGAAAAACGCGCAGACCTGCACGGTGCAGGGTTACCTTCGCGAAAAGGCGTATCTTGCCGTAGTTAAGGAATACGATGCGGAAAAAGGTATGGCTCTTTGCATACAGCGCAACAAATTCTGCGTAGGCGACGCTGTAGAGCTTATCACCCCCGGCAAAACGGGCAGAAGATTTATTGCCGAGGAAATTTACGGAACAGAAGGCGAAAGCATACCCTCCGTCCCGCACCCGTTTATGGAATTTTACCTCAAAGTGCCTTTTGAGGTGAAGGCGGGCGACATTATCCGCGGCGCAAACAGATGAGATAGTTTAAAAAAACACGAACCGAATTGAAACGGTTCGTGTTTTTTTATAAAAATATCGTTTTATTCTGCGAAAAGAGGTGTGGAAAGGTATCTGTCACCCGTGTCGGGGAGCAATACGACGATGGTTTTTCCTGCGTTTTCGGGGCGTTTTGCGAGCTCTATTGCCGCGAATGCCGCCGCTCCCGAGGAAATGCCCACAAGCACGCCCTCGCTCTTGCCGATGAGTTTTCCCGTGGCAAAAGCGTCATCGTTTGAAACGGGAATAATTTCGTCGTACACCTTTGTGTTGAGCACGTCGGGAACAAAGCCCGCGCCGATACCCTGGATTTTGTGCGGGCCCGCAACGCCTGTGGAAAGCACCGCGGAAGATGCGGGTTCAACCGCAACCACTTTTACGTTCGGGTTTTGCGATTTGAGGTATTCGCCCACGCCCGTAACCGTGCCACCCGTGCCTACGCCCGCTACGAAGATGTCTACGTTTCCGTCGGTATCCTCGTAAATTTCGGGGCCTGTGGTTTCTCTGTGCGCCTGCGGGTTGGCGGGGTTTTTAAACTGACCGGGGATAAAGCTGTTGGGGGTGACAGCCGCGAGTTCTTCGGCTTTGGCAATAGCGCCTTTCATACCCTTTGCGCCCTCTGTGAGCACAAGCTCCGCACCGTATGCTTTCATAAGCTGCCTGCGCTCCACAGACATTGTTTCGGGCATTACGATGATAATTCGGTAGCCGCGCGCCGCCGCAACGGAAGCAAGACCTATACCTGTGTTGCCGCTTGTGGGCTCGATGATTACAGAGCCGGGTTTTAGTTTGCCTGTAGCTTCCGCTTCGTCAATCATCGCCTTGGCAATTCTGTCTTTTACAGAGCCTGCGGGGTTGAAGTATTCGAGTTTGGCGAGGACTTTTGCGCGAAGTCCGAGTTTTTTTTCGATATGTGTAAGCTCCAGAAGAGGCGTTCTGCCTATAAGCTGGTCCGCCGATGTGTATATATTAGCCATAATAAATCTCCTATAAAATTACTTTACTGCATTAAAGCCGCGTTCAAGGTCTGCGATAATATCGTCTATGTGCTCCGTGCCTATGGAAAGTCGGATGGTGTTCGGTTTGATGCCTTGGTCTGCAAGCTCTTCTTCCGTGAGCTGGCTGTGGGTGGTCGTTGCAGGGTGAATCACAAGGCTCTTTACGTCCGCTACGTTGGCAAGGAGCGAGAAAATCTGCAAGTTATCTATGAATTTGTGTGCTTCTTTTACACCGCCTTTGATTTCAAAAGTGAAAATCGACGCGCCGCCGTTCGGGAAGTATTTTTCGTAGAGTGCGTGCTGCGGGTGGTCGGCAAGAGAGGGGTGGTTGATTTTTTCAACCTGCGGGTGATTTGCGAGGAACGCAATCACTTTTTTCGTGTTTTCTGCGTGGCGCTCGAGGCGGAGAGAAAGCGTTTCCGTGCCTTGAAGGAGAAGGAACGCCGCAAACGGGGAAAGTGTAGCGCCTGTATCGCGGAGCAAAATCGCGCGAATGTATGTGACGAACGCCGCAGGGCCAACCGCTTTGACAAAAGACACGCCGTGGTAAGAGGGGTTTGGCTCTGCGATGGCGGGGTATTTGCCCGAAGCCGCCCAATCGAATTTGCCCGAATCCACGATTACGCCGCCGAGAGTTGTGCCGTGGCCGCCGATGAACTTCGTAGCGGAGTGAACAACGATATCTGCGCCGTGTTCAATGGGGCGGATAAGGTAAGGCGTGCCGAACGTGTTGTCTACCACAAGGGGCAGACCGTGCTTGTGCGCGAGAGCTGCAAGCGCGTCTATATCGGGGATATCGCTGTTGGGGTTGCCGAGAGTTTCTATGTAGATGGCTCTCGTGTTCTCTTTTATAGCCGCTTCAACCTCCGCAAGGTCGTGGATGTTTACAAAACTTGCCGTAATGCCGAAGTTCGGGAGCGTGTGCGCCAGAAGATTGTAGCTGCCGCCGTAGATTGTTTTCTGCGCTACGAAATGACCGCCGTTCTGACCGAGCGCCTGCAATGTATATGTAATAGCGGCAGCACCGGAGGCGAGCGCGAGAGCCGCTACACCGCCTTCAAGCGCGGCAATTCTCTTTTCAAAAACGTCTTGTGTTGTGTTTGTGAGTCTGCCGTAGATGTTACCTGCATCTGCAAGACCGAAGCGAGCCGCCGCGTGAGCGGAATCGTGGAAAACATAAGACGTTGTTGCGTATATCGGCACGGCGCGCGCATCTGTTGCGGGGTCTGCCTGTTCCTGACCTACGTGGAGCTGAAGTGTTTCAAATTTATATTCGGACATAATATTTATTTCCTTTCGTTACTTAAAATATGTGATGTTGTTTTTATTTATTCTTGTTTGTGTGGTTTGTTTTGATATTTCAACATCTACACATTCGTCCAAAACGAAAATTTGCTCTTACAAGTTCTTCAAAATAATTTTTCATTGTTCACACTCTTTTCATACCTGTTTAGTAGATATTTACATCATAGCACTGTTTGCCTATCTTGTCAATAGGTTTTGATAAATTTTATCTTAAAAATTTTGCTCTTTTTTGCATATAAACGCATACTTTTTTTCAAAACTATTGAAAATGTTTTTATAATATGCTAAAATATTCTTGTTAAAAAATTTTTCGGAGGTTGAAAGAAATGACTTACAACAAGAAAACCATTGAAGACATTGATGTCAAAGGTAAAAAGGTACTTGTAAGATGCGACTTTAACGTTCCCGTTAAAGACGGCGTTATCACAAGCGACAAGAGAATCGTAGAAGCTCTCCCCACAATCAAATATCTTGTGGCACAGGGCGCGAAAGTAGTTCTTTGCTCTCATATGGGCAAACCCCACGCTATTTTTGAAAAGAGCTTTAAGCTTACAAAGAAAGAACTTGCTAAAATCGCAGAACTTCCCGCAGAAGAACAGGAAGCTGCAACAGCAAAAGCTTTCGAAAAAGCTCAGGGCGATATTACGAAATTCTCCCTTAAAATCGTTGCAGACAGACTCAATGAGCTTCTCGGCGGTATCGTAACGTTCGCTAAAGACACAGTTGGCGAAGACGCACAGGCTAAAGTTGCCGCTCTCGAAGAAGGAAAAATCGTTCTTATCGAAAACACACGCTTCAACGCAGGCGAAACAAAGAACGACGAAGAATTTTCCAAAAAGCTCGCAGCTTTCGGCGACGTATTCGTAAACGACGCATTCGGTTCCGCACACAGAGCACACGCTTCCACAGCAGGCGTTACACAGTTCGGCGGCCTTCCTGCAGTTTGCGGCTACCTTATCCAGAAGGAAATCTCTATTATGGGTAAAGCTCTCGAAGACCCGAAACGCCCCTTCGTTGCAATACTTGGCGGCGCTAAAGTTTCCGATAAGCTCAACGTAATTAAAAACCTCCTCACAAAGGTTGATACGCTCATTATCGGCGGCGGTATGGCATACACATTCCTTAAAACAAAGGGCTATGAAATCGGCACATCTCTCTTCGACGAAGAAAAAGTTGATTACTGCCGCGAAATGCTCGAGCTCGCTGAAAAGAACGGCGTAAAACTTCTTCTCCCCATCGATACAGTTATCGCAAAAGAATTCCCCAACCCCATCGACGCTGAAATCGAAGTTACAACAGTTGCTTCCGATGCTATTCCCGCAGATATGCAGGGTCTTGACATCGGCGAAAAGACAAGAGCACTCTTTGCAGATGCCGTTAAGAACGCACAGACAGTTGTTTGGAACGGTCCTATGGGCGTATTTGAAAACCCCACACTTGCAAAAGGTACAATCGCTGTAGCTCAGGCTCTTGCTGATTCCGATGCTATCACAATCGTTGGCGGCGGCGACAGCGCTGCAGCTTGCGAACAGCTCGGCTTTGCTTCCCAGATTACACACATCTCCACAGGCGGCGGCGCATCCCTCGAACTTCTCGAAGGTCTTGAACTTCCCGGTATCGCTTGCCTCGAAAACAAATAATTTCCCGAAAGAGAGAATTTGAAAAATGAATAAAGCTAAAAGAAACGTTGTTATCGCGGGCAACTGGAAAATGAATATGACACCCGCACAGACAACAGAATTTATCACAACACTTGCTCCTATGGTTGCAGGTATGGACGGCTGCAAGGTTGTTCTTTGCGTTCCCTACGTTGACATCGCCGCTGCTGTTGCTGCTGCAGAAGGCACAAACATCGAAATCGGCGCAGAAAACGTTCATATGGAACCGAAAGGCGCTTACACAGGCGAAATCTCCGGCGAAATGCTCGCTGCTTGCGGCGTTAAATACGTTATCGTTGGCCACAGCGAACGCAGACAGTACTTCGGCGAAACAGACGTTACTGTAAACGGCAGACTCAAAGCAGGTCTTGCAAACGGCCTCAAGGTTATCCTCTGCGTTGGCGAAACACTCACAGAACGCGAACAGGGCATCACATTTGAAACTATTGCAAAACAGACAAAAATCGCTCTTCTCGGCGTATCTGCTGAAGAACTCAAAAACGTTGTTATCGCATACGAACCCGTTTGGGCGATTGGCACAGGCAAAACAGCTACTTCCGCTCAGGCAGAAGAAGTTTGCGCAGACATCCGCGGCGTAGTTGCTTCTCTTTACGGCGCAGAAGCTGCAGAAGGTGTTACAATCCAGTACGGCGGTTCTATGAACGCAGGCAATGCGGCAGAACTCCTTTCTATGGAAAATATCGATGGCGGCCTTATCGGAGGCGCGTCGCTCAAAACAGCAGACTTTACAACAATCGTAAAAGCTGCACAGTAACATACTTTTCTCCGAAAGAAAAGTAGGCAAAAGAACTTTGCTAAAAAATCCCGCCAAATATGGCGGGATTTTTAATTTATCATATGTAATTACGTTAAAATCGGCTAAGTAATGGCCTTCCCCTAGCGAAGCGATAGGGGAAGGGGGACCGCGTGAGCGGTGGATGAGGTGGTACCATCGTTTTTTAGTAAAAGATTATAGTTTCAGGCTTACAGACACCTCATCAGTCAGCTTGTGCTGACAGCTTCCCCTCAAGGGGAAGCCTATAAAATTGCTTTTGCGACGGTTTTATGTTTATTTTCTTCTGTATTTGGAGGCGCGGGAAACGCGGCGGTGCTGTTTTGCGCTTTTTAGCGTTATGCAGAGAAGTGCTGCCGCACTTGCCCAGACGAGGTTTATAAGCGAGCGCAATACGGGAACGTTTATGAACCTATAAAAAGGGAACACGGGCGCGAGCGCGAGTGTTATATAATTAGTGCCCGTAACGGCGAAGCAGGATATTTCGCAGACGATGGCAAGCGGAACGAAAATGAAGAGATAATATACAAGCTCCTCGTGCCATATGGCGGTAATCTCTTTTTTCAGGCTGAACTTTTTCTCGTGCGGATAGTAGGAAGCGTCGCGGCGATGTCCGTGGGTTTTATAAAATACCAAAACGTAGATTATACCGAATAGAATATAAGAGGCTTTGGCGCCGAACTCGTTGGCAAAAGCGTCGACTATAACTATCAGCGCGAGTATTATGCCGAGTGCGGTAAGGTAGGAAACGGCGAATTTTCGCAGGGCGTGGAAGAACTTGAATGTGTTTTTGAACGTATAGCGGTGGTATGCGTCCTTCGGGTTTTCCTCGGGCTTTATGGGCGCGCCCTTTTTTCTTATCCTGCCCATATTCCATATGGGAGCTACGAAAATGAAAACACCGAGAAAATATACCGCAAATCGGGCAAGAGAAATGAGAAGTGCGCCGAAAACCGCGTTGCCGAGCGCAAGATACACGCCGATATCCGCGATATAAAGCGTTTCAAATATTGTCGATTCGTGGTATCGGTAGCCGACGTTCATAAAAATAATAACCATAGGCAGCTGAAATATAATATCAGCTATGGCAAGAGTAGCGCTTTCTTTGAGCGCGGTTATAACTGCAATCTTGCTTTCATTGCCGCCATCATAGGTGGCGTTAAGGTAATTCATTTTCTTTTCGCTGTTGGCGTGGTGTGCGGCAAGCATAACTACCGCAGACACGGCGAAGGAGGCTAGCGAAATTATAAGCAATATGGTGTTATATTCCTCGGCTTTGCCGTTTGTAACGTAGCTTTGCTCTGCAGAGGCAAAAATAGCTATGTAGAGCATAGCCGTGGCGACGTGCGCAAACGCAGTATATTTCAGCATTTCCAGAAAGTTGCGTACAGTATAATTTTTCATTGTTCTTCCTCATATGTGATAACATTATGGTAATTTGTGGCGGGGATATGAAGATATTATATCACGGGAAGAAAACTTTTGTCAATACGAGCATATTTTTGGTTGAAAAAACCGATGTTTTATGTTAAACTGAAAAAAAGACTTTCAGGAGGATTTTTATGAAAATAGTTACTTTTAACTTGCGTTGTGTGTGGAATAAAGAAGGCAAAAACAGTTTTATCCACCGCGCGGGTCTTATTTATGATAAAATTAGCCGCGAAATGCCCGACGTTATGGCTTTTCAGGAGTGCACGCCGCAAATTATGGAGCTTATGGAAAAAATGTTCCCCGAATACGCTTTCTGCGGCCAGTACAGAAGCAAAAATTATTGGGGCGAGGGGCTTTTTGTTGCTGTTAAAAAGACGGATTGGACGGTGCTTTCCTATGAATCATTCTGGCTGAGCCCCACACCGTACGTTGCCGGCTCTCGCTTCCCCATACAAAGCGACTGCCCCAGAATTTGCAACGTTGTTCAAATACGCGGCAAAGAAAGCGGCAAAATGTTGCGCATTTTTAATGTTCACCTCGACCATATTTCCGATGAAGCGCGCATAGAGGGCATAAAATGCTTGCTTGAAAAAATGGAAGAGTTCAATGCGCGTCTCGCGCTTCCCGCGGTTATTCTCGGCGATTTCAACGCAGGCCCCGAATGCAGCACGATAAAATACTGCAACGAATACGAAAAAACGCCGCTTTGCGACGTTACGAAAGATATTCCGCTCACATACCACGGCTGGGGCGGCGTGCTTATTCCCGAATGGGAGAAAATCGATTACATTTACGTTTCGGGCGGGCTTGAAAAAGCGCTTGCGGATGTAGGCCTTTGGAAAGACGTAAGCGACGGCATCTACCTTTCCGACCATTATCCCGTGTACGCCGACCTCGATTTGGAAAAGCTTTGATGTTAAGAGGGGACTATGCCAAACACGAAAATTGTCACATTTAACATAAGAAACCCGTGGAGCGGCGATGGAATGAACGCCTTTATGCACCGTTTGGGGCTTGTTTACGACAAAATAACGGAAGAAATGCCGGACGTAATCGCTTTTCAGGAGATGATGCCGAAGCAAAAAACGGTGCTGGAGCGCTTGCTTCCCGAATACGCTTTTTGCGGGCAACCGCGAAATGCGGATTATACAGGCGAGGGGCTATACATCGCCTTGAAAAAAGACGTATGGGACACCGTTGCGTACGAAACCTTTTGGCTAAGCCCCACACCGCACGTCGCGGGCTCTCGCTTTTCCGTGCAGAGCGAATACCCGAGGATTTGCAACGCCGTGCAAATTCGCAACAGGGGAAACGGCAAGATGTTGCGCGTTTTCAACGTTCATCTCGACCACGCGTGCCCCGAGGCGCGTGTGGAGGGAATAAAATGCGTGCTGGAAAAGGTGCGCGAAACGAACGCACGCCTTGTTTTGCCCACGGTTATTTTGGGCGATTTCAACTCCGAGCCGAATAGCAAAACAATTGCTGTGTTAGGAGAGCACGCCTGCCCTGAATTTTTCGATGTGACAAGCGGAATTTTGCGTACAAACCACGATTTCGGGCGCAACCTTGCGACCTCACCCGTGAAAATCGACTATATTTACGCCACACGGGAGCTGGCGAACGCTTGCGAGTGTGCGCGAGTTTGGGACGAGTGCCACGCGGGCATATATCTTTCCGACCACTACCCCGTGTACGCGGAGTTTGAGTTTTGAAAAAGAAATGAGGAATTAAAATGACATATAATGAATATTTGAAACAATATGAAATTATTGAAAAATCAATGCTTGAACTTGATGAGCTGAAAAAACAGATTCGGGAAACAAAAGAAAAGCTCGAAACCGAAAAATCGCGCTTGCGAACACTTGAAAAGGAACGTAGTTCGTTAAGAAGGGGAGCGTTCAGTAAAATTGACCTTGAACAAAATGCGATAGATATACGCAAGAGTCTGTTCAACATAGAGCAGTATTTCACGTTTTTGGCACAAAACGACGGCACATCATATCTGTGCAAAATAGAAGAGGCTTGCCACGCTATACAAATGGCAAACAAAGAAACACCGGAATTTTATAAGCAATATGAGCAAGTAATGATAATTAAAGGCAGAAAGGCACAGATAAAACTTTGGCAAAGAAAAATAGATAATGTCCGAGAAGAATTGAAACAAAAAGACGAAGAAGACAACCGTAAACGGAAAGAAAAAAGAGAGCTTGAGTATGCACGCAAAAAGCGCGAGGAAGAAGACAATGC
>JAFTOK010000036.1 GCA_017463815.1 Clostridia bacterium | reverse complement strand
CAGAGAACCGCATTAAAGGCTTGATAGGCATACGCGAGATAGTACGTGAGCTTATATCCGCACAGTTAAATGACGAACCCGACAGCACAATAAAGGAGCTTCAAAAGAAGCTCGGTGAAAAATATGATAAATTTACTGCCGAATACGGGCTTATAAACAGCCGAGGCAACGCTATTGCTTTTAGCGAGGACGATTCGTATTTTCTTCTTTGCTCACTTGAAATTCTTGATGATAACAAGGCGCTTAAAGCGAAAGCGGATATGTTTACAAAGCGCACAATAAAGCCGCAGAAGGCTGTTGAGCGTGTAGATACGGCAAGCGAAGCACTTGCTATTTCAATAGGCGAACACGCTTTTGTTGATATGGAATATATGTCGGAGCTGACGGGAAAAAGCGAAGAAGAGCTTTTTGCTGACCTTAAAGGCGTTATTTTTCTTAATCCTTATCACGGAAGCCGAATAGGAGAAAAGAAATATCTTATGGCAGACGAATATCTTTCGGGGAACGTGCGTGAAAAATTGACTGTTGCGAGAAAAAGCGCAGAACTTAACCCCGCGGATTATACTGCAAACGTTGAAGCGCTTGAGAAAGTTCAACCTGTAGACCTGAACGCTTCGGAAATAGGTGTGCGTCTCGGTTCGACTTGGATACCGCAGGAAGACGTGGAAGAATTTATGCACGAGCTTCTTGACACCAACTATTTTTACAGACGGATGATAGAGGTAAAATATATCCCTCATACCTCGCAATGGGTAGTCACGAACAAAACCCGCGACGGCGGCAATGTGAAAGCCGGAAACACATACGGCACAAAACGCATAAACGCTTATTCCATTATAGAGGACACGCTTAATCTCAAAGACGTGAGAATTTTTGATTATAAGGTAGATGATAACGGCAACAGGATAGCTGTTTTGAATAAAAAAGAAACTGCTATTGCACAGGGTAAGCAAGAGCAGATAAAAAGAGCTTTTGAGGAGTGGATATGGAAAGACCCCGAAAGACGAGAAAGACTTTGCCGTTTATATAACGAGAAATTCAATTCGTTACGCCCACGTGAATTTGACGGAATCCATATAGAGTTTTACGGTATGAACCCTGAAATATCGCTTCGCAAGCATCAAAAGGACGCCGTTGCCAGAATAATATACGGCGGTAACAGCTTGCTTGCACACGTTGTAGGCGCGGGTAAGACCTTTACAATGGTTGCCGCTGCACAAGAAAGCAAAAGGCTTGGGCTTTGCTCAAAAAGTATGTTCGTTGTTCCAAACCACCTTATCGAGCAGTGGGCGAGCGAATATCTGCAACTCTACCCAAGTGCGAATATCCTTGTAGCATCAAAGAAGGATTTTGAAAAAGGAAACCGCAAAAAATTCTGTGCAAGAATTGCAACGGGCGATTATGATGCGGTAATAATCGGTCAATCTCAGTTTGAAAAGATACCTATGTCGGTAGAAAGGCAAGCGGAAACCATAAACGCAGAAATAGAAGAAGTTATGGCGAGTATGGAAGAAGCGCAGGCTTCTCACGGCGACAGAGTTACGGTAAAGCAGCTTGCAAGAGCTAAAAAGCAGTTGGAAACAAAGCTTGCAAAGCTCAACGACCAATCGAGAAAAGACGACGTTGTAACGTTTGAACAGCTCGGTGTTGACCGCCTGTTTGTGGACGAAGCGCATT
>JAFTOK010000035.1 GCA_017463815.1 Clostridia bacterium | reverse complement strand
TAGCCTTTTCTACACCGGGAAGGTCGGAAGCGCTTCCCATTACGATTGCGACTTTTTTCATTTTGAAAAAAACCTCCTATTAAAATTTAGACAGTGGAAAATAGACATAAGAGCAACAAAAAAGGGCGGGTCTATCCCTTGATATGTGGAATAGAGCTGCCCAGACGGACGACAAAGTATTCTCGAAAGCTTCACGCGGTGCTCCGCTTATTCCGTCAGTTGCAGTCGAGTCCATTACGTAATATATGAATATAATACCACGAAAAACGCTTAAAGTCAAGAGATTTAGTCTTTATGCGTGTTGTTTTTTTGTACAAAAATAATAAAATTTAAAGAAATTTTTATGTAATGTTGACTTTGTGGCGGTATAGGGCGTATAATGTAAAATAGAGAAATAAAAATACAGAAAATAAAATATGACGGGGACATTTATTTATGATAGAATTTAAAAAAATAACGCTCGACAGCGCGGAGATTTTACGCCCTTATCTTGAAAAGAGCGTAAACAGACTTTGTGATTTTTCTATAGGTGGGACAGTTATGTGGCGCAACGCCTTCGATACCCACTATGCGATATACGAAGATGTGCTTTATATGAAGCTGAAACTTTTCGACGGAAAAACGGTTTTTACACGCCCGCTGGGCAAGCCCTTTGCTCAAACGTATGAAAATCTTTTGGAATATTGCGAAGCAACAGGGGAAAAACTTATCCTTATAAACGTTTCCAATGAAGAAAAGAATGAGCTTCTTAAAATTTTCCCCGAGGCAGAGGTTGTGTTTGAACGCGACTTTTCGGATTATATTTACCTGCGCGAAGACCTTGCAAACTTTAAAGGCAAAAGATATTCAGGTCAGCGCAACCACATCAACCGCTTTATGAACGAAAACGAAAACTGGCAATTTGAAGAAATCGGAGCGCATAATCTCCCTGAGATAAAGGAATATTTTGAAAAATACAACGCCGCAACAGATAAAGAGGCTTTGTCTGCCATTGCGGAGCGTAATTGCGTACGCGATGTGCTTGAAAATTTCGGCGTGTACGGATTTTTCGGTGTAGCATTGCGCATAAACGGCGAAATTGTGGGGTTCTTCCTTTGCGAGGCAATTTTCGACACACTTATCGTTCATATAGAGAAATGTGACAGAAACATAACCGGCGCATACCAGATGCTGGCAAAAGAGGAAGCAGCAAAATACTGTGTAGGCGAACTAAAATACGTCAACCGCGAGGACGATTCGGGCGACGAGGGCTTGCGCAAATCCAAACTTTCCTACCATCCGTTCTGCATTGCGGAGAAGTATACGATAACTTTATAAGGTGTGAGATGACAAGAAAAACAGAAATCGTGGAATATAACCCCGAATGGGAGAAAATCTTCAAAGAAGAAGCAAAATCCATAAAGAAAATACTTGGCAAGAACTGTGTCGATATACAGCACATAGGGGATACATCTTTTAAAGGCGCGAAAATTTGCCCTGATGAGGGTCAGGTTGAAATTTGCTTTATGGTAATTGTGAAAAATAAAAGTGAAGTTTTTGAAAATTCGGGCACGCTTGAGCAAAGAGGATATTTTAATTGCAAAACATTCTACTATAAAGACGGCAAGGAAAAAATGGTACTCTACCTGTATGATAAGAATAATGATTCCGATGCGAAACGTATTCAAGAACATCTTTCTGTGAGAGATTATATGATAGCTCATACGGAAAAAGCTGTTGAATATGCAAAACATAAAGCGAATATTATGAATGAATTTGAAGATGTGCGCGATTACTGTATCGAACGGGATAAATTTATAGAAGAATTAAAACCCGATATAGATAAATGGAATAAAGAGCAAGCAAAAATAGGTATGGGGCTTTCCCTCGGAATGTGCTTCGGTATGTCCATAGGCACGGCGCTCGGCGCGGCTATGGGTAATATTGCGCTCGGTATGACTATGGGGATGAGCATAGGTATGTGCCTCGGCATTGCGTTCGGCTCTGCGAAAAATGAGAAGTGAGGGGGATATACATCTCCATTCTCCATACTGTTACCCTTTTATAAGAATTATATGGAAAAAACAACCCGTTGGCAGTAGATTGCCAACGGGTATTTTTTAAACCTTTACTTTAACAACGACTTTGCGTACTTTTTCGGGTTTGTCCACCGCTATATTCGGAGCGTGCGCGTCACCTGGGAAAAGCACTGCAAACTTGCCGGGGCAGAGGGTTATCGTGTCTGTGGGACCGCGATAGAAGCGTATGTCACCCTCGGGGCGGGGCAGAACTTCTTCTGTCATATCCTCGAGCGCGCCCACGTTCATATGCTCTGTACCCGAAATGAGGCACTGAATATCGATATACTTAACGTGTGCCTCGGGAGTGTTGTTTACGGGCTGTGTGTCGTAAGTCGTGAGGAAGAAGAAAAGCTCTTCGCCGTCTACGTAGTAGCGTTTGTCTTCAAGAGTTGAAAAATCCGTGTCGCGCAGTATTTCCAGCCCTTTGTAAACACCCGGGTGTATGCCTTTGTAGGCATCTATATGAGCAATTGTATCAAAAATCATAGTTTATTTCCTTTCGGTGCGCTTCAAAGCTCAATTACTATTTCGTTGACACCGCTTTCCATCATCGGGAAGGTGTTGCCGCAAGGTGTGCCGTTGAACGTGCACTTCGTGCCCTCGCCAACGCGCGCAAAGCCTGCGTTTTTCTTAACTCTGATATTGTAAACCGCGCCTTTTGTGATTGTGAAGCTCATATCTTCTGTGCCTTCGGGCAACATCGGGTCAATCTTTATGCCGTCTGCCGTGTAGGAAATACCGAGCATTTCAAAGATTGCGAGCGTGAGCCAGCTTGCTGTGCCCGAGAGCATAGGACCAACGTTTTCACCCGTCATAGAGTTCGTGTACTGTGTGCAGAAGCGCGGGTTTCCTTTCATAACGAAGGGGTTTTCGAGTGTCTTGTAAGGAAGAACGTTTTCCATAATGCCGAAAGCGAGGTGGAGAAGGTCTTTTGCGAGTTCTTCGTCCTTAACCACTTTTGCCTGCTTGAACGCCGCAACGCAAGCCATCATAGCCGCGTGCTTGAATACGCCGCCGTTTTCACGGTCACCGCGGAAGTAGAGGCCTGTCGCCGTGCCTGTGGCAACCTTTTCAAGGTCGCACTGCGTGCAGAGAATGGGGCCGTAGACTGTGGAAAGGTGTTCGCGCACCGTGCCGAGCATAGTTTTGATTTCTTCTTCTGTTGCAACGTCGGAAAGAAGTGCCCACGAGAAGGAGTTGAGGAAGTAGGAGCCGTCTTTCGTTTTGTCCGTGCCGAGCCCGTCACCTTTTGCACCGAGATAAGAAAATTCACCGTGGTTGATGAGCGCGCGCGCAAAGAAGTTTTCTTTCCAAGCGGAAACCTGAATTTTTTCTGTGAGGTCAGCGGCTCTTGCGGAAAGCTCTGCGGCATATTCCTCTCTGCCTGTCGCTTTTGCAAGCTCTGTGAGGTTATCGTACGCTATGCGAAGGAGGAATGCGTTCATAACGCTTTCGCAATAGTCGCTTTCGAAGCGTGTGCCATAGGGCGCACCTGTTTCTTCGAGCTGTTTTGCATATGCTTTTTCTTTGGTGGGACCGTCTATCCAGTTGTCGTCGAGTTTGAGCGCATCGTTCCAGTCTGCACGGTCAAGCAAAGGCAAGCCGTGTTTACCGACGGAGATTTTGCCGCTGTATTCAACCGTTGCCATAAGCGTATCCCAGAGTTTGCGCGTTTCTTTCGTGCCTGCAACGGGGAACTCGCTGTCGAGGAAACCGAAATCGCCTGTGAGGAATACGTATCTGTAAACAGCTTGTGTGAGCCAGAGTGCGTCGTCGGAGCAGAAGCCCGCTTCCTTTCCCGCAAAGAAGAAGTTGTGGTTTGCATAACCCATCTTATATACGTTACCAACCCATTTAGAAAGAAGCGAGCGTGCGAGGTCACCTTTGCCCATAGCCGCCATATAATAAACGGAAGCGTAAACGTCCTGAATTTCGCGGAAACCTATTTCACGGAAACTTTTCTGCGTCCACGCAAAAGAGCGGGAAACGAAAGACTGATAGAGCACCTGGAAGGGGAGGTTATTGTTTACATAAGAATCGAAGAGTTCATCGCCTGTGTTAACTTTAACATAGGAGGAATATGTTTTATAAAACTCTTTCATATTGCCGAACGCTTCGTCGAAAGCGGCGGCATTTGCGTATTT
>JAFTOK010000034.1 GCA_017463815.1 Clostridia bacterium | reverse complement strand
TCTGTTGAAGTGTTGTGATTATTCCTATAAGACGGTCTATTTTCATTATATATTACCTTTTTGATGTTTAATTGGCGAGAAATCTTTGCTTATATTATACCGTAATGACCACCAAAAGTCTATATACAATTATTTGAATTTTATATGTTGGAAACAAAATCAGTTTAGCGCAAAAATTCCTGTAGTATAAAAACAAGACCACCGCTTAAATCGGTGGTCTTGTTTTTATAAGTTATTTTTCTTTTTTCTTGTAGAAAGCCAAGCCTATGCCCATAATCACAGCAAAAACTATAAGGTAGAAGAGCACGGGGAACGCAAATTCGCCTTTTGCCGCCGCTTCCTGGAAAGGCTTGATGCCGTGTGCGTAAACCGCAACGAATATCATAAAAAGCGACGCTATTATGCCCAAAATAGGCATAACTGTATTTTTTAATATGTTCTTTTTGCCCTCTTTAACGATAAACATCACAAAAATCGGGATATAAATCGCATAAGTCGTAATAATGGGAAGCTCTGAAGAGTCAAAGCTGAAAATGCCGAAAATAGGTGTGGTGAGGTTTGACGCGTAGAAATAGAAGTACCACGCCGCACAGCATATGAGCGCCAGCACACCGGAGTTTGTGGGCATATTCGTATTAGGGTCTACCTGCGAAAATGTTTTGGGCGAAGGGCCGTGACCACGCACCGCAACGGAATAAAGCGTACGCGTGGAAGCCAGCATAAGCCCATTCAGCGTGCCGAGGCAGGAAACCACGATAAATACGTTGAGTACAGTACCGCCGATATTGCCGAAAAGGTTTTTAAACGCAGTTGTAGCGCCCTGCGACTGAAGCACCTCTACGGAAGCGCCGCCCGTAAGACCGATAAAATACGTGATGTAGATTACCATAATCAAAAGTGTGCCCGCAACGAGCGCAATGGGAAGGTTACGTTTGGGGTTTTTAAGCTCCGCATTGATGGAAGTTGCTATAATCCAACCTTCGTATGCAAACGCAGCCGCAGCGATTCCCGCGAAAACGCTGGAAAAATTGCCGCCGTCGCTATGAGTGGACTGCACGAGAGCGTCTATTGTGTTGCCGTTTACGAGGCCGACAATCGTGCCTACAATAACCATTATTGCAAGAGGTATAAGCTTGATGATTGTAGCGCCTACTTCGAGTTTACCCGCAAGCCTGGGCGCAAGAATATTTACAGCATAAGCAAGGCAGAGGTAGAATGCGCCGAGGGACATACAAAGACCGCTCGTCACATCAGCGCCTGCGTCAAAAAGCACAAGCGTATATCTTGCGGAAACCCAAGCGAGAACCGAGGTCATCGCAGGGAAATAAATAGTGGAAATAAACCACCCCGTTATATACGCATATTTTTCGCCAACGATTGCCTCCGAATAGTCTACGATACCGTTGACTTTGGAGTATTTTGTGGCAAGGTTCGCAAAGTTTAACGCACAGATAACCATTACGACACCGCCGATTACCCAAGCGAGTATGCCGAGAAGCATATTGCCGCCCGTATAATTTAATATATCCTGAGCTTTAAAAAACACACCCGAGCCTATTACTATACCAACAACCATACATATTGCGGTGAAAAGCCCATAGCGTTTTTCCAACTGATTGTTTTCCAAAGGTTTTTCCTCCGTAAAAAAATTTTTTGCAATAGATTTGTTGATTATAACATATTTTTTACAGATTGTAAACAAAAATTCACGCAACATC
The DNA here is from genome assembly GCA_017463815.1 of Clostridia bacterium. GTDB lineage: Bacteria > Bacillota > Clostridia > Oscillospirales > CAG-272 > UMGS731. Next base: position 2,604 of record JAFTOK010000034.1, on the reverse strand, counting down.
TTTAACAATTTTTTACACTCTTTTTTGTCGTTTATGACATTTTTTTCGTTTATATCGCATTCAAAATACGTTATTTCGCAAAAAATAATACGATGTTGTTTACTTTGCGTGCTTTTTATGTTAAAATATATTAAATATCAAAATCCCCACAGGAGGTACTTTTTATGAGCAACACACCCGACCTTAAAGCGCTTTTCAAAATCGGCTACGGACTTTACGTAGTAACCACAAACGACGGCACAAAGGATAACGGTCTTATAGTAAACACCGTAATGCAGGTGACAAGCACACCCTGCCGCGTTGCCGTGACGGTAAATAAATCAAACTACTCCCACGATACAATCAAAAACACGGGAAAAATGAACGTAAACTGCCTTTCCACAGAAGCGCCCTTTAAAGTTTTCGAGGTTTTCGGCTTCCAAAGCGGCAGAGATACCGATAAATTCAAAGATTGCACGCCCCTTCGCTCCGCAAACGGGCTTGTATACCTGCCGAAATATATAAACGCTTATATATCGCTTGAGGTCGTGCAGTACGTAGACCTCGGCACGCACGGTATGTTTATCTGCGACGTAACAGACGCAGAAGTTATTTCCGATAAAGAATCTATGACATACAGCTACTACCACGCAAACGTAAAACCCCAGCCTCAGCCCGCCAAAAAGAAAGGCTACGTATGCACAATTTGCGGCTACGTTTACGAAGGCGAAACACTGCCCGAAGATTTCGTTTGCCCGCTGTGCCTGCACCCCGCTTCCGATTTTGAGGAAATTAAATAAAAGAAAAGCAGGCAAAACCTGCTTTTCTTTTTGCCGTAGGGGAGACGTTGCGCCTCCCGCTCCGAGGCATCATCTAAATTTGTTTTTCGGGGCGGGCGACCCGCCCCCTACACGAAGAAACAATATTATTTGAGCAAAAATTGATTTCCCGTTCTTTTCCGCAAACGATGTTGACTTTCCGCCGCGTTTGTGCTACAATGTCGCAAAACACGTTTTCCTTTGGAGGATTTTATGAAACCGACGTATAAGACCACGATTTTTGCGTGCTTCGTGGGCTATATAGTTCAGGCGATTGTGAACAACTTCGCCCCGCTTCTCTTCATCACTTTTCAGAATACATACGATATTCCGCTTTCGCAGATTACCCTGCTCGTTACAATCAATTTCGGCGTGCAGCTGCTTGTAGACCTGCTTTCCACGCTTTTTGTGGACAAAATAGGCTACCGCACTTCCATAGTTATAGCGCAAGTGTTCTCCGCCGCGGGGCTTATCTTGCTTACAATACTTCCCGAGGTTATGCCGCCTTTTGCGGGCATACTTCTCGCTGTAATCGTCTACGCCATAGGCGGCGGCATAATAGAGGTGCTCATCAGCCCCATTATGGAGAGCTGCCCTACAGATAACAAAGAAAAGGCAATGAGCCTGCTCCACTCCTTCTATTGCTGGGGGCACGTGGGCGTCGTGCTCATTTCCACGGCGTTTTTCGCGCTTTTCAGCATAGAAAACTGGCGCGTGCTCGCATATATCTGGGCGGTTATACCCCTTATAAACGGCGTGATTTTCCTTAAAACGCCCATAGCGCCGCTTATAGCAGACGGCGAAAAGGGTATGACACTCCCCGAACTCTTCAAAAGCAAAACTTTTTGGCTTCTTGTGGTTATGATGGTCTGCTCCGGCGCGTCCGAGCAAGCCGTTAGCCAATGGGCGTCTGCTTTCGCAGAGATGGGCCTCGGCATTTCCAAAACCGCGGGCGACCTCGCAGGTCCTATGGCTTTTGCCGTGCTTATGGGCAGCGCGCGCGCCTTCTACGGCAAATACGGCGACAAAATAAACCTCGATAAATTTATGGCGGGCAGCGCCATATTGGGAATATTTGCGTATCTGCTCGCCTCGCTCGTGCCCAACCCCGCAGTAAACCTTATCGGCTGTGCCGTTTGCGGTTTTTCCGTGGGTATAATGTGGCCCGGCACGTTCAGCAAAGCGGCAAGTGCGCTCCGCACGGGCGGCACGGCTATGTTCGCTCTGCTCGCGCTCGCGGGGGACCTCGGTTGTTCCGCAGGCCCCACTCTCGTGGGATTTGTAGCAGGTGCTTTCGGCGGCAATATGAAAGCCGGCATTCTGGCGGCTACAATCTTCCCTGCCGTGATGGTGCTGTGCTTGATTGGGAAGAGGAAAAAAGATTAAAAAGCGCGATAAAATAAGAATGATAAAACCCCGACGGATTTTCAAAGTCTGTCGGGGTTTTGCTTGGTTCGGCACATTGGGCTGGCGAACAAAGTTCGCCCCTACTACCTTGTAACAAATAAAACTTTATTTTTGCGTTCGCTAATTTTAAGGCTCCCTCCCGAGGGAGCTGGCACGCGCAAGCGTGACTGAGGGAGTTCACTGAGTATAAACTAACTGATTTGAAATAATTTAGATTATCTTCGGAAACTCCTTCCACCATCTTCGATGGTCCCCCTCCCGAGGGAGATGGAGGCTTCAAAACATCAAGTTTTAAGTGTTACAGCGTACAACTGAACGACGTTTGAATAACTGCACTTTTTTATTCCCCCTGCTCTGTTACTATCAACGCTTTCACACGCTCGCAAAGATTTTCAAATTC
>JAFTOK010000033.1 GCA_017463815.1 Clostridia bacterium | reverse complement strand
CTACTATTGCAAAGGCTTGCAGAAGCGTTTCTATGAAACCCTGAAGCTCACGCCCGAAACGGCGGTATTCCCCGAATACGCGCTCTATTCCGTTGCGATGGGCGCGTGTATGTATGCAAAGAATGCCAAAGAAATGCCTTTCGACGAACTGCTTGAGCGCATAGAAAACAGCGCAAAAACGGAAAGCACAGGCATAGATCGCCTTCCCCCTCTCTTCTCGAACAAAGATGAATATAAATATTTTATAACACGCCACAAACAAGCCACCGTCCCCGAAACAGATATAAATACGTATACGGGCAACGCTTGGCTCGGCATAGACTGCGGCAGCACCACCACGAAGCTCACGCTCGTTGCGGAAGACAAATCGCTTCTCTACTCTTTCTACAGCTCAAATAAGGGTAACCCCGTAAAGCTTGTGAAAGAACAGCTCGGCATAATCTACGGGTTGTGCGGCAACCGCATCAAAATCTGCGGCAGCTCCGTTACAGGCTATGGCGAGGACCTCATTCGCCACGCATTCCACATTGACGAGGGCGTGGTCGAAACAATCGCGCATTACACAGCGGCGCGTTATTTCCGCCCCGACGTAGACTTTATCCTCGATATAGGCGGACAAGATATAAAATGCTTTAAAATACGCAACGGCGCTATAGACAGCATTATGCTCAACGAGGCCTGTTCTTCGGGTTGCGGCTCTTTCGTGGAAACGTTTGCAAAGGCTATGGGCTACGATATAGCAGAATTTGCCCGCCTCGGTATGTTCGCCAAATCGCCCGTAAACCTCGGCTCCCGTTGCACGGTGTTTATGAACTCCTCTGTTAAGCAGTCGCAGAAAGACGGCGCTTCCGTAGAAGATATTTCCGCAGGGCTTTCCGTCAGCGTGGTGAAGAACGCCATATACAAGGTTATCCGCGCAAACTCTGCAAAAGAGCTCGGCGAATGTGTGGTTGTTCAAGGCGGCACGTTCTATAACGACGCCGTGCTCCGTGCATTCGAAAAAGAGCTGAAAAACAACGTAATCCGCCCCTCTATAGCAGGGCTTATGGGTGCATACGGTGCGGCTCTCCATATAATGCACAATTCGCAAAGCACCATTCTTTCCGCAGAGGAGCTGAAAACATTCAAGCACGATTCCACATCTGCAATATGCAAGGGTTGCGCAAACCATTGCCACCTTACAATAAACAAATTTTCCGACGGGCAGAAGTTCATTTCGGGCAACCAGTGCCAGAAAGCGCTCGGCATAACCCAAATAGAGGAAATACCGAACCTCCACGCCTGGAAGCGAAAATATTTTGAAAATCTTGCGCCCGTATCGGGCAAACGCGGCAAAATAGGCATACCTATGGCGCTCGGAATGTACGAGCTTGCGCCGCTTTGGCACGGTTTCTTTACCGCGCTCGGTTTTGAAGTTTGCTTCTCCAAGCAATCCAACAGAAAAACATACGAAAAGGGTCAGTTCACCATCCCTTCCGATACGGCTTGTTACCCCGCAAAAATTATGCACGGGCATATGCTTGAGCTAATCGAAAACGGGCACAAGAACCTTTTCTACCCCAGCGTTACGTACAACGTAAACGAGCACGCGGGCGATAACCACTTCAACTGCCCTGTGGTTGCCTACTATTCCGAGCTTCTGCACGGCAATATGGAGGAGCTTAAGGAAGTAAACTTCCTCTATCCCTACATAAGTATAGAAACGCCGGCAGAGCTTGCAAAAACCATTTACGATTCTATAAAGAAAATTGCCCCCGACGTTAAAAAATCGGAGGTTAAGAAAGCCGCCGTGGCAGGATTTGAAGAATATAAAAAGTTCAAAGCAGAGCTTCGCGCAGAGGGCGACCGCGCGCTCGCGTATGCACGTGCAAACGGCAAACGCATTATGATTCTGGCGGGCAGACCCTACCACATAGACCCCGAAATAGGCCACGGTATAGATAAGCTCGCCGCCTCCCTCGGTTTTGTTGTGGTAAGCGAAGACAGCGTTTGTGACCTTGCGCCCGTTCAGTACGTAAACGTTCTGGACCAATGGACTTTCCATTCCCGCCTCTACCGCGCGGCGAGATACGCCACAGAGCATAAGGATACGGAGCTTGTTCAGCTTGTTTCCTTCGGATGCGGCGTGGACGCTATTACAACAGACGAAGTGCGTAGCATTCTCGAAGAAAGCCACAAGCACTACACACAAATCAAAATAGATGAAATCACAAACCTCGGCGCGGTTAAAATCCGCTTGCGCAGCTTGCTCGGCGCGCTCGAAGAACAGGAGGCTGAAAATGCATAATACCAAGTTTATTCCTTTTACAGAGGAAATGAAAAAGGATTATACCATTCTTGTTCCCAATATGCTTCCCCGCCACTTCAAATTTATAACGAGCGTTCTGCGCACATACGGCTATAACGTGGAGCTTCTGGAAACGGACGGCCCCGAAATCGCCGAGACAGGCTTGCAGTATACGCACAACGACACTTGCTACCCCGCAATTCTCGTTATAGGCCAGTTTTTGCACGCTTTGCAATCGGGAAAATACGACCCGCACAAGGTGGCTCTCGTTATGTTCCAGACGGGCGGCGGTTGCCGTGCCTCCAACTACGTTTCGCTAATACGCAAAGCGCTCATAAAAGCGGAGCTCGATTTCGTACCCGTAATCTCTTTCAGCGTGCTCGGCCTTGAAAAGCACCCCGGCTTTAAAATGGGGCTCAAACAGCTTCACGCGATGATGTACGGCGTGCTCTACGGCGACCTGCTTATGAGCCTTGTAAACCAAGTGCGCCCCTATGAGCTCAATAAGGGCGACGCCGAAAAGCTCGCAGATAAATACACTGCTATGCTCGCAAAGGAAATGGGCAAGGGCGGCAAAATCAAATATAAAAAGGTTAAAGAGCGCTATCGCGAAATCATCGCGGAATTTGCAAAAATTCCTATGCAGAAGCGCAAAGCCGTTAAAGTTGGCGTTGTGGGCGAAATTTTCGTTAAATATTCCCCTCTCGGCAACAATAACCTCGAACAATTCCTCGTGGATGAGGGCGCGGAGGTTGTGGTGCCCGGCCTTATAGACTTCTGCCTCTACTATGCGTACAATTTACTTTCGGAATACCGAATTTACAAGAAAAACGCAAAAATGTACCCTCTTTATAAGTTTGTGTATAACTTCCTTTGCAAGAAAAAGGAGGATATAAGCGACGCTATACGCTAAAACGGCACGTTTGAGCCGTGGACGCATTTCGACCATATAGCCAAGCTCGGCGAAAGCATCATCAGCACTGCAGTTAAGATGGGCGAGGGTTGGCTTCTCACGGCAGAAATGCTGGAGCTTGCCGAAACGGGCGCAAAAAACATCGTTTGCACCCAGCCTTTCGGTTGTTTGCCCAACCACATCGTGGGTAAAGGTATGATGAAGCCCATAAAAGCGCTCAACCCCGAAATCAATATTGTAGCGGTTGACTACGACGCAGGCGCAAGCCGCGTAAATCAGGAAAACAGGCTTAAACTTATGCTCGCCAACGCAAGAAGAAACCTCGATATGCACGAGGATAAGGTTGAGGATAAAGTTACGGTTTGAATATAACAAAACACGGCAGATTTTATTCTGCCGTGTTTTTATGTTCAAAATGTAGCATCGAATTTATGAAATACTGTTTGCATATAAATTCAATTGATATATATATTCTGCAAAATTATCAATTACATCTAAATTAACGAGAAAAGATTCCTTCCCTGTCCAGATACTAAGTAAATCAAATACACCGGCTTCTTTATATTTTTGAGTAATATATATTTGTTCTCTAAGCATTTGATTTTCAAAATTCGAATCAGTATTACTGGTATAAAACTTTCTATTATATATATATATTTGGAAATACTCATATCTGCCGCCAAACTCTTGCTCATATGTCAAAACAACAACATTAGTGGCTGCATTAACCACTTCCTTTATTTCTTCTACACAAGATTCCAAGTCACTTACACCCGTTATAACTTCCCCCATAGCGTTAGCAACACCGATAGCTGGATTTATAGAACTCGCAATATCAATTAACTGGTCTACAAAATAATTCGCAATTTGGTCATACGCTTCATTTGTTAAATTTTCAGAAGATATATCTTTCAAGTGTTTTTCTAAATATATTAGCAGTTGTTTTTTTGCATAGTCAGCATTTTTATTAGCATTTTTAGACATATCTTGTGTTACATCCATCGCAAACACAGCCAAACTTTTTGCTTTATCTTCCCAATCATCTCCCTCGTATGTCCCAATCATAATTTTATACCAATCGTTATTTTCAATTATCGTCTGGTCTAAATCGCCATCATTGTATAAAAATCCCAGCAATGCCGCCGCATATTCTGGGGATAATGTAGGCATATTTATTGAAATATTATCATCTGTATCATCTCCCGTTGAATGGCATATGCTACATATACCATTCACATAAGTGTGATTTGTACGTGGTAGTATTTCTCGAAGCTTAAGCACCTCACCGCAATCAGAACAATAACTATATTCGCTGTATCCTATTGAAGTGCAGCTTGATTTAACCTCTGCAACTGTGATTTTAGTATGCTTCCAAAGAAAAATTTCATCATCCTTATAACACCAATATTTATCACAATTTTCATTAGGTTTAATATCACTATAAAACAGTACATCCGCGCTCAAAAATTCACTATTAGAAGTATCTATTTCTATTGTTTCCCATTTTTCAATCGTATCTCCTAAAAACAAAATCTTATCAACATAGTAGCAAGAGCCAAATGCATCTTTTTCCAAACACGAGATACTTGTAGGAATAACTATATATTTCAAGCTATAGCAGTGTCCAAAAGCATACTCACCTATACTTTCAATGCCTTCTTCAAATTTAACTAAAGTTAAATTTTTACAACCGT
>JAFTOK010000002.1 GCA_017463815.1 Clostridia bacterium | reverse complement strand
CTTTCTTTGCTCTTGTCGTAATAGAGCAGGTCGAGTAACTATATAGCAGTGCGATAAGCAAAAACGGCGTTTTCGTCGGTGCTGTATGATTGACGAACCAAACACCAGGCGGCTTCTTCAATGCAATATGACAATAGTTCTTGATTTACCTCGTTTCTTTTTTCATATTCATCTATATCCGCAAGCTGTGCTATGCTCGAAATATGTATAGGCGGCAACAAATTTGCCACTCTGATGGCATTTTTTATATCACCAATACGGCTATAGCAGAAGCACAAATTGTCGATGGATTTCCATCTGAGTTCGGAATCTGTACATTCATCAAGTATTTTTTCCAGCAATCCTATTGCGGCAATATAATCTTCCTTTTTCTTGCGACAAGAATACACTTGCGCAAGTTCAAAACGAATGGTATTATTTCTCGGGTAAGATTTAAGCAATTGTTCCCACAACTCTATGCTTTTGTCATTAGTCGTTTCGGGCAGTTCCGTAATCTTTTTGGTGTTCTCGATAGCATTTTCTATTCCGTTTGGATTCAAACCGAAAAGTACATCTGTCGATACCCCAAATACAGAAACAAGCGGTACGACTTGGGAAATATCCGGCATACCTATGTTGTTTTCCCATTTGGAAATAGCTTGTGCGGTGACACCCACTTTTTCTGCGAGCTCTTCCTGTGTTAATTCGGCTTGTTTCCTTAATGTTTTTATAATTTCTCCCATAGTTGACATAATTTTTCCTCCTGAAATATAAAATCGGTGCGATTTGTACTGTATATATTATCGCATAATAAAAAGGAATTTAGAAGCGAGAGAAAGATGAATTTATTTAAACTGTGCGTTGATATGTTTCATATATGAAAATACGGCGAGAATTTTCTCGCCGTTAAATTTTATCTATTTCTTGCGTTCGTAAGCTCCATTGCGCATACTTAATATATGCGTTAATTTACGCTGTCAATAGACACGATTTCAAAGTCTTTGTGTTGCGACTTCTCAAAATCGCTGCTGAAAATACATTCTGCAACATATTCAAAAGTTAAATCGGGGTTGTTTGTGCGAACCACGATAACGCTTTCTTTTTCTGCGTTCGGCATAGAGCCGCGCAACGTAAGCGTATAGGCAAATTCTGCGGCGGCTGTTGTGGCAGATGTTGCGGAGGTTTCTGTGGTGTTATTTGCGTTTGAACAAGATGAAAAGCTCAAAATGACACAGACTAATAACGAAATAAGCTTATATGTTTTTTTCATAAAATTATCCGGCTTTCCAATAAGTTACATCAGAACTATCATATGGTCCGTAATTTATAGTATGCATCATTACGGGTCCCGCCCCCCATTTCGAGAGTACCGTTGGCTGATATATTCCAGAAGCCGTAACACCTCTTGCGGAGTGGTCTACTTCATCACCATAATAAGCGTGGGTGGCTTTAGATATTGTTGATGAAACATAACTTCCGTCGCTCATATATACTTTAGCAGAATCTTGATTCATCCAATAACTCATTTGACCATTATTGGAATTCCACGCAAAGTTATGACAATTATATACGGTTGTGGATGAGGCTATATATGTTGCATTAGGATAGGTTTTTTTTGTGTACTCATTTAATTCTGATATTTCAGCTGAAGTATATTCCTCACCTCTATTAATAACTTGAACGGTTGTTCCTTTTGGCGTTTGTATAGAAACATAGTATGCATAAGTGGAAGCATCTGTTCCGACAGTAACGGCAACATTAGCGGAATCACTAAATGCTTCATCTGATAACAGTATGGCAATTGTTAGACTTGCTAAAGGAGCAGAATTTCTAGATTTAAGACGATTATTGTAGGCTTGTAACAAATATTCTGCGCCATCAGTTCTTTGTCTTAATTCATAAAAAGCATCAGATTTTTTTGCCAATTGCTGTAATGCTGTTTCAATACTGTTATAAAAATACAAATCAACTAACATAGGGTATGATAGCACGGCAGAAACCAATTCTTCTGTACTCATATTAGACAGTATTGCATTGTCGATTCGGCAAGCAGAAATCATTTGCTCACTTTCGGTGAAAGTTTTCCATTCTTTGGAGGAAGGGTTGATGGGGTAATGTTTAATATCTTCCTCTGTAGCATCGTCCTGCAATGCTATAGCCCAATTGGAAATAGGGACTATTTCGTCGGTAACAGTTTCATTAGCATAAATTGATAGAGATAAAGAAAAAGTTAGAGTTAGAATTAGTATAAAAGCGGTTAATCGGCGAATTTTGTTTTTCATCATAAAAACACTCCTATAAAATATTATTTAATAAACATATACAAGAAGTTCAAACATAGATGAGATGCTTAATATGTTTCTATGTGGCTATTGTAGAATATTTTGTCTTTTTTGTCAATATTTTTAACAAAGTGTTTTTAAATTTGTTACTATTTGGTAATGATTTGTATAGTACAGTTATTATGCTTTCATTTCCCTGCGTCAAGCAGTTCGCGTGCCGCCGCCTGCGCTTGCTCGGTCACTTTTGCGCCGCCGATGATACGGGCGATTTCCGCCACACGCTCGCCATAGGAAAGCGCTCGGATGCTCGATTCCGTTCTGCCGCCCACCTCTCGCTTGGAAACGAAAAAGTGAGTGCTCGCCGTGGCGGCAATCTGAGGGGAGTGCGTTACGCAGAGCACCTGCGTGCCGCCTTGTGCGACTTCTTTGAGCTTTATGCCGATTTTATGCGATGTTTTGCCCGAAATGCCCGTGTCGATTTCGTCGAAGATGAGCGTGGGCGTTTTTTCCTTGTCCGCAAGGGCGCATTTCAGCGCGAGCATCGTGCGCGAAAGCTCGCCGCCGCTGGCGATTTTGGAAAGGGGCATAAGCGGCTCGCCCGGGTTGGCGGAAACGAGGAAAGAAACCGCATCAGCGCCGTTTTTCGCAAATTCCGCGAGCGGCGTTACGGCTATTTCAAACCGAACTTTAGCCATTTCGAGGAAACGCAGTTCTTTTATAATCTTTTCTTCAAAGATTTTTGCCGCCGCACGGCGTTTTTTCGTTATTTCCGCGGCTTTTGCGGCGAGGCGCGTGCGTACTTCTCGTAGCTCGTTTTCCATATCCTCGAGCATTTCGCCCGAATGCTCAAGCGTTTTCAGCTCTGCCGCGATTTTCTCGCGGAACGCTATAACTTCTTCTATTGTCGCGCCGTATTTGCGCTTTAACTTCGTTATGGCGTTGAGGCGTGTTTCTATTTTATCGAGAAGCTCTGTGGGGTTTTTTACGCCCACGTCACATTCTTTATATATTGTTTCCGCTATATCCTCCAGGCGGTACATAAAATCGTTCAGCGTTTCGAGGTATTCTTCGGCGTTTGGTAACACATCGGAAAGTGCTTCTATTGCATCCGAAGATTTGCGTATTAGGTCTGTGGCGGAGTTGCCTTTTTCGTTCTGATAGAGCGCGCGGTAAACGAGATTTGAATATTTGGAAATTTTTTCGGCGCTGGCAAGCTTCTTTTTCTTTATTTCCAATGCTTCTTCCTCGCCTTCGTGAGGTTTTACAGCGTCTATATCCGCAAGCTGATATTTGAGAAGCTCGATTGTGCGCTCTTTTTGCGCCTCTTTGCGGCGGAGCTCCTCCATTTTCGCGCGAATTTCGGAGTATTCTTCGAAAATAAGTTCATATTCAGCAAGCGGCGCGGTTATATCCGCCATAGCGTCAAGGTAGGTTATATGGTTTTCTTCCTCCAAAAGCGCCCAGCTCGCGTGCTGACCGTGGATATTTATCAGGAACTCGCCAACCTCACGCAAAAGCGCGGCGGGCACGGTTCTGGCGCCGATTTTAGCCGTGGAAGAGCCCGAAATGCCTATATCGCGGCGAATGAACAACGTATTATCGTCTTCGGGCGGAAAGCCGAGCTCGGTAAGGCGCGATATTTCGCTTTCCGTAAAATCGGTGAAAAGCGCCGTTACACTTGCATTTTTTTCGCCGTTGCGAAGAAGCTCCTTGCTGGCGCGTGCACCCATAATAAGCCCAATGGCGTCTATAATTATATATTTACACGCACCCGTTTCACCCGTGAGCACTGAAAAACCGCGCGAAAGCTCCACGCATTCTTTTTTTACTATGGCGATGTTTTCTATGCAAAGCTCTTTTAACATAATACGCTCCCTTTATAAAATCTGCCGCTTTGAGCGGCAGAAGTGTTATGCTATGTTTATAACTGCGCTGAGGCTGTTTGTAACTCTTTCCGCTTCGTCGTCGTTTTTAACTACGATGAAAATTGTGTCGTCGCCTGCGATGCAACCGATGATGCTATCTCCTGCGAGCGCGTCTACGGCTGCTGCCGCCGCATTTGCCATACCGGGGTACGTTTTTATAACCACAATGTTTTCTGCGTTCTGTATAGACGTGGCTGTGTCGCGCAGAATGCTTTTGAATTTTGCGCCCGACGTAACGTCGTCGCGGCGGGGAAGGGCATATTTATACTTGCCGTCTTCCGTTGCGATTTTAACGAGCTGAAGCTGCTTTATATCGCGGGAAACCGTGGCTTGAGTAACGTCGTAACCGCTTTCACAGAGCTTATTTATAAGTTCATCTTGCGTTTCTATGTTGTATTCACTTATGATTTCGAGGATTTTTGCGTGTCTGGAATTTTTCATATTGGTGTGCTCCTTATTTGCGGTACATTTTCGTACTCAGAATATCGAAAAAGCGGTTTTGGTTTATTTTTACAAATTTTGTTTTGAAAGGGGATTTAGTAACGGTTATGACGGCACTTTCGGAAACGAGAATGCCATCTCTGCCGTCGGGCGTTACCAGGATACCTGTGCTTTGCGGGTGGTTTGTTCTGCCGCTCGCCGTAAGCCGTACGCTTGAGTTGAAAACAAGCGGGCGTGTCATAAGCGAGTGCGGGCAGATGGGGGTTACGCAGATGGCTTCAAGCGCGGGGTCGAGTATAGGACCGCCCGCAGAAAGAGAATATGCCGTAGAGCCTGTGGGGGTTGCTATTATAATACCGTCCGAATGGCAATTTAACGCTACACTATCGTCGCATTTCAGCTCCATTTCCGTTATTTTGGAGCAAACGGATGAAGTTAGCGCCACTTCGTTTAGCACGCTTATATTTCTTTCCGTTTCGCCGTCTTTTATATTTAAATGAAGCATCATATGCTCCTCTGTTTCAAATCCGTTTTTGAAAACGGAAGGAAGAACGGAAATTTCAGTTTTTTCTATGGTTGTAAGAAAGCCGAGGTTGCCGAGGTTAATGCCGAATATCGGTATACCCGTGCCCGCAATGCGCGCGCAAGCATCAAGAATGGAGCCGTCGCCGCCGAGCACAATAACCGTATCTG
>JAFTOK010000032.1 GCA_017463815.1 Clostridia bacterium | reverse complement strand
TTTCACGGGTTTTATTTTATTTTCCCTTTACTGTATTGACAAAATTTTCATATTATGAGATAATTTCTTTGTATATATTTATAATTTTCAATGGAGGTTAATTTTGAAAAAGCTTTTAAGATATATGAAGGGTTACCGAACCCAATGTATTTTAGGCCCCATTTTCAAGGCGCTTGAAGCTGTTTTTGAGCTTTGCATACCGCTTGTCGTCAAGAGCATTATCGATGTCGGTATAGGAAATGCAGATAAAGCGTACATTGTGAAAATGTGCGGGCTTATGGTGCTTCTTGGAGTTGTCGGCCTTTCGTCCACGCTTGTGGCGCAATTTTTTGCCGCCAGAGCGGCTTGCGGTTTTTCGGCAAGACTTCGCAGCGCGCTTTTCGGCCACGCAGCGTCACTTTCCTATTCGGAGCTTGACACGCTAGGTTCTTCCACGATGATAACCAGAATGACAAGCGACGTAAACCAGGTGCAAAACGGTGTTAATATGTTCCTGCGCCTTTTCTCGCGTTCGCCATTTATCGTTTTCGGTTCTATGATTATGGCATTCACAATAGACACACAGGCGGCACTCGTTTTCGTGGCGGCAATAGTTGTTCTTTCTATTGTGGTATTTTCCATAATGGCGCTCACCGTACCTCTTCACAAAAAAGTTCAGAAGCACCTAGAAAAAACTGTACTCCTCACACGTGAAAATCTTGCGGGCGTAAGAGTTGTACGCGCTCTTTCCAGAGAAAACGAGGAAGAAGAAACATACGGCACGTTCAACAACGCTATGACGCGTGCACTTAACAAAGCCGCAAGAGTCGCTTCCCTTATGAACCCGCTCACATACGCGATTGTGAACATCGCAATCATCGCTTTGATTTATCGCGGAGCCGTAAGCGTAAACAGTGGCCTTATCACACAGGGCGACGTTGTAGCTCTCTATAACTATATGTCGCAAATCCTCATTGAGCTTGTGAAGCTTGCAAACCTTATAGTAACTGTTACAAAAGCTCTCGCTTGCGCTTCCCGAATAGAAAATACGCTTGAAATAAAATCCTCTGTAATTTATGGTAACGAAACAATAGACGGCGGCGAAGTGGAATTTAAAAACGTTTCCTGCAGATACAAAAACGGCGGCGAAAACGCCGTTTCGGGTATAAGTTTTTCCGCAAAAAGCGGCGAGGTCATCGGTATTATCGGTGGTACGGGCTCCGGCAAATCCACGGTGGTTAATATGATTCCCCGTTTCTACGATACGTCCGAAGGCTCGGTAACAATCGGCGGGAAAGATATCAAGAGCATTTCCAAAGATGAGCTTTGCGAAAAAATCGGCGTTGTGCCGCAGAAATCCGTGCTTTTCCGAGGTACGATTGCAGAAAATATGCGTTTCGGTGCACCCAATGCCACAGATGAAGATATAGCTAACGCCCTAAAAACCGCTCAGGCTTACGATTTCGTAGAAGAACGCGGCGGCACCTCCGCGGAGGTGGAAGCGGGCGGCAAAAACTTCTCCGGCGGGCAAAAGCAGCGCCTATGCATAGCGCGTGCACTCGTTAAAAAGCCTGACGTGCTTATTCTCGACGACTCCACGAGCGCGCTGGACTTTGCCACGGATGCTAACCTGCGTATGGCGATTAGAAACCTTTCTCACCGCCCTACACTTTTCATTGTTTCGCAGAGAGCGGCATCTGTTATGCACGCAGATAAAATCGCCGTGCTCGACAGAGGTGAACTTGTAGGTCTCGGTAAACACCACGAGCTTCTTGAAACCTGCGAAGTCTACCGCGAAATATACTATTCCCAGTTCCGCAAAGAAAAGGAGGCAGTAAAATGAAAAATAAAAAGAAAAAACTTTCTGCCTTTTCTTCTATGAAAACATTGGCAAAAGCCCTTTCATACGCAAAAAACCATAGTGCTGCGGTTATATTCGCGTTCATTTTCGCTTGCATTTCCACGGCCTCCACGCTCTACATACCGATACTCATAGGCAAGGCAATCGACTGTATAGTGGAAGCGGGCAACGTTGATTTTGAGAAAATCTTCGAGTATTTTATAAAAATAGGCATTTTCACAGCATTTGCCGCGCTCGGTCAGTGGCTTATGACGGTTTGTATAAACTCTGCGGCATACGGCATTGTCAAAAACATTCGCACGCAGGCTATGCACAAAATACAGCATCTACCTCTTTCTTATATAGATACGCACCCCCACGGCGACATCATCAGCCGTGTTACGGCAGACGTGGAACAGCTTTCCGAGGGACTTGTTATCGGTTCCATTCAGTTCTTCTCAGGCGCGGTTACGATAGTCGGCACGCTTGTGTTTATGCTGACGCTTGACATTATTTCCACCATAGTGGTTGTAGTTTTGACACCTGTATCCCTGTTTGTCGCAAATCTTATTGCGAAGAAAACATACTCTATGTTCAGCGAAACCACACGTATACGTGGCGAGCAAACAGCAATTATCGACGAAGCTATCGGCGAACAAAAGACAATACAGGCTATTGGCGGCGGAGAAAACTTTATAGCACGCTTCGAAGCGCTCAACGAAGACCTCAAAAAAGCTTCCCAGGTGGCTACATTCGCCTCTTCCCTCGTAAACCCTGCCACACGCTTTGTAAACAGCTTGGTTTATGCGGCAGTAGCGCTTTCCGGCGGTCTTGTTGCCGCAGGCGGCGGTATGTCCGTTGGTATACTTTCCTCATTTTTGGTGTATGCTAACCAATATACAAAACCTTTTAACGAAATTTCGGGTGTTATAGCAGAGCTTCAGAACGCTACAGCGTGCGCTTCCCGCGTGTTCGAATTTTTGGAAGAAAAAGAAGAAGTTTCCGACATTGCCCTTCCCGAAATACCCGAAGCAAAAGGAAATATTCGCTTCTCGGATGTTTCTTTCTCCTACGAGCCCGAAAGACCTCTTATCGAAAACTTCAACCTCGACGTGCGCGAGGGCGAACATATCGCAATCGTAGGCCCCACAGGCGCGGGCAAATCCACGCTTATAAACCTGCTCATACGCTTCTATGACGTTACGGGCGGTGTGCTTTCCGTAGACGGAAACAACGTAGAAGAAATTACACGTAGAAGCCTTCGCAAAAACTACGGTATGGTGCTTCAGGACACTTGGTTGCGTGCGGGCACGGTGCGCGAAAATATCGCGCTCGGCAAACCCGATGCAACAGACGAAGAAATCATATCGGCGGCAAAAAAAGCGCGAGCTGATGACTTTATACGCAAGCTCTCGGGCGGTTACGACACAGTTATCGGTGCGGGCGGTGCCACTATTTCGCAAGGCCAGGCACAGCTTATTTGCATAGCTCGCGTGATTTTACAGAATCCTAAAATACTCATTCTCGACGAAGCCACATCTTCCATAGACACCCGTACGGAAATCAAAATCAGCGAAGCTATGGACGAAATGATGGCAGGAAAAACGAGCTTCATCGTGGCGCACAGACTCTCCACCGTGCAAAATGCCGATAACATCCTCGTTATGGATAACGGTGCGATCGTGGAAAGCGGCAAACACGAAGAACTTCTCGCAAAAGACGGCTTTTACGCAAAAATCTATATGAGCCAGTTTGCTCTTTAAAATAATTCTGTACCCTATAATTTTTCATAAACATATAAACAACTTTTAACAAAAAGGAAGGCTAAATCTTATGAGAAAAATCATCAAAAGAAAAGAACCCACACCGCTTCTTATCGTTCTCGCAAGCTATGACCCGAGCGGCGAAGGAGTAGACCATTTCGACCCCGAGCACCCCGAGCTTCTTACAGACCCGGCAAGCCCTTACTATGGCGAGCAATGGGCAACATCTGACCCAAAAGATGTTTACGAAAGATTTTTTGGCGAAAACGGGGCTTCGCTCACGGATTACTACAAAGAAATGACCTGTGGCAACTTCTGGTTCTATCCCGCAAAAATCGACCATCCGCAAAGGCTCGATATGGATAAAGGCGTTATAAAGATATCGGTTCCGTTCCCCCACCCCGCAGCTTTGCGAAACTTCAAAGGTTTTTCAAATAAGAGCGCCGCGCAGAAAGCAATTCACGATATAGTTGAAATGTGTGAACTGTACATCGACTTTAACCAGTATGATACAGACGATGACGGCAGAGTAACCCCCGATGAATTTGCTATAATCATTCTCAACGCGGGCTATGACCATTCCACACAGCGCGGCGATCAAGAATACAGCACCGGAGATTACGAAAATGCTCCCGACCCCCGCGCACGCTTGATGGTACACGGCACAAGCCCGCACGTACCG
>JAFTOK010000031.1 GCA_017463815.1 Clostridia bacterium | reverse complement strand
GATAAGGAGCGCGGGGGCGGAAAGGTATACGCCCGCGCCCATCGTGGAGGCGTAGATTATGGAGCTTACAAAGTCGAGCACGGATTTGGAAAAAAGTATGGTGTTATCGCCGTTTAAGCCCGACTGTATAGCGCCCGTGACCGTCATTGCGCCCACACAGAAAAGCAGAAAGCTCTGCACGAAGGCCGCGCCGAACGTGGATTTGCCGTCGCTGTTTTTGGAAAATTTCTTTTCCACCTTTTCGCCCAAGCGGTGTATTTTGCCGTCGAGGTCGAGAAGCGTGCCGACAATGGTGCCGAGCACCATAGAAATTATCATAACAAGCGGGTTTGTGCATTTGAGCGTACCCTCTATACCTATGTAGAGCACGCAAAGCCCGACGCCCAGAACGAGCGCGTCGCCGAGTTTTTTAGGCAATACCTTTTTGAAAAGCAGCCCCACCGTCGCGCCGAGTATGACGGCGAGCGTATTTACGATTGTACCGAGTCCAAACATAATAAAAAATCTCCTTGAAGTTAAAAAACAAGAGTATTTTACCACCGCAAAGCACAAAAATCAACAAAAATATGAACATTTTTTGCATTTTTATGCAAGTTTGCGATTTTCGTTGACATAAAGGCAAAAAAACGATAAAATTATAATATACAATAGCTTTTGCGGAGGAATTTTTATGGAAATAACGGTAAAAGATATACTTACGCTCACAGACCACACCCTGCTTTCGCCGAACGCGAGATGGCACGATATAAAAGGGGTCATAGACGACGGCATAAAATATAAAACGGCTTCCGTTTGCATACCGCCGTGCTTCGTGAAAAGAGCGGCGGAATACGTGCGCATAAGCAAGCGCGGCAAGGTGAAGATATGCACGGTCATCGGCTTCCCGAACGGTTATAACAGCACAGAGGTAAAATGCTTCGAGGCAGAGCGTGCCGAGCGCGACGGAGCCGACGAAATCGATATGGTCATAAACATCGGTATGGTTAAGGAAAAGCGGTATGCCGATATTCTTGCGGAAATCAACGCGGTGTCCGATGCGTGCAGATATTCGCTTCTTAAGGTCATAGTGGAAACGTGCCTGCTCACAGAGGAAGAGAAAATCAAGTTGTGCGACGTTGTTTCCGCTTCTCGCGCGCATTTTATAAAAACCTCCACGGGCTTTTCCACAGGCGGCGCAACGCTTGCCGACGTAGAGCTTTTGGCAAAGCATATGCGCGGGCCTACGTTCATAAAAGCCGCAGGCGGTATTGCGAGCCTCGAGGATGCGGCGGCTTTTATTAGAGCGGGCGCTTGCAGGCTTGGCACGAGCAGAATTGTGAAGATAGTGAAACAAATGGAAAACGAAGAAAAAAACGGAGGAAATGAAGATGGCAAAATATCCGACACCACATATTAACGCAACCCCGGAAGATTTCGGCAAGACCGTGCTTATGCCCGGCGACCCGAAGCGTTCGGCTTATATTGCGAAAACTTTTTTTGAAAATGCGCGCCTTGTGAACGACGTGCGCGGCGTGCAAGGTTACACAGGTTTTTACAAAGGCGAAAAAGTGAGCGTTATGGCAAGCGGTATGGGTATGCCGTCCATAGGCATATACAGCTATGAGCTTTACAACTTTTTCGATGTTGAAAATATCATCCGAATAGGCTCTGCCGGCACAATCGACGAAAACGTGAATATCCGCGACCTCGTTTTTGCTATGACCACCTCCACGAACTCCCGCTTTGGCGAGCAATACGGTTTGCCCGGCGTGTATGCGCCTTGCGCGAACTTTGAGCTGCTTTCCACGGCGGTGGAAGAGGCTAAAAAGCTCGGTGCCGTGTGCCACGTGGGCAACGTGCTTTCGGCAGATACGTATTACGACGATGACCCGCACTGCCTTGAAAAATGGCACAGAATGGGTATTATGGCGGTGGAAATGGAGGCGGCGGCGCTCTATATGACGGCGGCACGCGCGGGTAAACGCGCACTCGCGCTTTGCACGATTTCCAACAGTATCCTCACGGGCGAGGAAATGCCTGTGGAGGACAGAGAAAGCACGCTTAACCAGATGATAGAAACTGCGCTTAACACAGCGGTGGCGATTGGGGAGAAATAAGTGCAGAATTTAGAATGAAGAGTGCAGAATGAGGTGATTCGTTTGAAAAGACTTTTTCTTATAGTGCTTGACAGCGTGGGGATAGGTGCGCTGCCCGATGCCGCAAAATTCGGCGACACGGGCGCAGACACAATGGCGCACATTTCAAAAAGCGAAAAATTCAATATTCCAAACCTGCGCGCGCTGGGTCTGGGCAATATAGCGGGGCTTTCCTACCTCGGCGCGGCGGAAAAGCCGCTCGCCGCATACGGAAAGTGTGCAGAGGTGTCTATGGGCAAGGACACGACGATAGGGCACTGGGAAATAGCGGGGCTTGTTTCGCCCGAGCCGCTGCCCACGTACCCCGACGGTTTCCCCGCAGAGCTCATTTCCGATTTCGAGACGGCGACGGGCAGAAAAACGCTTTGCAATAAGCCGTATTCGGGCACAGACGTTATACGCGACTATGGCGAGGAGCATCTTCGCACGGGCGCGCTGATTGTCTACACCTCCGCCGACAGCGTTTTTCAGCTCGCGGCGCACGAAAGCATAGTGCCCACGGAAACGCTTTATGAATACTGCAAAATAGCGCGCAAAATCCTTACAGGCAAGCACAGCGTGGGCAGAGTTATAGCAAGACCTTTCACGGGCGTGGCGGGCGCTTTTACCCGCACGGCGGACAGACGCGATTTTTCGCTCGAACCGTATGGGGTAACTATGCTAGACGAGCTGAAGGCGGCGGGGCACGACGTTATTTCCGTGGGCAAAATCAGCGATATTTTTGCAGGCAGAGGCGTTACGCGTGCCGTGATGGCACACGGCAACAGGGAATGTATGGCGGCGTCGATGGAGCTTGTAAAGAGCGATTTTTCGGGGCTCTGCTTTATAAACCTTGTGGATTTCGATATGAAATACGGCCACAGAAACGACGTTTCGGGCTATGCCGCGGCTCTTTCGGAATTTGACGCTTGGTTGCCCGAATTTATGAATCATTTGCGCGGGGAAGATATGCTGATTATAACCGCCGACCACGGGTGCGACCCTGCCGACGCGAGCACCGACCACACGCGCGAATATACGCCGCTTCTCGTTTACGGCGCGGGTGTAAAACCGTGTGATTTGGGCGTGAGAAAGAGCTTTGCCGACATCGCCGCGACGGCGGAGGAATTTTTCGGCGTAAAAGGTAAAATCTCGGGTGAAAGTTTTTATTCCGATTTGGCAGGTGAATGATATGAGCGACAGGGAACTTATAAATATAGCACTCGGCGCAATGAAAAACGCATATTCGCCGTATTCGCGCTTCAAGGTTGGCGCGGCGCTGCTCTGCGCGGACGGCTCGGTTTACACGGGCTGCAACGTGGAAAACGCCTCGTTTGGCGCTACAAACTGCGCCGAGCGAACAGCTGTTTTTAAAGCCGTGAGCGAGGGAAAACGCGATTTTAAGGTAATTGCCGTGGTTGGCGGAAAAGACGGCTCTGTGGGCTCGTATTGCCCTCCCTGCGGTGTTTGCAGGCAGGTTATGAGCGAGTTTGCGCGGAAAGATTTCCGCGTGCTCCTTTTCGACGGCGAAAACGTGAAAGAACACACACTTGCAGAGCTTTTACCGCTCGGCTTTTCGGGCGAAAACGTGAAATGAGGTGCGCGCAGATGGATATGACCGAAATTATACGCAAAACGAAGCACGGAGAAGCGCTTACACGGGAAGAAATCGAATATATGATTTCGGGCTTTGTGCGCGAAAAAGACGGAATACCCGATTATCAGGTGTCCGCTTTCTGTATGGCGGTTTATTTTAACGGTATGAACGACGAAGAAACCGCGGCGCTTACGGGCGCTATGGCGCGCTCGGGCGATATGCTCGACCTTTCGCGCTTCGGCACGCGCTCCGTGGATAAGCACAGCACGGGCGGCGTGGGCGACAAGACCTCTCGTCTGGTGCTGGCTGAGTATGTTACCATGGATTCCGGTACCGGCTGTGTCCACACTGCTCCCGGTTTTGGTGCTGATGACTATCAG
>JAFTOK010000030.1 GCA_017463815.1 Clostridia bacterium | reverse complement strand
GACATTTACAAAGCAGAATTGCGATAGATTTTATCCACACGATTTTGAAAATTATAATAGGAATCAAGAATCGTTTTTCAAATCGGTTATCCCTAATAAAGCAGAATTCATTCGTCGATTAGAAAACTATACAAAAGTTGGACTTCCTGTTTGGATTTCGGGCAGAAATGAGCTTAGTGATGATATTGATACAAATTCTATGATTAAGGCGATTTCTGTAAGTTCAAAAATCGATAATGGAGAACAAAAAGCCAAACAAGCGTCAAAATGGCAAGAAAACAATCCTTCATTTTGGAAATTCTACACAAATAATATCCTACATCATCAAGATAATCGGATTCTTGAACTTACGATAGGTGCAGGTGGTGGAACAAAAGCGGTGATGAGAGAAATGACACCTCGTGATTATTATATGGGTGTTGATATAGATTTTGTCTGTGCAAAAAATGCCGATGCTCTTGCTAAATACTATAACATAAACGGGTTAGGTATTGCTACATCGCTATGGAAACTGCCTTTTGAAGATTGTATGTTTACCTCAGTATGCTCTAACGCAGGTTTAGAAGAATGTCGAGAAATCCCGACGATTATAGAAGAAGCATACAGAGTATTATTGCCCGGAGGAAAAATCGTTTTACATTGTTTGAATACCAATAAAATGCAAGCGTATGCAAGATTTGAACAATACGGTTTCTCTGAAGAAGAAATGATATATTGGGCAAAGCAAATAAGAATGTACACGTCTGCTGAAGGTGTACAAGCGCTGTTAAGAGCCGTTGGATTCAAATTTCACAAGCGACTGATGGATGAAAAATTAGGTAGCATTCTCGTATTCGAAAAATAAAAATATAACACCACCGCCGAGAGTAACATTTGGTCGCTCTCGGCGGCGTTCTTATTGAATTCACAACCTGCTTTATCGCCGGAGCACACCGACTTTGGAGCGAACAAAGCTATACCCCTTTTTAATAAGAGCGAACAAAGTGCAATTCTCGCAAAGCTCGAAGGGCGGTCCCGTATGTTAGCTCACGAACCCCCACTTCGCTCGCATTCGTATTTTGTTTTTTAGAATGTTCATATTTTATAATTTGTATTTTGCCTTGTAAAGAAATTATCGAGAATTATATTGTTTTTTATGCGTTAATATGGTATAATTTATAAAAAATAGGTGAATTTATGCGGTTATTTTCGTTTGAGTCCTCTTTGTCTTTTGAAGAATTTACAAATCGTATTATGTGTTATTTAGAAAGCGAAGAACATTCTTCGTGGAATATATTTCAAAATTATTTTTCTTCAAGGGTAGGCATACATTTGTATAATAGAGGTAATCAAATCGTTGGATACTATGAAAACGGTGAACGCAATAGACACGGGGATTTGAATACTGCGAAGCTTTGGTTCAAATTTAAAATTAAGCAAAAAAATAACAAAAGAATAGTTTCGGGATACACATATTCTTGCCCTATACTGATATTATTTTTTATCCTCGGGTTGCTCGACATAATCACCATTCAAGATACTATATCCTCTATATTTCTCTTTGGTATATTCGCTTTGTTTTTCTTTTTTAATTTGAAAGATGAACGAGAAACAATTAAATGCATAAAAGAACTACTTAGCGATAATGCAACAACCAATTACTAAAATAAAGTGATACAGATTGAATAACGAACAATTTTAAAATGCACCTATAAAAAATCATTTAATAACTATCGGCAATTTTTTCGATTAAGGTTGGTATCAGTTTACCAAAAGGAAAAAGCAGATGCGTACCGTCTGCTTTTTTGTTTTCGTGAGCGATGTCGCCCAAAGTGCGAGTTTTTCGCGCAAAACGACACACGACGGAGCCTGACATCGAAGGAAAAAAGAACAGTTTGAGAGAAAATACGCTTTTAAAGTTATACAGGAGTTTATATGAGATTTTCCAATTTACACACACACACCACATTTTCCGACGGCGTGGGTACCGTGCGCGAAAACATAGAATCGGCGATTGCGAAAAATATGCTCTCGCTCGGCTTTTCCGACCACAGCTTCACCGCCTGCGACACGAGCTACTGTATGAAGCTGGAGGATTACGAAAAATACTGCGCCGAGGTAAAAACGCTTGCGGCGGAATATAAGGAAAAATTGCCCGTTTTTCTGGGAATAGAGAAGGATTATTATTCCGAAATAGAAGCGGGTATGTTCGATTACGTAATAGCTTCGGTGCATTATATCGTAAAAAACGGAGTTTGCTACCCTGTAGACCACACGCGTGCACACCAGGAGGCGTGTATGAACGACCTTTTCGGCGGCAACGTGCTGGATATGGCGAAATGCTACTATGGAATGGTGGCAGAGCACGCCGCCGTGTGCAAGCCCGACGTTATAGGGCATTTCGACGTGCTGAACAAATTCAGCTTTATGCCTGAGAAAGACGAAAAATATATGTACGTCGCCGAAGATGCGTTCAGGGAAACTTTCAAGCATTGCAAGCGCTTCGAGGTGAACACAGGCGGCATTTCGCGCGGCTGGCGCAAAGAGCCGTACCCCTCGTTCGGCCTTCTCACGCTTTTGCGCGATTTGGGCGGCGAAGCTGTTATAAACAGCGATTCACACCACCCCGACAACCTTGATTTTTACTTTAATGAATCCGCCGAGCTTTTGCGCTGTGCGGGGTTTGAAACTTTTTCCGTTTTCAACGGCAAAGGCTTTGATAAAATTAAACTTTAATCAAAGAAAAACTCTCTTTTCAAAACGAAAAGAGAGTTTTTTGTTTTCCCGTAAAGCGGGAATGATTTTTGCCGTTCAAATCGATTTTAAGTAACGCAGCAAAAACGCAGAGGACACACCGACGAGCGCGCCTGAAAGCGTGCCGGCAATAAGCAACACGGGCATATATAGCCACAGGGCGCTTGTGCCGAGCGTGGCGGCGGCAAAGGCTATTTGCCCCACGTTGTGCGCTATACCGCCCGCAATACTCACGCCAACGGGGGAAAAGATGCGGGTTTTCTTTAAAACGTGCATAGATGAGAGGCTGAAAAGAGCGCCCGCGGCGCTGTAAAAAAACGACCAGACGCCGCCGAAAAGCAGGGCGGCAAGCGTTATGCGTACGGCGCACACCGAGGCGGCGGAGCGCGTGCCGCAACGATAAAGCACGAAAAGCGACATTATGTTGGCAAGCCCCGCTTTTATACCCGGTACGGCTGGCACAAGCGGCGGCAAAAGCGCCTCTATATAGGCGAGCATAAGCGAAGCGCAGGCGCACATTGCCAAAAACGTGAGCTCCCTTGTGCAGAAATGTTTTGTTTTATTCATCGCGTATTTCCACCACCAGTTTGTTTGGCAGGCATACGATGCTTTCCCCCGCACAGCTTACGGGGTGGTGATTTACGCAGAGCCCGTCGGGGCAATCGGCGTAAACTATGCTTGCCTTGCCGTTTTCTATTTTCAGCCTGTTGTGCCCGTATTCCGTGGAGATTTCCAACAAGTTATCGCGCGAAAGCGGGTGGCGCGAATGCACCTCGCCGCCCACAAGCACCGTGGCGTATGCGCCCTCTTTTTTTAAAAGGAAAAAGCAAACAATCGCGCCGAGCGAAAACGCGAGCGCGCAAAGGGCAAGGAGCGCGTCGCGGCGAAAAAATCCCTTTTCCATAGCTCACTCCCCAAAATCCGCGATGCAACGCACGGGGCAAACCTCTGCGCATTTGCCGCAACGCACGCATTTTTCGCGGTCTACGTGCGAAAGGTTGTTTTGCACGGTTATGGCGTTCGTGGGGCAGATTTTTTCGCATTTGCGGCAGGCGATACAGCCTTTTGTGCACTCTTTGCGCACGGTGGCGCCGTTTTCGCGGTTACTGCACACCACGGCTACGCGGCTTTCGCGCGGAATCAGCGAAATTATGTGCTTCGGGCACGCTTTTTCGCAAAGCCCGCAACCTATGCAGAGCGCGGGCGAAACTTTTGCCACGCCGTTTGCCACGTTTATTGCCCGCGTGGGGCAAACGGAGGCGCAATCGCCAAAGCCGAGGCAGGCGTAGACGCACGCTTTCTGCCCGCCGAAGAGCAGGCTTGCCGCCTTGCAGCTTTTAACGCCTTCGTACACGGCTTTTTCTGCCGCCGCGTCTGCCGTGCCGTTGCAATGCACGAAAGCTGTGAGGTTTTGCACAGCTTCTGCCTCCACGCCCAGAATTGCCGCCACTTTTTCCGCCACAAAAGAAGCTCCCGGCACGCAGAGGTTGGTTTTCGCCCCTTCTTCTACAAGCGCTTTTGCGTAGCCGTCGCACCCCGTATATCCGCACGCGCCGCAGTTTGCTCCGGGCAAACATTCGCGTATGCTGCCCACGCGCCTGTCTTCCTTCACCGCCATAAAGCGGGAGGCAAGGGAAAGAAGAATACCGCACACAAAGCCCACGCCCGCCGTAACGCCCACGGCGGCGATAATATTTTCAAGCATACAAGCCTCCTTTTAGGCGAAAAGATTTTCCGCAAGCCCCGTAAAGCCGAAGAACGCGAGCGAAACTATGGAAGCGGCAACGAGCGTTACGGGCAAGCCCTTGAAGCACTCGGGCGCATCGCAGTTTTCTATGCGCTCCCGCACTCCCGAAAACAGCACCATTGCAAGCAAGAAGCCGAGGCCGCACCCGAGCGAGCTCACCACGGCTTCGGGGAAAGTATAGCCGTCGGTGATATTGTTTATGGTAACGCCCAAAACCGCGCAGTTCGTGGTTATAAGCGGCAGATAAACGCCCAGATTTTTGTGCAAAGACGGAATATATTTTTTCAGCAGCATTTCCACAAACTGCACGAGCGCGGCTATGACGAGGATAAAGACGATTGTCTGCAAATATTCAAGCCCGAAGCGCGCGAGAACAAAATGTTGTAAGGGGTACGTGGCGAGCGTGGCAAGGAACATTACGAAGATGACGGAAACGCCCATACCCGCCGCCTGCGGCAGTTTTTTGGAAACGCCGAGGAACGGGCATATGCCCAGAAAGCGCGAGAGAACGTAGTTATTCACCAGCACGGAGGACATAAGAATGAATATTAAATTTTTAACCGTTTCCATTTTCTTTTTCCTCCTTTTCCGTCATGCCAACTTTCGTTGTAAGGTTTTCGTCTGCCGCGGGGCACGGCTTTGCCGCGCACGCCCCCGCAGATGGGCAGGTTTCACAGCCGAAATCCTTCTTTTTAATCGCCCTGCATTTCGTTATGGCGTTCACCGCGGCGATAAGCAAGCCGAAAACGAGAAAGCCGCCGGGGGCTTTTGTAAGAAATTCTATTTTATAATTTGAAATAAACGGTATTTCCAAGCCCCAGAAAGTGCCGCCGCCGAAGATTTCGCGCACGCACGCCATAGCGAGCAGAGCGAGCGTAAAGCCAAGACCCATTCCCGCGCCGTCGAGAGCAGAGCGGAGCACGCCGTTTTTGCCCGCAAACATTTCCGCCCGCCCCAAAATTATGCAGTTTACGGTTATAAGGGCGAGGTAAATGCCCAAAAGCTCATAAAGCGCGGGCAGATATGCGTGCATAAGCATCTGCACAAGAGTAACAAACCCCGCGATGATTACGATATAGCAGGGAATGCGCACTGCAGAGGGGATGAGGTTTCGCAAGAGCGAAATTGCCACGTTGGAGCATACGAGCACCGCCGCGGCGGCAAGCCCCATAGCAAGCGCCCCCACGACGCTCGCGGTGGTGGCAAGCGTGGGGCAAGTGCCCAGCACAAGCACGAAAACGGGGTTTTCTATGAGCAAGCCGCGCAGAAAAACGGAAAGGTTTGTTTCTTTTTTCATCGTTTTGCCCCCTTCAGAATTTCGATTGCTTCAAACACTTTGGAAACAGCCACGCTGTATCCTCTGTGCGTATACGTCGCGCCCGCGATGGTGTCTACCTCGCCGAGCGTTTCGGCGGTTTTGCCCCTGTACTGTTCGTAATATTTCGGGTCGGCGCAGGCAGAGCCCACGTTTTCCGTTTCGTGCTGTTCGAGCGTTACGCAGTCTATAATTTTTCCGCCCGCCGTGGCGCTCACTTTTATGCGGATATACTTGCCCGAAGCGCCGTATTCGCCGTTTATGCCGTACCCCGCCGCAGAAAGCTCGAAAACGTAGTTGCCGCTTGCGGTTCTGTATGCTTTTTCCACGCGCGGCGAGATGCCCGCGTAGGCGGAAAGCTCTATTTCCGAAAGAACGGTGCTCGTGTGGGAGGTGAATGCGGCTTTTGCGGCGGCTTGTGTTTCTTTGTCTGCTTCGGATACGACGTTGCCGCCCGCGTCGATGCCTATGAAACTTTCGCCTAGCACGAAAACGTACCCCGCGCCGTTTTCCGCCTTGTATACGGCGGAAACGCCTTGCAGTTCCTCTGCCATAAATTCTTTTGCAAAGCTTTCGCCTGCGGGCAGGGCGGCGGCGAGGTTGTCGCGCAAAATTTCCTCCTCCGTGCGGATGTCGGCGCTCCCGCCGGAAAGTATGGTGGCGGCGTTTATGGCGTCTGCCACGGCTTTTTTATATGCTGTGGTGGTTTTCGTAGCGCCCGCCACGGTGGCTACAAGCGCCGCTTCTTCTGCCGCAAGACCTGCAAAGCGCTCGCCGTACGTCTTTTCGTAGCCGAGCGTTTCGCCGCTTGAAATGCAGGCGGCCCCCGTGATTTTGCCGTTTTTGTCTACCCCGCACATAATGGTAAGCCCCGCGGCGTAGCCCGTGGTAGCAAGGCGCAGTACGTGCCCGCCGCCTGCCTCGCTGTACGCCCCTGTAACGCTTGTGGGCAGGGTGTAGGCGGAAACGTCGATTTCCTGAAAATCCTTGCCCTCGGGCATAACGGCGAGCAGGGCGGCGTTTGCTTTTTCGCCCTCTGCCTTTTCTATAACGGGCGCGGTTATGCCGTTCGCCGCGGCGAGGAGCACGGAAACCGCCAGGCATATTACTGTGAGCGAAACGATACTGCCGAGATATTTTTTCATATTTTTGCACCTCCGAAAGGCTTTTTCGCCGTGAGCGTGTCTATATACGGCGTTACGATGTTCATAAGCAGGATGGCAAAGGAAACCCCCTCTGTATACACGCCGAAAAATCGTATGAGCACGGTCAAAGCCCCCGCGCCTATGCCGAATATGACTTTGCCGCTCTTGGTTACGGGCGAGGTGGCATAGTCCGTCGCCATAAAGAATGCACCGAGCAAAAGTCCGCCCGAAAGAACGTATTCAAGCGAAAGGAAAAGCGAGCCTTTTGCGGCGAAAGTGAGGCAGAACACTGTGGCGAGCATAGCGAGCGGCGCGTGCGGAGAAATCACCCCGCGAAAAATAAGGTATACGCCCCCCAAAATGAGCGCGAGCGCGCACGTTTCGCCGATAGCGCCGCCGTGCAACCCGAGAAGAAGATGCCATATATCAACCGTTTCGCCGTGTCCCAACAAAACAAGCGGCGTCGCGCCCGCGGAAGTGTCCGTAAGCACAGGGAAGGCGGCGTTTGCCATAGCGGGGAAGGCGAGAGTCATAAACACGCGCGCGGTTGCGGCTGGGGTTGCAAAATTCTGCCCTATACCGCCGAAAATACATTTGACAAGCACCACCGCAAACACAGCGCCCACCGCCGCCTGCCAGAGCGGCAGGTTCGCGGGCAAATTCAGCGCCAGCAAAAGCCCCGTTACGGCGGCGGAAAGGTCGCCCGCGCTTTGCTCCTTCTTTGCGATTTTGCAGAAAATAAACTCCGAAAGCACGGCGGCGGAGAGGCACGTGGCGATTACCGCGAGCGAGCGCACACCGAAAATCAGCGTTCCCGCAAAAACGGCGGGGAGAAGCGCTATAAGCACGTCGAGCATTATGCCGCGCGTGGTGCGCCCGCTGTGTATATGCGGGGAAAAAGAGAGGCGGAGCGTGTTCATTTTGCCCCCTCCTTTCGCGTTTTCATATATTCGCGCAGAAGTATTTTTGCCATTTTGTTCGTTTCCGCAAGCGGGCGCTTCGCGGGGCAGACGTAGGTGCAACAGCCGCAGTCCATACATATATCCGCGCGCAGGCGAAAAAGCATTTCGGCGTTACCGTTTTTGTATGCTTTTGCTATGTTGAAAGGAGCCAGGCGAACGGGGCAATGCGCCATACACAGCCCGCAACGTATGCACTGTGTGGAGCGCGGGCGCACGGCGCTCTCTTTGCCGAAAGCGAGCAGGGCGTTCGTGTTTTTCAGCACGGGCAGGGAAAGGCTCGGCACGGCGACGCCCATCATCGGCCCGCCGTAGAGCACCTTGTGTACCCCGTGCGAAAAACCGCCGCAGAAATCGAAAACGTCGGAAAGCGGCGTGCCTATGGGTAAGAGCACGTTTTGCGGCGATTTTACCGCGTCACCGTCTACGGTTACGCACTTTTTCACGAGCGGCATACCCGTGCGCATATATTCCGCCACGCTTGCCGCCGTCGTGCAGTTGAGCACAAGCGCGCCCACGTCCTGCGGCAGCTTGCCTGCGGGCACGACCTTGCCCGTGGCGTGGTAGACGAGCACTTTTTCCGCCCCCTGCGGGTAAACCTCGGGCAGGATTTTAAGCTCCACATCTTCGTTTTTCGTCGCGATTTCGCGCATTTTCGCTATGGCGTCGGGCTTGTTTTTCTCTATGCCGATGATAACTTTTTCTACGCCGAGGAATTTTTGGAAAAGCGAAACAGCGCTTTCTATGTCCGCGCCCCTGTGCGTGAGCGTGTATGTGTCGCTCGTGATATACGGCTCGCATTCAGCGGCGTTTATTATGAGAGTTCTGGCACCCGAGGCGAGTTTGACGTGCGTGGGAAACCCCGCGCCGCCCAATCCCACAATGCCGCTCTTTTTCACTGCGGCGAGAAATTCCTCACTCGTTTTTACCTCGGGCGCAGAGAGCGAAGGCTCTTTTTCCATAAGCCCGTCGGAATCTATAAACACGGCGGGGCATTTTGCGCCGCTTGCGAGCGTGATGTCCTCTATTTTTGCAACCGTGCCCGAAACGCTCGCGTGAATGTTCGCGGAAACTTCGCCCTGTGCCTCGCCCACAAGCGTGCCTACGCAAACGCGCTCGCCTTTCTTTACCGTGGGGCGCGCGGGCGTGCCTATGTGCATCGTCATAGGAAGTATAACGGTTTTGGGCGGGGGCATTTCCGCAGGCTCGCATTTTTCCGTGCGTTTTCTGTGTGGCAGGTGAACACCGCTTAGAAAAAAAGACATATTTTTACCTCTGTTCGTTTGGTTTCAATATGTATTTTGCGTGGATTTACGCCTCGATATACCGAAAAATGCGATTTTTTGAAAAATAAAACCCCTCGGCATATGCCGAGGGGTAAAATATGTAAAAAGGAATAAGTTCAAATCTCGTCTTCATCGAGCACGGCGAGGTAAAGTTCTGCGCCGAAGTTGTTTTCGTACAGAATATATATTTTGCCGTTTTTCGTGTCTGCCGCTATGTCGGCGTATCCCCCGCGCTCTTCGTCGATGACTTTGCGAGCCGACCACGTTTTGCCGCCGTCGGTGCTTGCTTTGAGCGTTATATTTTTGCGGTTTTTCGCGTTTTCACAGTTTACAAAGAGCAGTTTTTCGCCCAAAACCGCCACAGAGCCGAAGCAGATGGGGTCTGTGAGTTCAAAATCAGGCCGAAACTCGCGAAAAGCGCAGATTTCGCTTTCCGCCACGGCGTGTGCGCGGTAAAAAGCATTGTGGCGCACGGAAAGGTAGATTTCACCGTTCGGCAGTTCTGCCGCCACGCTTTCGTTTGGGGAGAAGATTTCTTCGCCGGAGCGCAAAAGCTCGCTTGTGCGCCAGGTTTTGCCGCCGTCCATACTGCAAAGCAAGCCCACCTCGCTCGGCGTGTGCGCGCGCACGGGCGAGCGGAATTTTTTCGGCACGAGCCAGAAAGGGAACACAAGCGTGCGCTTGCTTGTGCAAATGCCGTGCCCGGGGCCGAGGGCGAAAACGTTTCTGTATTCGGGCAAGGTGGCGTGGGTTATGTCGCGCTCCTTGCCAAAAGTTTTGCCGTCGTCCGCGCTTGTTCTGTGCAAAATTCTGCCGCCGCACGTGCCGTAATCTTCGCAATAGAGAAAATGGAGTTTGCCGCACGCGTCCTCCGCCATAACGGGGTTGTTGACGGTGGGGTGTTCTTCCGTGCCGCGTGCGAGGTGTATGGGCGCGGAAAAAGAAACGCCGCCGTTCTCGCTTGTGCACATAACTATGTCCATAAGCGCCCAATCGCTCGTGCTTTTGCGCGCTTCGCCGTATATTATAAGCGTGCCGCGCGAGGTGACGAGAATCCCCGGTATGCGGCAGAGCGCGTATTCCTCTTGCTCGGTTTTATCCCAAATTTTGCGTATTTCCATAATATTACCTCACACAAGGAGCGGCATAACTTTGGCGAGCAGAGCCTTTTCCTTTTCTTCGGAAATTTCGCCGAATGGAGCACGCATTTTGCCGAAATCAAGCCCCATAGCGCAGAGTATTGCCTTTTCGCCCTGCATTACGCCGACTTCGCAAAGCGCGGCGATGATTATGTTGATTTCTTTTTGAAGCTCCTGCGCCTCTTCCATCTTGTTTTCCCTGAAGAGAGCGAGGAGTTTTATGAATTTTTCCGCCATAAAGTTGTACGTGCTGCCTATACCGCCGTCTGCGCCCATAGAAAGCCCGCCGAGCATCATTTCATCGAAACCGTTGAATACAACTTTTTCGGGGAAAGCCGTTTTTATGCGGGAAAGCGCGAACGTGTCTGCGGAGGTATGTTTAAGACCGATGAAGCGTTCGTCTGCGAAAAACTCTCCTATCTGCTCGGCGGAAAGCGTAACGCCCGAAAAGTTCGGGAAGTTATACACTATCATCGGGAGAGAAACAGAGGAAACTATATCGAAATAATACTTTTTGATTTCCGCAAAAGAGAATTTATAGTAGAAAGGCGCAACCGCCGAAACGGCGTTGTAGCCGAGCGCTTCCGCAAGACGGGCGTAACCGATTGCTTTATCCGTGGAAATATCGCCTACGTGCGCAATTAGCGTTACTCTTTCGCCCACGATTTCTTTTACTAAACGGTAGAGCGTTTTTCTTTCCTCCTCTGAAAGCAGGAAAACCTCCGCTGTGCTGCCGCCTACGTAGAACCCCGAAACACCTTTTGCGATGTTCATTTCAATGAGTTCGGCGAGCGCTTTCTCGTTGATATTATGATTCTTGCCGAAAGGGGTGAGAAGCGCGGGGAATATGCCTTTGAATTTGCTTGTGTCCATAACAGACCTCCGTAGATTCTTATTACAATGTCATTATAAAATAAAAATTTAAAAATGTAAACATAAAAAGCCGCTTTTTTGCCGATACTCACAAAAAAACAAACGGAGGTTGCTTATGAAAAATATATTGCTTGTTTTCGGCACGCGCCCGGAGGCTGTGAAAATGTGCCCGCTCGCGTTGGAGCTGAAAAAACGCCCGTCTTTTTGTGTACGAGTGCTCGCCACGGGGCAGCACAGGGAAATGCTTTCTTCCGTAACGGAATTTTTCGGCGTTGTGCCCGATTATAACCTCGGTGTAATGGCGCAGGGGCAGACACTTTACGATATAACCGAAAAAATTCTGCGCGGCACGCGAGAAGTGCTGGAAAAAGAAAGGTTTGACCTCGTACTCGTCCACGGCGACACGACAACGGCGTTTGCCGCCGCTCTCGCCGCGTTTTACGCTCGCATACCCGTAGGTCACGTGGAGGCGGGCCTTCGCACGTACGATATAAACGCCCCGTACCCCGAGGAATTTAACCGCGTGGCTGTGGACGCGCTTTCCGCATTTTGCTTTGCGCCCACGGAGCGCGCGGCTAGGGCTCTGCTTGCCGAGGGGAAGGTGGCAGGGCGCGTTTTTGTAACGGGTAACACGGTAATAGACGCTTTCCGCTACACCGTGCGGGAGGATTTTTCGCACGAAGCGCTCGCGTTTGCGGCGGGGCGGAAACTTATTCTCATAACCGCGCACAGGCGGGAAAACCTGGCTGTTATGAAGGATATTTTTCGTGGGGTATCGCGTGCTCTTGCTAAATTTCCCGACTTTTGCGCCGTGTACCCCGTGCATCCAAACCCCGCCGTGCAAAGTGCGGCACGCACGGCTTTTGAGGGGAGCGGGCAGGTGAAACTCATCGCCCCGCTCGATGTTTTCGAGTTTCACAATCTGCTTGCACGCTCGCATATGGTGCTCACGGACAGCGGCGGCGTACAGGAGGAAGCGCCGCACTTCGGCGTGCCCGTGCTGGTTATGCGAAACACGACGGAACGGCGGGAGGGGGTGGACGCCGGAACGTCGCGCCTCATCGGCACGAGCGAGGAAAGTGTGTACGAGGGCATATGTGCCGTTTTGGGCGACGGGGAAGTGTACGCGCAGATGGCGCGGGCGGTAAACCCATACGGCGACGGGCACGCGTGCGAGAGGATAGCGGATGCGGTGGAGAAGATAATAGATAAGAGATAATAATAAAAGAAAAGGTGTTCGCTCGAACGAACGGAATCGTTATATAGGTGTGCAAAGAGAGGAATTTGCAAAAATTTCTTCTTTTTTCGCACTTTTTATTTATAAAAATATTGACATATATAATATCTTTGTGATAAAATGATTTATCAAATAATAGAGGCGCACTTGATTATGAGTAGCGAGGTTGAAAAACGGTACCTGTATACCGAGCCGCGCGGAAGGAATCGGTGCCGAGGTGCGGTACGTGCCGGTGTACCGTTGCCGGTTCTGCGGAATAATATCTTCAGAATTGTCGCTTTTTGGGCGGAGAGCTATTGATAGAAAAGATGCGGAAAAACGTATGTATCCGTAATTTCGATTTGCAATAGCCGTGTCTGCCGGCTATTTTTTATTTGTTGCACATAAATCTCATTATATATAACCAAAAGGAAGGTAAAAATTATGGAAAAGAAAACAGTATTCAAAGGTGTTGCCACAGCCCTCATCACTCCTCTTGATGAAAACGGCATAAACTATGAAAAATTCGGCGCGCTTATCGAAGACCAGGTTAAAAGAGGTGTAAACGCGCTCGTAATCTGCGGCACGACAGGCGAAGCCTCCACACTCAACGATAAAGACCACATCGGTGCTATCGCATACGCTGTGGAAAAAGTAGGCGGCAGAATCCCCGTAATCGCGGGCGCAGGCAGTAACGATTCCGCACACGGCCTTGAACTTGCAAAAGAATCCTGCAGAGTAGGTGCGGACGCACTCCTTGTTGTTACACCTTACTACAACAAAACGAGCCAGAAAGGTCTTATTAAACTTTACAACGACGTTGCAGACGCAAGCGACAAACCCATTATCCTCTACAACGTACCCTCCCGCACAGGTGTGAACATCGAACCCGCAACATATGCGGCTCTCGCAGAGCACGAAAACATCGTGGGTATAAAAGAAGCGAACGGCAACCTTGAAAAAATCGTGGAAACGATGACTCTCGTAGGCGACAAGCTCGACCTTTACTCCGGCAACGACGACCAGGTTGTTCCGCTTATGTCCCTCGGCGGCAAGGGCGTTATCTCCGTTGTTTCCAACGTTATGCCCGAGGCAATGGTGGAAATGTGCGCAAAATACTTCGCAGGCGACGTAAAGGGTGCGGCGGAAATGCAGTTCTATCTCCACAAGATTACAAAAGCTATGTTCTCCGACGTTAACCCCATTCCCGTTAAGGCGGCTATGGCGGCGCTCGGCTATTGCGACAACTTCGTTCGCGGTCCGCTCGTTCCTATGGAAGGCGAACCCTATGAAAAAATGCTCTCCGTTATGAGAGAATACGGCTTGAACGTTTAATTCGGAGGCGTAAAATGATAAAAGTTATTGTTCACGGCGCTCTCGGCAGAATGGGCAAAGAAGTTACCCGTTTCGTTACCGAAAGCGAAGATATGGCGCTCGCCGCGCTCGTCGATATCGGCGGCGACGGCACGGAAGTGCTCACAAGCCTCGACGCTTTCACGGGCGAGGCAGACGTGGTTATAGATTTTTCCCACCACACGGCTGTGCCCGGCGTGCTTGAATACGCCAAAAAACGCGGCATACCCGCCATCATCGCCACGACAGGCTGCACGGAGGAAGAAAACGCCGCTATACGCGAAGCTGCAGAGGTAATCCCCGTTTTCGCTTCGGGCAATATGTCCATAGGCGTTGCTGTGCTCGCGGCATTCGCGGCTGAAGCGGCACGCATTATGAAGGATGCAGACATCGAAATCGTGGAAACTCACCACAAAAACAAACTCGACGCCCCCAGCGGCACGGCGCTCCTTATTGCCAACGAAATCAAAACAAACCGCCCCGACGCGCAGTTCGTGCTCGGCAGAAGCGGTATGAGAAAAAGAGAAAAAGAGGATATCGGCATAAACTCCGTGCGCTGCGGCAATATTGTAGGTATCCACGAGGTTATAATCTCCACGGAATCGCAGACAATCACGCTTAAGCACGAGGCGCACACACGCGCACTCTTTGCGGAAGGTGCGGTTGCCGCCGCAAGATTTATCTGCGGCAAGGGCGCGGGTCTTTATAACATCAAAGATATGGTAAGAAAATAATAGGGGTTAAACCCTCGAAAGAAAAATTCTCAATGTCGGATTAACTCCTTCCGTCATTTGCTTAGCTTAACGCTTCGCAAATGCCACCTCCCTCGAGAGGGAGGCTTGAAACGCAAAAAACGAAAGAAGTGATAAAAATGCTTTATTCCAACCTTACTGTAAACGCGCAGGGGCATCTCGCCATTGCAGGGTACGACACGGTTGAACTCGCAAAAAAATACGGCACGGCGCTCTTTGTGCTCGACGAGGACAAGCTCCGCGAAAACTGCGCTGTTTACGTAAATTCTATGAAAAAATATTTCGGTGAGGATGCTTTGCCCCTCTTTGCCTCCAAGGCGCTTTGCTTCACGGGACTGTACCGCCTTGTTGACGAGTGCGGTATGGGCACGGACATTGTTTCCGCAGGCGAGCTTTACACGGCTATAAAAGCGGGCTTTCCGCTTGAAAAAGCGTTCTTCCACGGCAACAACAAAACGGATGCGGATATAGAATACGCCATAGAAAACGGGCTGGGCTACTTTGTGGTAGATAACGAGGAAGAGCTTGCCGCGATAAGCGAAATCGCGGGCGAACACGGCGTTATGCAGAAGATTTTGCTCCGCATCACCCCCGGTATAGACCCCCACACGCACAAAGCCGTTGTTACGGGCAGCGTGGATTCCAAATTCGGCTCTGCTATAGAAACGGGCAGGGCGTACGAAATGGTGGAAATGGCGCTTTCCGCAAAAAATATTTTGCTTGAAGGTTTCCATTGCCACATCGGTTCGCAGATTTTTGAATGTGAACCTTTCTGCGACGCGGCAGACATTATGCTCGGTTTTATTGCCGACGTAAAGGCGAAATACGGCTTTGAGGCAAAGATACTCAACCTCGGCGGTGGTTTCGGCGTAAGATACACGGAAAACGACCCGCAAATCGACATTGAAGCGAACATTCGCGAGGTTGCCGCGCACGTAAAAGCGCGCGCCGCAGAACTTTCTGTGGCTATGCCGAAAATCCTTATGGAGCCGGGCAGAAGCATTGTGGCGAACACTTGCATAACGCTCTACACGGTAGGCTCTGTAAAAGAGATAGGCGATATTAAAAACTATGTTTCCGTAGACGGCGGTATGCCCGACAATCCGAGATACGCTCTTTACGGTTCGGCATATACTATAGTGTTGGCAAACAGAGCTGCGGAAGCGGCAGACTTCAAATGCTCCATAGCCGGCAGATGCTGCGAAAGCGGCGACCTTTTGCAGGAGGACGTTATGTTGCCCCGCCCCAAACGCGGCGATATACTCGCCGTGCTCGTAACTGGTGCGTATAACTACTCTATGGCGTCCAACTACAACAGGCTTCCCAGACCCGCAATAGTTATGGTAAGCAAAAACGGCGAAAAAATTGCTGTAAAACGCGAAACGTTTGCTGACCTTTGCCTTTGCGACGAGTAAAGGTGTTCCCACTTAGAACT
The DNA here is from genome assembly GCA_017463815.1 of Clostridia bacterium. Classification (GTDB taxonomy): domain Bacteria; phylum Bacillota; class Clostridia; order Oscillospirales; family CAG-272; genus UMGS731. Next base: position 18,694 of record JAFTOK010000030.1, on the reverse strand, counting down.
GGGGATGAAGATGGTTTTGAAAAATTCCGACTTTATCCAAGCCTCCATCTCCGAGGGAGGGGGACCACGAAGTGGTGGAAGGAGTTGTCAAGGATAAACAAATTTATTTATACAAAAATTTAAGTACACGCCCACTCCTTCAGTCTTCGCCTAATGGCGAAGCCAGCTCCCTCCCGGAGGGAGCCTCAGCGGTCGTAGGCGTTTAAATAAATTGAAATTTAATTATCGTTCCCCTTGCAGGGAAGGCTAAAAATTCTACATTATATATTCATCATCAGAACGGAGAAAAAATATGATAGTAACAAAATTCGGCGGCACATCTATGGCAAGCGCTGAACAGTTCAGAAAAGTTAAAAGCATCATAGATGAAAACCCCGCAAGACAGGTCGTTGTTGTTTCTGCCGCAGGCAAGAAAAACAGCAGTGATATCAAAATCACAGACCTTCTCTACACGCTCCATACACACCTCGTTTACGGCGTTCCTTACGACGATATTTGGGGTATGATTGCGGGCAGATACCTCGAAATCGCAAAAGAACTCGAGCTTGATTGCGATATCGAAGCAGACCTTAAGAAAATCAAAAACGAACTCGGCAAAAATATAGACCAGAACTACCTCATCAGCCGCGGAGAATACCTTTCCGCAAAGCTTATGAGCGCATACCTCGGTTTCGATTTTGTAGACTCCAAGGACCTTATCCGCTTCACGTACAGCGGTGCTGTGGACATTGAAAGAAGCGAACAGAACACGAAAAAAGCATTCTCCCGCAGGGGAAAAATCGTTGTTCCCGGTTTCTACGGCGCATACCCCAACGGCGAAATCTGCCTCTTCTCCCGCGGCGGCTCCGATATAACGGGTTCTTACCTTGCAAGATTTTTGAATGCGAGAGTTTACGAAAACTGGACAGACGTTCCCGGTACGCTCACGGCAGACCCGAGAATTGTAGATAACCCCAAGACGATTTCTCAAATCACATACACAGAGCTCCGCGAGCTTTCCTATATGGGCGCAAACGTTCTCCACGAGGACAGCATCACCCCCGTGCAGGAAAAGAACATTTCCATCAATATCAGAAACACAAACGAACCCTCCTGCCCCGGCACGATAATCAAGCGCGAATGCAACGACGACAGCTCCGTTATCACGGGTATTTCCGGCAAAAAAGATTTTGTTTCCTTCGATATTCTCAAAGACCATATGTCCACGGAAATCGGCTTTACACGCCGCGTGCTTGAAATCTTTGAAGATTACAAAATCAACGTGGAACACATTCCCACGGGCATCGACTCCGTAAGCGTGATTGTTTCGGGCACATCCGTAGGCAGCAATATGTACGATATCGTTGCCAGAATCGAAAGCGAGCTCGGCGCGAGAGTTAACGCGAAGAAAGAACTCGCACTCATCGCGATTGTCGGCAGAAATATGGTCGGCAAGAGCGGTATCTGTGCGAAAGTGTTCGCATCCCTTTCCGCTGTTGGCATCAACATCAAGATGATTGCACAGCCGCCGGACGAAACGAACATCATTGTCGGCGTAGACAACAGCAACTACAAAAAGGCTATTAGAGCCCTCTACGAAGACTTTGAAAAAGCAAACTGGATATAATACAGAAAAAAGCTATGGTGCACACCATAGCTTTTTTCTGTATTATATTAACTTTTTCTTAAAATTCAAGCCCTACGATTTTGTCGGCAAAGAAGAATTTGCCGAAGATATATTTGTCGGAAGCGCTTTCCGTAAGCGTTATTACCTTGCCGTTGTAGTAGTCGAGCCCCTCGGACATAGCTGGGCCTTTTACAACCTGTGTAGGGTTGCAGAGGTAATAGAGCGGCGCGCCGTCGAGCGTGAGCCCGGAATCTATGGCTTCGCTTTCGTTATAAACGTAGTAGTAGCTGTCTGCAAGACCATAGGAGGTGGAAAGAACCACTTTGCCGTCGGGCGTGATGCAAGCGCCCTGAACCTGATTCGTTATTGAATAAACCTTGTTGGGCTTCGTGAGGTCATCGAAGGAGTAGCGGCACATTATGGAATAGTACGTGCCGTCGGGCGTTTCATAGGGGTGGTTCATTATGTAGTTTGTACCGTTGTGGAATTCGCCTACGTAAAGGTAATTGCCGTCGGTATAAACGAAAGCACCGCCGTTGTTAACGGGTATAACCTCTTGAATTTCCACAGTGCCGCCGTTTCCGGCATTCAAAATATCGTAAAGGTTAAGGATGTGAATAGCTCCGTCGCACACAAGATATGCTGTGTTGTCTTTATAAGCTATGCCGTCTGCGTGGCCCGCAAAAGGCTTGCCTTCGAGCATAACGGAAACGTAAAACGAGTTGTTTTCTTTGTCTGTAACGTAAATGCGGCTTGCGCTTACGCCGTCTTTCATATAGCCGGAAACGAGGAATTTGCGGTGCTCTTCAACAGCGCAAACAGATTGGCACACGAAGCCGTCGGAAAGACCGGGGTTTTTGCAAATATCGGTTTTGATTGCGTAATAATCGGAATAAATACCGAATTTTGCGATGTTAAGCCCGCCGATGAGCAGTATTATCAGCGCCAGAAGGGAAGCAAGCACGATAAGGCAAACTTTGCCTGTGATTTTTAAAGCTTTGTTCATATAAACTCCTTGATTTTTGTTTGTTTTGTATATTATACTATATAATTATGAACAAATCAACATTCAATAGCGAAAATAGCGGAAAAAGCAAAATCTCGCCCGAAAAGGCGAGATTTTTATTGTTTGAACTTGAATTATTCAGCTTTCTTTTCTACGAAGTCTTCGTCTTTCATAACGAGGAGGAGGATACCTGCGATAATGTTAACGAAGAGAAGAACAACAACTGCCCAACCTGTGGAGAAATCAGCTTTCTTTTCAGCTTTTTTGAGCTTGTTGAGAGCGATGAAACCGAAAATGAGGGGGAGGATTGTGTAAAATCCGAAAACCATACCAAGAATGATGAAAATTTTTGCTGCTAATTTCATAATGAATCCCTTTCTGTTATGTAAATATGAATTTTTGATGAACACGGTTCATCTATACGTTTATTATACATAGAAATATATGCTTTGTCAATGATTTTTATGAATAAAATATGAACAAAATTAGCGGTAAATTCTTGCATTTATGCAAAGCCGTCCTTTTTTGGTCGTTTTTGCCACGCCAGAATATATAAATCTGCCGTATCCGCGCACGGAAACGGTAGCCCCCTCGGGAATGTGTGCATCGGGGTTTTCGCAAAGTTTGCTGTTTATAAAGACGAGCTTTTGCCCGAAAAGTTTTTGGCTTTCGCTTCTGGAAAGAGAGAAAATTGCCGAAACAACGCCGTCAAGCCGCTCGGAGGCAACGAAAAATGCGCGTTCCTCGGGCAGAGCGAGCGTTTCTGTGGGCAGGGAAGGCACGCGCGTGCACTTTACGTCTGTGCGGCGCACCTTGGTTAAGTTTTCGGCTATAAAATCCGCTATGTTTTCAAGGCAGAACATATACCCCACGTTTTCGTGTATGATAATATCGCCCGTTACGTCGCGTTCCAGCCCCAGACCTATGACCGAGCCGAGAAAATCGCGGTGCGAAAGCGCGTCTGCATATTTTTGCATACGCGGCTCTATTTTAAGGCACACAATCGGCGCTTCTTCCGTGTAGCCGAAATCTTCTTCGCTGCCGAAAACGGCGATTTTGCGCTCCGCGTTTTCGTAGCCGCCGAAAAGGCTTGTGCTTATGCCCGTTTTGGTTTTCAGAAGCAAATCCTGCTCCGCAAGAGAAAGAAAGCTCGAATAAGTGTAGTATCCGCCGCCTGCTTTTTCGGCGAGGTCGAGGAAGTGGTTTTGTAAAATTTTGTCGTTTTCCATAGGTTGTCCTTTCGGGTAAGATTAAAGGGCGCGTGCGCGCCCTTTAAATAATCTAATGATGAATAAAGATGCCGGGGGTATTATTCCGTTCTGAGGGCTTCCACAGGGTCTTTCTTCGCCGCAATTTTTGAGGGGAAAAGACCTGCGATAAGCGTGAGAGCCATACTGATGAGCACGAGGATGATTGCGCCTTCCCAAGGCAAAGCGGCGATATTGCCGATGTCTGTAATCGCTTTTATAATCATATTGATGGGAATATTGAGGAGCACCGTTACGATAATACCAATCATACCGGAGGCGAAGCCTACGATGAGCGTTTCCGCGTTGAACACTCTGCCAACGTCCTTTTTGGAGGCGCCGATTGCACGGAGAACGCCGATTTCCTTCGTTCTTTCCAAAACGGAGATGTATGTGATGATACCAATCATAATGGAGGAAACGATGAGCGAAATGGAAACGAAGGCGATGAGGATATAACTGATGGCGTTGATAATTGTTGTAATGGAGGACATCATAAGCTTGATGTAGTCTGTATACGTGATTTTATCGTCTTCGTCAACGCCTTTGTTGTATTCTTCGATAAGCGCGGCGATTTCGTCTTTAGCCTCGAACGTGGAAGCGTAGATGCTTATGGAGGAGGGTTCGTCTATATCGAAAATACCGAGAATATCTTCGTTTTCTTCGTAGGAGCTGTCGGAATAGATTGCGGGGAGCTTCGTGTCGTAAACGTTTGCAAGTTCCTCTTCGGAAGCGGACGCAAGATATTGGTCGAGCATAGCGGAGAGCTGCGGAACGGTGAGGTTTGCAAGGTTCTGTGCCACCTGCTCTGCATACTGCGCCTTGATTTGTACCTTGAGCATTTCGGAAAGGGCGCTTGCCACCTCTTCGTCCGTCATTTCTTTGATATACGCTTCAGCCGTTTCGGGGGGAATCTGCTGTGCGGCAAAAGCCTGCTTGAGCATTTCTGCCTGCGCTTCTCTTGTGGGGAAGTTTGCCATCTGTGCCGTTACAGCCGCATCGAGCTGTGCCTTCGGCATTTCTGCGGCTACCGCGGCGTAGAGAATGGATTTGTCCGTTTCGGAAAGTGTCGCAACGTAATCGCGCACAGCCTGCGCTTTTTCAGCCGCCGTGGGCTCTGTGAAATCGTCGCCCTTGAAGGGAAGACCTGTGAAAACATCCACGTCGGGGTTAGCTTTCTGTTCTTTTACGATTTCGCTTGCGTTAACCCCTGCTTCTATATGTTCCGTGAGCGCGTAGGTATAGCCGATTGTGCCGCTTATGGAATGTGCAACGGCATCCTCGTTCGGGCGTATGATGCCTACGATGTTGAGTTCCTCGGAGTTTGCGAGGAGCATTTTCATATAGGTTTCGTTTTCGCTTTGGTCTACCCAAACGCCTTTGGCGTCTTTCTGGTAGTAATCTGTGGGAAGAACGAGCTTGAACGTGGTGTTCAGCACTTCTTCATATGTCCAGGAATCCTGCTCGTAGGGGATTTCTTCACCTTTTATTGCCGCGTTTATGATTTCGTTCATTTCTTCCTCGCTCTTGAAGCCGAGCATACAGAGCACGAGGTCGGAAATTTCGTTGTTTTGGTTTGTAACAATTACAACTTCGTTATATTTTTCGGGCCAGCGTCCATCCACAATGTCGTACTGCTCTTTAATGAGGTCGTTAACGTATTCGCCCTCTTTGCCCGCGAGCATTTCTTCCCAGATTTTGAAGTTGCCCATACTTATCATAGGCGAGGAAACGCCGCCGCTTTCCGTGCCGCCGCCCGTTATGGCGTTCATAAAATCGGAGGGGTTGAGCCTGCGTATTATGCTTGTATCTGAAGAATAGATGTTAAGCTCCATATCGTAGCCGTATATAACGGAGGAAATGGCCTTGTTTGAAAGGTTGGTATCGAGGAACACCTTGAAATCCTTCAGGTTGTTCGTTATTGTTTCCGCGTTGATGAGGGAGTTCATCATATCGTAGAAAATAACGTTTGCGTAGATTTTATCGAGGTCGTGCTTGTTTACGGGTGTGCCGTCCTCGTCTGTACCGTCTGTGAGCGATTCGAGAAGCGAGCTCATATCCATAGATTCTTTTTGAATCATTACGGGGTAGGAAGAAAGAGTATCTTCCTGCACGCGGTTGATGTATAACTGCAAACCGTTGGAAATGGAGAGTATGAGCGCGATGCCGATAATACCTATCGAGCCCGCAAAGCTCGTGAGGAACGTGCGCGCTTTTTTCGTCATAAGGTTATTGAGCGAAAGGGAAAGCGCCGTGAAGAACGACATAGAGGTTTTCTTTTCGCTCTTTGCTTTTTTTGCGGGGGCTTCTTTTGCCTTTTCTGGCTCGTATTTAAATGGGTTTGTGTCATCTGTCATCTTGCCGTCGAGGAAACGCACTATGCGCGTGGAATATTTTTCGGCGAGCTCGGGGTTGTGCGTAACCATAATAACGAGCCTGTCTTTTGCTATTTCCTTGAGCAAATCCATAATCTGCACGCTTGTAGCGGAATCGAGCGCGCCCGTGGGCTCGTCGGCGAGCAAAATTTCGGGGTCGTTTACAAGCGCCCGCGCTATTGCCACACGCTGCATCTGGCCGCCCGACATCTGGTTCGGCTTTTTGTTGATTTGGCTTTCGAGGCCCACTTTGCGCAGCGCCTCTTTGGCGCGTTCGCGGCGCTCTGCCTTGGAAACGCCGGAGAGCGTGAGCGCGAGCTCTACGTTTGCAAGCACCGTCTGGTGGCCGATAAGGTTGTAGCTCTGGAAAACGAAACCTACCTTATGGTTTCGATACGTGTCCCAATCTCTATCGTCGAATTCCTTTGTGGATTTGCCATCGATTATAAGGTCGCCGTCTGTGTATTGGTCCAGACCGCCTATGATGTTGAGAAGCGTCGTTTTGCCGCAGCCCGAGGGGCCGAGCACGGAAACAAACTCGCTTTCGCGGAAGTCTATATCGACACCGCGCAGAGCATCTACCACTTCATCACCCGTGCGGTACTGCTTTACAATGTTTTTTAATTGAAGCATCGTTTTTACTCCTAAAAATAAATTTAATAAAAACAGTATAAACCGTATTTATTAACTAATTATAAACAAAATTATATTTTTGTTTAAATTTGTACTGTTTTTTCACAAATTGCACGCTTGCGCGATTGCCGCGGCGACGTACGAGGCAAAGCCGTGGTCGTAACTGCCCTTTTTCTGCTTGTACTCCCAAAGTGTGCCCGTGTCGCGCACCATACCGCCAAAGAAGGATTTCACGTTTTCGAGCAAAATTTCGTGCTCGCCCATTCGGAGCAATGTCATAATACGCAGGTATCTGCCGATGAAGGCATTTACGGGAACAAAAGCGCGTGTGCCGAGGTTTTGGGCGAAGGATTCAAAGCCATCTAAAATATGAGCTTTCAAGTGGGCGTATTCGGGCGCGTCAAGGTCTATTCCGCCGAAGAGCGCGGCGTAATATTGGCACGCCTCGGAGGAGTTACGGGTGCACACGAGCGCGCCGTTTTTGCGCTCTGCGTTATCTATGAACACCTCGCCGTCGAAAGAGATGGAAAGTGCGTTTTTGCGCACGCGGGCGGCTTTTTCGGGCAGGCTTTCGCCGCCGTATAGTTTATATGCGGCGTCGAGCACGGCGGCGTAGAGGAAGTTTGTGGGGAAGTTTACGTCGTGCACCCATTCGTTCGCCGTGGACCATTCCACAAAGTTCCAGGAGGGCAGGTTTTCGAGAAGCCCCAAGTCGTTTTCATACTGTGCAAGGAAATCGAGTATACCCGTGACGCTTTCGCGGAAAAGCTCTTTGTCCGTGCCCACACTGCGTTCTGTTAAAAATTCGCACACCTCGAGTACGTACCACATATCCCATTGAGGGATAAATTTACCGCTGGTTTCCACGCACGAGGGGTAGCACATAGGCAGAACGCCGCGCGGGAGCTCGCCGTCGTACTTATAAAGGCGGTAGTTTTCGAGGAATGCTTCTTCAACCTCGTTTTTTCCAAAGAAGAAATATTCCGCTTTTCCAGTGAAGTAGGAGTCGCAGAGCCAACCCGCACGCTCGCGCGAGGGGCAGTCTGTAAAAATATCGAGCGCGTTGTGTGCGAAAGTCGCCATCGCGGCGTCGTAAACACCCTGAAGCGCCGCATCGTCGAATTTTATGTGTTTTGCCGCGCTCATATCGCGCTCGTATGTGAGCACGCCGAAGTTTGTGAGCGTGATTTTTCCCGTTTTTACAAAAACTATGGCAAACCTTGCCGTGTACGGTTCGAAGCTCATAACCTCGCGCTCGCCCTCCGGCAGGAAGTATTCCAGCACGTTCTGGCAGTTTATATCTGTAAACTCAAATTTTTCGCCGTCGCAAAGCTCGGAAAAGGCGACGATAACGTCGCTTTCTCTTTCCGCGAGCGCGCACCATTTTATAAAACCGACTTCAATGCGGGAAAGGTCGAAAAGCGCGTATTCACCCGCGGAGAGAGTGAGCGGGAAAGGCACTTTTTTTGTGTGCGGCGTTTGCGCCTGCTTCTGCACCCAACGAAAAGGCTTGTGCGCGATTTCTTCCTCCGCGTATATGCCCCAGCGCTCGTCGGGCGGGAAGGAGTAGCGGTTTTTGCGGCAGGGGAGAGAATCATCGTGCGCGAAAGTGCCGAAAACTGCGGCGCACGGTGCGTTTACCTCACGGTAGCAGGGCACCGGCACACGGCGAGGCAGAAACTCTGGCGCTTCCACGGGCACGGCGTGCACAAGGTATTCGGGCGCAAAAGGCTCTGCCGTGCGCTCGTCGCAGACCTCGCCAAATTGTCGCTGAACGGAGTAACGCTCTGCTTTCTGCACGTATTTTGCGGAAATGTACATAGGGAAGTTTTCGCCCGTGGCGAGCGCTGTTTCGCCGCCAACCTCCACCTCGGCGCACACGAACGAGCGCTCGTATGTAAGCGAAAGGGAGCGGCAGGCGTGACCAACAACTTCTATTATTATTTCGCCGCCGTTGCAGCCGAGCGGGAGCTCGTCCACCCTGGCGTAGCCTTTTGCCGCGCGGGCAGGGCCGAAACCTGCGAATTTGCCATCGACGAAAACGCGCCAGAAGCTGACCGCCGCTATGCGCAAAAGCGCGTTTTTGCCTGCAGGGAGCGTTCCGCGCAAAGCGATATGTGTATTTTTTTCCCGTTCCTTGCCCTCGGCAAAGACGGGTATTGCTTTTTTGAACATAAATTTACCTCGGAAAATATGATTTATGCGTTTATAATAGCACAAAAACGCCGATGTGTCAAACGAGTGTGAACGAAATGTAAAATATATCCACATACTTGACGTAATTGGCAGTTTTTGCTATAATAAAAGTGTAATTTTTTGTGAATTTGACAAATTTTATTGATTTTAAAAAAAAGTTTGCAAAAAAGCGTAGTTTTTTTGCAAAAAAAGGTAGGTATATTATAGAGGGAACTCTAAAAAATATTTCAAGGAGGTTTTTTTATGAAAAAACTTTTATCTATTATGTTGTGCCTTGTTTTTGTTGTTTCGCTTGTTTCTTGTGCTAATATCGGTACGACCCAAACAACGGCAACAACGGCAACAACAGTAACGACGGACCCTATAATTTATTCTACGGGTGTGGATTGCGAAAAAATAGAAATTCATGATGCGCTCTTTACTAATGAACAAATAAATAATGATAATTTTGACGAACTATTTAATGATTTTATTGAACATTTGACTTCTATTTATGATAGTGGTAGAGGTAGTGATGTGCATATAAACATTCTAATATATACAGATAGGGATATGGAAGGCGATATCAGCGAAGATGAGCTTAAAGTTATCGGTGCAGATGAAATGCGTAGATACAAGAACCCGAAGCTTTGCACCTGGCAACTTGGTACCGACAATTCCAATATTAAAAATATAAATCCCGATGCGATAAAAATACTTTCGGGAAACAAAAAAGTAACAAGTATAATTATTGAAGGTGTATGGGGTGCTGATGATGACTAACCCCAAAAAAGATTCTTCTTCACGGAAGAATCTTTTTTTGCAAAAAATTATCTCCCCGTTGACATTTTCGTTTTATAATGATATACTAAATCGAAAACCGTTTGATTTTTTCTCCGTAAAGAATAATTAAACGGACAGTCGGGGACACCTGTCCCCACAATAAGTAAATTTATTTTCACAAGAAGGTTTTAGTATGAGTAAGGTAATTATTCCCGAGGGATACAAACCCTGCCTCGGTATGTATCAGACGCAGATGGCTATAGGTCTGCTCAAAAGAATATTTGAAAACAAGCTTTGCGACGCGCTCAATTTGAAGCGTGTTTCCGCTCCTCTTTTCGTAGACCCCGACACAGGTCTTAACGATGATTTGAACGGCATAGAACGCCCTGTAAGATTTGATATAAAAGAAACGGGAACGGACGCCGTTGTAGTTCACTCCCTCGCAAAATGGAAGCGTATGGCACTCCACACGTATAAATTTTCTGCGGGCGAAGGTCTTTACACAGATATGAACGCCATTCGCCGCGACGAGGAGATGGACAACCTCCATTCCATCTACACCGACCAGTGGGACTGGGAAAAAATCATCACGCGCGAAGACAGAACGCTCGAATACCTCAAAGCCACGGTGCAGAGCGAGGTTGACGCTATGTGCGACACGCTTGATATACTCAAAGCTCAGTTCCCCGAGCTTACCACCAACCTCGAACGCAACGTGAAGTTCGTCACCACACAGGAGCTGGAGGATATGTACCCCGGCAAAACGGGCAAGGAACGCGAAAACCTGCTTTTGCAGGAGTACAAAACGGCGTTTATTATGCAGATTGGCTGCAAGCTCCGCTCGGGCGAAAAGCACGACGGCAGAGCGCCCGACTACGACGACTGGCAGCTCAACGGCGACATTATGTTCTGGAACGACCTTCTCGGCTGTGCTTTTGAAATTTCCTCTATGGGTATACGCGTAGACAAAGAAGCGCTCGAACGCCAGCTCCGCGAAGCGGGCTGCGAGGATAGAAAAACGCTTCCTTTCCACAGCGCGCTCCTGCGCGACGAGCTCCCGCTCACAATGGGCGGCGGTATCGGTCAATCCCGCCTTTCTATGCTCCTTTTGCAGAAAGCGCACATCGGCGAAGTTCAGGTTTCCATCTGGGACGAAGAAACCAAGCGCATCTGCAAAGAAAACAATATCGTTTTGCTTTAAGCGGGCGGTGCGGAATGAAGAAAATTATTTGTTGTGTTTTGATATGCGCGGTGCTTGTGCTCGCGCTCGCTTCCTGTGGCAAGGCAAAATTTACGCTTGACGGCAAATCGTTCACGTTTGCCTACGCGCAGGAACGCACAAAAATCGTGGCGTGCTCTTCGGCAAACGCGCCGCTCTATAAAAATGCAAAGGTTGTGGATTACACGCTCAGCGCAGATGGCGGCAAGCTCATGTTTGCAGGCGCAGACGGCACGGTAGAGGGCGAATACGTCGTTTATGAAACGGGAAAAGAATACGTCGTGTATGAAATATCGGTTAACGGAGAAAGCGGCTATGCTTCGCTCACTTTGAAAGAATACGAGGACGGCACAAAGGAATATTTCCTCCTTTTGACGCTCTCGGAGCACACGGTGCAGTTCGCGTCCGGCAAATTCACGGAATAAAAAATGCAGGTTTTACCTGCATTTTTTGTTTTTCTGTTTTACAAGATATTTGCGCTTGCTATGCGCGACCATTCCGGCACGTTACCGTCGGTAAAGGGTAAAACATCTTCACAAAGCTCGGCGATTTCCGTGATTTCGCCGTTTGCGTAGGAAATGAGCCTTTCTTTGCAGCTTTTCAATCTTTGTATCAGCCCGCCCAGGCGGATATCCTGCACCTCAAAGCCATATGTCTTGTTTGCCGCGTACCATTGTGTGCACAGAGCCGCGTGGAATTTTTCCGTGCGGTTTATTGCTTCTGTGTAGTCGTTTTCGGCAAGAGTGCGCAAGCCATCTTTATCGCCCGCGGCGTAAAGCGCGCGTGTGCGGTTGGAAAGGTAGAATTTTATTTCCAAGCAATCGCAGAGCGTAGCCGCCGTTTCAAAGAGGCAGGCGAAATTCGGGCTTTCCGCCGCGCGTTTGTGGAGCATAGCGGCGTATTCCGCAAAAACTTTTGTGTCAACCTCGTACTGTGCATTCGTGCTCAATGTGCCGAGGAACGGGTCGTCATAAAGGCGGTTTTTGCTGTAATTTGCCGTGCCGACGGTGGTGTTTCTGCCGTATATATAGTTGGGCAGCTCCAGCTCCATAAACGCATCGTATTCTTCGCCCGTAATTTCCTTAAAGAGAGCGCGCATTTCCTCTTCGGAAATCACCTCTGCTATAGCCGCAGCCTTCATAAGCATATCGAGCGCGGAGAAGTAGGGGCATTCGCCGCCGTTATCGCCCCACATTGTGAAGATGGCGTTTTTCACACCTCCCTCTATGCAGGCGGGGATGGCTATGCTGTTGCGTCGGTTGCTGAGCGTGTTGTGCGGCATAAAACCGCCCCACGTCCACGCGCCGCCTGCAAACCAGACATCGCGCAAAAGATTTTTGGAGGAGGTTATCATTGCGTCGTATACTTCGCGCTTTTCGCCGTAGTAATCCCAATATACCATAGTGCAGTTTTCGGGGAGCTTTTCCGTGATTTCCTTCGGGAAGTTCAACACGTTGTCTGTACGGTAATCGCCGTGCTGCATAAGGCGGAAGAACATATCGTTCCACATAAGCACCTCGAATCCGTGCTTTTTCGCCATTTCACAAACGCGGTTAAGATGCTTTAAGAGTATGTCGTAGCGGTTGCAGAAGCCGTGGCGGTCGAGGTATTTGCCCAGACCTACGTTGTGCGCTTCGTCCATACCGATGTGCAGTTTTCGGGATTTCACGGTTTTGGAAAGAGAGGCAAACATATGGTCTATAAGCTCGTACGTGCGCTCGTCATCTATAATAAGGATATCGTCGATATCGTTGATTTTCTTGTATTCGTTCCAACGGAAAATGGCGTTCAGGTGCGCAAGCGTCTGTATACAGGGGATAAGCTCTATACCGCGGCTTTCCGCGTATTCATCGAGCTCGCGGAGCTCGGAAAGGGAATAGCGCCCGCGCTTGTAGCCGAAGAAAGGTTCGCCCTCTACCTCGTATGTGTCCTCTGTGTAGAGCATAGCGCAGTTATAACCCATTTTCGAGATAATGTCGAAGAACTTTTTAAGCCCCGACACGCTCGGCACGGCATTTCGCGAACAATCCACCATAACGCCGAAATAATCGAAATTTTTCATATAATCCTCCAAAAAAGAATAGATTTGTCGATTTAAGTATAACAAATCTATTCTTTGATGTCAATGAATAAGGGTCAAAAATCGCTTAAAAGCGATTTTTGTAATTTATTTTATTTCTCTTTTTCTTTTTGAAAGAAAAAATATAAGGAAAAGGAGGCTTGCGCCTCCTTAAACAATTTTATAATACTCCAAAAGAATAAAAACCCTAACGGTTTATCGCTTGGTTCTGCTGAAAACCACGGCGAGGCTTTTTGACTCTATTTGCAACTTTTTCTCTCAAAGAGAAAAGTTGAGGGGTTTTACCAATTTGTGTTCCAGCGTTTGTCGCGGAGCGCGTTTGCCTCTGTACCGCCGAACGTGCTTGCCATATCCGAGGAAAGCATTTCTCGCACGTTTTCTTTGCGGCGAGAGGTTGCCACGCGCGCGGAAAGCTCGGAAAGGAAACGCTCGTGGTCAAATTCGGCGAGCTCTATTTCCTTGCCCGTCCACGCGGAAAGGTGCATAGCGTTCGAGATGGTCAGGCCGTTTATGCCCTCGCGCCCGTCGGCAACGAGCGGCTCGCTGCGAAGTATTGCTGCCGCGAAGGCGTTTATAACGCCCGTGTGCTGTGGGTTTTGCCCGTCCGTTTCCACTTCCGTGCGCGTGAACTTCATACTGCCGAAGGGAACGGTGTTCGTTTTTGAAAATTCGGGCTCGGAAATCTCGCTTTTCCACATTGTCAGCTTGTCGCCTTCTGCAATCAGCTTGCCCTTTTCAAGCGAAATTTCAAAGCGGTTCGTGCCGGGGGCGTCGCCCGTGGTGGTTATAAATACACCTGTGGCGCCGTTTTCGTATTCCACATATGCGCTCACGTCGTCTTCAACCTCTATATCGTGCCATTTGCCGAAGTGCATTTTCGCGCTTATGCGCACGGGCATACCGCAAATCCACTGCCAGAGGTCGAGGTTGTGCGGGCATTGGTTGAGCAGAACGCCGCCGCCCTCGCCCGACCACGTCGCGCGCCAATCGCCCGAATCGTAGTATGCCTGCGGGCGGTACCAGTTCGTTATAATCCAGTTTGTGCGGCGTATTGCGCCGAGCTCGCCGCTTTTCACGATTTCGCGCATCTTGCGGTAGACGCTGTTCGTGCGTTGGTTCATCATTATGCCGAAGACTTTTCCGCATTCGTCCGCTGCGCGGTTCATTTCAAGCACCTGCGAGGTGTAAACGCCGGCGGGCTTTTCTATAAGCACGTGAAGCCCCGCGCGCATAGCCATTATGGCGTATTTCGGGTGGTCGTAGTGCGGCACGGCAACGAGCAGGGAATCTATCTTCCCGCTTGCTATCATTTCTTCCGCTTGTGTGAAGTACGCCACGCTTTCGCCGAAGCGTTCGCGCACCGGGTCCATTCGCTCGGGTTTTATGTCGCATACCGCGCAAAGTTCCACCTCGGGGCATTTGCCCTCGTGTATGAGGCGCATATGGTTGCCGCCGATGTTACCTATGCCGAGTATGCCGAGTTTGATTTTTTTCATAGTTTGCCTCTTTTAAAACCGTGGTAAACACGGTTAATGAATAATGAATAGTGAATAACGAATAATTAAGGAGTTCGCTTTTTGCGAACGGAATTGTTTAGTTTTCAAGCCCCATTGCGCGAAGGTAGCGGTAGCTTCTCGCAAGACAATCGAACGGGTTTTCGCCGTAGCAATCGTCCTGCTCCACTAGCAGATGCTCACTTCCCATATCTTCCGCCGCGCTTATTATTCTGCCGAAATTCAGGTTGCCCTCGCCGATAGCTGCCATACGCTGCTTGCCGCCGACTATGGCTAGGTCTTTGAGGTGCACGCACTCCGCGCGCCCTGCCAGCATACGCAAAATTTCCTCGGGGTTTGCGCCGCCGTACTGTACCCAATACGTGTCGAGCGTTATGGAGAGCAGCTCGGGCGGGAATTCATCGAGAAACCGCTCGAGGAAGCGTTCGCCGTTTTTGCTTTTTGCAAATTCCCAATGGTGGTTGTGGAAAAAAAGCTTGCATCCGTTTTCACGGAAAGTTTTTGCCACGGGCAAAAATTCGGGCACGAATTTTTCAAATTTTTCGTCGTTCACGCCGCCGGGAATAGAGCCGATACCGATGTATTTGCAACCGAAAACGCTGTGGTCGCGGCAAACACCCGCAGGGTCTGCCTTCATTTTGTCCATAGCCGTGTGCGTGAGCACGCAGGTAAGCCCGTTTTTTCGCAGCTCTTCTTTGAGCCACTCGGGCTCAAACGCGCAAGTTCCCGAAACCTGAACTTCCTTATATCCAATATCTGCCACGCGGGCGAGCGTTTCCGAAAAACCCGTTAGCTCTTGCGCGAAATCGCGAACGGTATATAGCTGAGCGCCTATTTTCATATTAAAACTCCTTTTCCATATCTGAAATCAGCTTTTTCAGTCTGTTTGCCGCGGCGTCGAATGCTTCGGCACATGTTTTATATATACTTTGCATTTTTACGTTATTGCCGTTTTCAAGCTTGTCAAGCCCAATAAATTTAATAAGGTGCGGTTCCAGTGTTACAACATCGCCGCCCATAGCCGCATATTTGCACAGAAGCAGGGGCAGTTTGCCTTCGCCGTCGCCAGCGAGTACGTTTGTGCCGTCGGCGCGAGCGTCTTTTACGTGCATATATTCCACATATGGCGCGAGCGCTTCCCAAGCCTGCGCCGCGTCTACACCGCACTGCACGAAATTGGCGGGGTCGAACACCGCGCGTATGCGTGGCAGAGCCTTGTGAATAGCAAGGCAAGCGGCGATATCCTCGCCGAATATCTCTTTTTCGTTTTCGTGGCAGAGCGTAAGCCACGCGGGAGCTTTTTCGCAGATTTTGCCAAGACGGGAAAGAGCTTCTTCTTTCGTTCTTTCCTTTTCCGCGCCTTTTTCGGGGAAAAAGCTGAAAATTCGCATACGCGAAGCTCCTAAAATTTCCGCGAGCTCTGCGGTGCGGCAGAAATCGTCGAGGTGCGGGGCAAAATCCTCGCCGAGCGGATATTTGCCTATGGGCGAACCCACGGACCATACGGATATCCCCTCCGCATCTAGCGTTTTGCGTATTTCTTTGGCTTTTGATGTTGAAATGTCTTTTATATTTTCGCCGTTTATATGTCTTATTTCCAAAAGCGATATGCCGTTTTTTTGCATAGCCTCTATTTGCCCGAAAAGGCTCTCCGCTGCTTCGTCGGCAAAAGCACATAACCTCATAAAATAAACCTCCGTTATATCTTGATGTATATATTCTATCATAATTGTTTTTACAATGGAATTGCAAAATAAATCATTTTATATTGTAAATATGCGCATAGTATGGTAAAATTAAGAAAAAAGAGAGGTGTGCACAAAATGACGGTGGGCAAATATTACGAAGAAAAAGATTTCAGCATTATGCATATGGTAGACGATGAGCTTGCGCCCGAGGGGTTTACCCTGCATATGCACGACAGGTATGAGCTGTATTGCCTTGTGCGCGGCGATGTCGGCTACGTAGTGGAGGGCAACGCATACGAGCTCACACCGGGCAGCATAATGCTTATGCGCAGCGCGGAAACGCACAAGCTGCTTGTGCGCGGCGGCGGGGAATACGAACGCTACGTTATATATATTACTCCCGATTTTTTTGCTTCGCACGGGCTGAGCTCGGAAATGCTTGCTCCGTTTACGGAACGAGGCTTGGGCGAACGAAACCTCTACCGCCCCGAGGAAATGTCGGGCGCACCGCCGCTTTTTTATATTAAGAAAATTTTCCGCGAACGTGTGGAACTTCCGCTTGCCACGGTTTTTGCAGCTAATATATCCGCCTTGCTCTGCGACGTATATATGGCTTTTTGCAAGGGTGGGGAAGCGCCCGCGCTTACGACAAGCGAGGCGGGCAGGGCACTTCTTGCATACGTAAACGCCAATATTACTGAAAACATAACGCTCGAAAGCGTAGCTGCGCACGCACATATGAGCAAATCGCAGGTGGGGCGCGTTTTTCGCGGGCTTACGGGCGCCTCCGTTTACGATTATATTATTTCCAAACGCCTTATTCTGGCACAGGAGCGTATAGCAAAGGGGGAAAACGCTTCCTCTGCCGCTTCCGCGTGCGGTTTCCGCGATTATTCCTCTTTCTACCGCCTTTATAAGAAGCGTTTCGGCTCTGCGCCCACAGAGGCGCGCGTGCCTTATGCCGCAGAAGCGAAAGATGGCGGAAAATTTTGCCTAAAATGAAATTTACTATAGATTTATGCGCTGTTTTATGCTACAATATAATCAGAAAAACTTTGAAAAGGAGATTTTATTATGATTTTATTCGATAGATACCCCGGCGGCAAAAAATATGCCTGCACGTTCAGCTATGACGACGGCTGCAAGCAAGACAGACGCCTTGTGAAGCTTTTCAACAAATACGGTATGAAATGCACGTTCAATATGTTCTCCGCTCCGATGATTAAAGAGGGCGGCGAGGGTATTAAACCGCACGAAATTCCCACGCTTTTTGCGGGGCACGAAATCGCGGCGCACGCGCACAATCACCCCCACCTTGAAAGAATGCCCATTACCGCGCAGTACGAACAGCTTATAAAAGACCGCGAAATTCTGGAGCCGTACTACGGTAAAATCATACGCGGTATGGCGTACCCCTTCGGTACGTATTCCGAAGACACGTTTGCGGCTATGAAAACGGCGGGTATAGTTTACGGCAGAACGGTTGCCTCCAACCCCTCTACTTTCACACCTCCTACGACCGACAGAGAGTTCCTCACCTGGGCGCCCACAACGCACCACAACGAGGCGGCGCTCCCCCTCAAACGTTTCTTATATAACGTAGAAAAAGCGCCTTGGCGCGCGGGCGGCTTGCTCTATATCTGGGGCCACGCATATGAATTTGATAACCCCGCTTCTCCCGTTAAATGGGAAGAATTTGAGGAGATGCTCAAACAGCTTGCGGCACATTCCGACAACATCTGGTTTGCTACGAATATCGAGGTTTACGATTACATAAAGGCGACGCAGGCTATACGCACATCTGCAAACGGAAAAATACTCTATAATCCCACAGACACGGACGTTTGGGTGTCTGACGGCGAAAAGGATATAAGAATCCCCGCGGCAGCAGACGTGGTTCTTCCTTAAAATTTGAAAAAGCAGAGATTTTTCGAATCTCTGCTTTTTATTGTATGTTTGTATACAATTTATTAAAAAATTTTGTAAAAGCTCTTTACAAATATAACAAATATATGGTACAATAGGCAATATTCGTTTGAAACTAATAAACAATCAGATATTTTGGAGGTATAAAATCAAATGGATAGCAAAACAATCCAAATTCTGGTTGCAATGGTCATATATATGGCTATAGTTATTGCAATCGGCATTATTTTCGCAAAAAGAGCAAACAAAAGCTCTGAGGACTATTTCCTCGGCGGACGTTCGCTCGGCCCTTGGGTAACTGCTATGAGCGCAGAGGCTTCCGATATGAGCGGCTGGCTGCTTATGGGCTTGCCAGGCGTGGCTTATTGGTGTGGCCTTGCAGACGCCGCGTGGACAGCCATCGGCCTTGCTATCGGTACATACTTAAACTGGCTCATCGTTT
>JAFTOK010000259.1 GCA_017463815.1 Clostridia bacterium | reverse complement strand
CATATTTGGGCTTGGTACTCTTCCTTTGCGGCGTAAACGTGGGCTTTGCTCCCGTTGGTACGCTCCTCGGCAGAGGTATGGCGGCTTCGGATTTCAAATGGCTTCTCATTCCCATAGGTATGCTTATAGGTTACTTTATAGTTAAAGCAGAACCTGCTATTCAGATTCTTAACAGCCAGGTGCAGACGGTTACAAACGGCGCTATTTCCGCAAAATCTATGAACCGTTGCCTTTCCATAGGCGTTGCGGTCAGCGTAGGTCTTGCTATGGTGCGAGTTCTCACGGGGCTTGGTATACAGTACATTATCATACCGGGTTACCTTATAGCGCTGATACTTTCCAAATTCGTGCCGAAAATCTTCGTCGGCATCGCGTTTGACTCGGGCGGCGTTGCCAGCGGCCCTATGACGTCCACGTTCCTTCTTCCTTTGTGCATAGGCGCGTGCGAAGGTCTTGCCGGCAACGTTATGACGGACGCTTTCGGTGTCGTTGCGCTCGTTGCGCTTACCCCGCTTATAGCAATACAGCTTATGGGTGTACAATACCGCATAAAACTTATGAAGCTGAGAAACACAGTAGAACCGGAAACACTTCTTCCGGAAGTCGGCGACGACGATATCGTAGAAATAGAAGAGGAGTGATTGTATGAATTCAAGCGATAAAAAAATCAGAATTTTAATGCTTATAACAACACCTAAGCTCGCAAAGCGTGCAGAGGATTTATATAATGACGAAGACGTTCCGCTCCACTACCATTTGGTGGGGCAGGGTACGGCTTCCAGCGAAATGATGGATATTCTTGGGCTTGACGGCACGGAAAAGGGCATTTTGGTTTCTTTTTTGCCGAAATGCTTCAGCGACGATATGCTTGTAAAGCTTCGCAAAGCTTTGCGTATAGGTAGCGTGAACAGCGGTATAGCCTTTACAGTTCCGCTCACGGGTGCCAACGGCTTTGTTATGAAAAGACTTGGCGAAATCTGCGAAGAATATTCCAAAACACACGAGGAAAGAAAGGTGGAAAATACTATGACAGAGATGAAATATGCTATGGTTGCCGCTGTTGTTGACCAGGGCCACAGCGAAGAGGTTATGGAGGCGGCAAGAAGCGCAGGTGCGCGCGGCGGTACAATCATTCACGGGCGCCAGGTAGGCGATGAAACAGCCGTGAATTTCTGGGGTATCAGCCTTGCAGATGAAAAAGAAATCGTTATGATTATCACGGATAACGCGCACAAGCTCGATATTATGAAGGCAATCAGCAAAAATTGTGGCGTGAACAGCGAAGCAAAAGGTTTTGTTGTTTCCGTGCCCGTGGAAACTGTTATCGGCGTTTCCGATTTTGAATGATTTTATAAAAAAGTTGGCTTCGTCAACTGCAAGAAAAAACTCACTTCATCTTTGAAGTGAGTTTTTTTCATATCATAATATTTATAAGTGCCGCCGTGTTTTCTTCCGAGTATTCTATTTCGGCGGAATAGCGGCGCGCAAAATCACATAAATCTTCGTGTGTGCATTCTCCGCTCTGTGCTTTTTTTGCCGCACAGAGGGAACGGAGCACGGTAAAGCCGAGGTAGGCAAAGCAAACTCGCGCGGCAAAATCCGCTTCGCTTGCGGCGCTTGCCGTGTGGCGGTAGACAAAATAGAGCAGGAGCTTTTCAAAAGCGCGCTCAAACTCGGGAAGGCTTGCGCTTTTTTGCACGTTTTCAAGCGTTGCGAGGGTTTTGCCCCAGGTAAGGTCCAGCATTTCGAGCTCGGCAAGCGTTTTTGCCCATTCATAAATGCTTCTTTGCGGGAAACTTGCACCGCTTATTCGCAGCATCGCCTGCGCTCTTTCTTCTATGCCCACGCTTTCGTTTTGCAAAATATCGAAAATTTCGGCGCGTTTTGCAAGCACGTATTCTTCCTCGGGGTATAGCTCATATTCTTCCTCATCGTCTTCGGAAAATGGCAGGAGGCACGTTTTTTCCTCTTGCGAGAGGATAATGCGCGCCGCTTCTTCGCAGGAAAGTCCGAGCCCCACCTCCGTGCGGTCGGAGAAAAAGTTGTAGAAGCGCGGGTGCTCCGTGCATATTTCGCTTATATACCCTTCGCCCTTTTCAAGAATAATATCGCAAAGCCCGCGAGCGTTCAGAAAGGGGCAACGACCGCCCTCGCCCATACGGAAACACGCGCCTTCCTCGCTTTCGCAGATGTTTTTTGCAAGGCGCTCGCCGAGCTCGCCGCCCGTGGCACGGTATTTTGCGAGCGTTTCTTCGTCTATGTAAACGTCCCAGCCCACACAGCAGGAATGGCGGCATTTATCCGCGATGCAACGGAACGCGGGGTAGTAGTTTGGCGCAAAAGTT
>JAFTOK010000258.1 GCA_017463815.1 Clostridia bacterium | reverse complement strand
ACGGCATCCATACTGCCCGCGAGCACGGGCAAGGCAAAAACGCTCGCCACGCCGAAAAACGCGGGCAAAGAGGCGCGTTTTGCCGCTTTTGCCGCGATATTCACGCCGTTTTTGGAAAGGTCAAAGCCGAAAACCGTGTTTCCCAAAGCCGCCATTCTGTTCGTGTAATAGCCCTCGCCGCAGCCTGCATCGAGCACACGTGCGCGTGCTCCCGCATATTTATCCAAAAGCGCGTTTACGGCGTCCGAAATTTTTTCGTAATAGCCTTTTGTGAGGAAGGCGCTTCTCGCGCCGATGCATTCCGCATTGTCGCCGCCCGCCGCGCGGGAGGTGTAAAGATTTATATATCCACCCGAAGCAAAATCGAAAAGGTGGCGTTTTCCTCTGCCGTCACACGCGGCGCTTCTGCCGTCTGCCGTGAGCAAAAGCCTGCCGCCGCACACAGGGCACATAAGTATGTCGTTTATAATTTTTCTGTTTTCCATATCCGCCTCAAAAGAGATGTTTTTTCCATTTTACCATTTTTCGCCCCGCCCGTCAAGGCAAAAAGCTGTGCCTAAGACAAAGAAGGGACGGTAAAACCGTCCCCTAAAAACTTAATTCGGCACGTTTACAACACCTACAAAAAGCGGCAAGCCAACGTCGCTCGTTATAACAAATATAAACGGTCTGTCGAGCACGAAATCCACTTCGTCTTTGGGAAGGCCCGCACCGGCTTCAAAAATAGTAATTGCCGCCGCCTCGCAGCCTTGTTCGTCAATCGTTACTCTTACGCTGTGGGAGGCTTGCGTCACAAAGAGAGGTGTGTTTGAAATCGTGCTGAAATCCGCCTTCTCGGGGTCAAAAACGTCCGTAACACCGAGGTTTTCAAGCCCCTCCTTAAGGTCTGTATCATCGGAAACGTCGAACTTCGGCACGGAAAGATTGATTTGTGTAAATTTATTGGGCGATTTGGAGCCACCGTACGCTATAAACTCCGCAAGCTCCTCGCTCGCGAGCAAATCTTCGGGCGCAAACCCCTCGTCTGGCAGTATAAAGAACATCTGCCCACCGTTTTTAAAACCGAGGGACACCGCGGCAAAATTTGAGAGGTAATAATACGAATCCACAAGTGTTTTATTCATAAATTCACATTCGATTTCACCGTTAGGCGTTTGGAAAATTCCTGCGGCATTTCCGTTTTCGGAAAATTCATTTCGCCAAGCGCCTTTGAACCAAAGCGTCGAGGCGAGCGCCATTACCGTTTCCGCCGAAAAGCCCATTCCCTCCACCTGCTCTTTCAGAAAACCGCCCGTCTGCTCGTTCAGCCAGTTTCTGAGCGCTTTGTTGTAATCTTCCGCGCCCATTTCGCCTCTGAAAGCGGAGGCGTAATAATGTTTGGAAAGGTTTTCGAGCGCCGCCTGTTTAAACGCCGCTCCTTCGTTCAGCCACACGGAGTTTGCGAGCAGGCATTTTTGTGTGCCGTCGTCTATATAGCTCAAATTCCAAAGCGCGTGCGCGTTTGTGCGGAGCGCATCTATATTCCCCATACCGAGCAAGCCCAGAATCTGCTCGCGGCTTTCGCCGCCCGCCGTTTCCGCGAGCATAGCGAGCGCCATATATACGTTAAGGGGCGAATATAGCGAGTTTTTGCCGTTTTCCGTATTCAAAAATTCGGGCACCGTCTTTTCTATAAAAGCCGTAAATGCTTCTACGTCTATGTTTTCCATATGCGCCCAGCGTTCGCTTCTCGCTTCGCTCCAAGCCTCGTATTCGGGAGAATCATAATAATTAAAACCATCCGGGTAACGCGGCGTTTCGGGGTATTCCGCCAGAACGAGCGCGTATGCGTTGCCCACGGTGGGCCCAAACGGGTTCAGAACGGCAAAAGCTATAATACACAGCGCAAGGCTCGCCGCCAGCGCGGAAACCCAGATTTTGCGCCTTGATTTCGCCCTTTTGGGCGCTTGCGCCGCCTCTGCCACGAGGTCGTCGCCGACCATCCCTATGGCGTCCTGCAATTTTTCGCCTTTTTCTATCTTCATAAGTTAACACCCTCTTTCACAAGTCTTTCCAAAAGTTTCTTTCGAGTGCGCGAAAGGAGCATCTTCACCTTGCCCTCGGTAAAGCCGTGGGCAAGGCAGATGTCGTCTATGCTATCCATATACCAATATCTGCGCATAAAAACGCGGCGTTCGGTTTCGGGCAGTCCGCGCAGAAATGTGTCTATTACGGCAGAAAGCTCCCGCGCCTCCATCTCTTTTTCCACGTCGGAGCTTGCAGGCACGCACTCGCAAAGCTCCAGAAGCGTAAGCTCCGCTTCGCCGCCGCGCCTCGCAGCCATATTGGCGCGTTGCTTTTTCAGCGC
>JAFTOK010000029.1 GCA_017463815.1 Clostridia bacterium | reverse complement strand
GGAGCTGCCAATGTCGCTAAATACTTGTCTATACGCCGCGCCCTTATTCTGTGCTGCTCCCTGCTCTGCTTCAAGAACCACGTTAAGCATTTCTAATTGCTGCTGCCCTTTAACGTCAAGCCCTACGGTTATACGTTTATTCTCCAGCTCGGCTATCTTCTTTTTCAAAAAGTCTATATAGTCTGCGCCTTCTTTTAACAGGTCTTTGTATATCTCAGCCGAAGCCCCTGCTAATGTCTTATCGCTACTGTTTATTGTTTTTACATACTCTTCGTATTGCTTCTTCTTAGCCTGTAAGCCTTTTATAAATGGGTCGTTGCTCTCTAAAATCTTCTCCGCCTTCAATGCGTCGCGAAGCTCCTTTAAGCTATCCTTTAAGGCTATGAACGGGTTGCGCTGGTGTATCTCGTTTTTTGCTTTTTCCAGCTGCTGGTTTATCGCTTGCAAGTCCTTCGGGCTAAACTGCGCCGACCACTCTATTTTTTGCCCGTTTATATCTTTAAGTAACTTATTTATTTGCTTCGTGCTTAGCTCGGACATATCGTCAAACAATTTGTTCCAACTCTCCGAAGCCATAAGCTGCTCGGTTGCAAGCTTGCTTAACGCTGCCTGTTCAGCCTTGTTTATCTCTGCTATTAAAGCGGCGTTCCCGTGCTTGGTGGCTTCTGCGCGCTGCGCTTCGTATTTTTCTTTGATAGCTGTTTGCTGCTGCTGGTATGTTTGGTATTGCTCTAACAACGCGTCGTACTGCTCGCTTCCGCTCTGTCCCTCGTATTCCTTCTTTTTTGCGTCCAACGCGGCTAACGCTGCTTCAGCTATTTTGCGTTCCTTTTCTGTCGCCGCTGTTGCCGCCTGTGTTACAAGTAGCCCCCTTTTGCGGGCGTAGCTCTCTTCAAACTCCAGCTTCTCCTGCAAATAGCCCGCATACTCTTGAAGCAAAGCCTTAGTTTCCTGTTTGGCTTGCTCCTTAGTTTCGCTTTCCGCTTCGTTAAGCATTTCGCCCTTCGCGTTGTCTACGTCCGAATTATCGCCCGCTAACTGCTGGCGTTTCTCTTCAATCAAAGCTAAACGCTCGTCTATGGTTTTGCACAGAGCTAACTCTCGCTGTAATTGTGTGTCGAAGTCCGAAAGTACGGTTTCTTTGGTCGCGTTGGCTATCTCGTTGTTAAGCGTTGCAAGGTTCTTGAGGTCGGTTGCTGTCTTCTTGGCTTTGCCCTCAATATCCGCACGCTGCTTCTCTAAATAGTCAAGGTACGACGAGCCTTCTTTAAGCAATCCCGCAAACTCTGTATTTGCTGCGGCGCGTACTGTTGCGTCGCTGCTGGTTATCCATTTTAGGTACTTTGCGTAAAGTGCCTTCTTCTTGTTTAGCTGGTCGGCGTAAGCGTCCGTTTCCTTTCCGCCACCGCTGCCACTGCCGTTTTTATAGGCTATCTTCTCCAGCTCCTTTTCTTTTGCCTTCAACTGCGCCGCAATGTTCGCGCGCTCGCTATCTGTTGCCGCTCTGCTGTAAGCTTCGCGAAGGCGTGTTATCTGCTGTTCTACGGCTTCTACGCTGCCTTCTACAACCTTCGCACTTCCCTGTCCTATCTCTTCCAAAATAGCCTTTTCCTGCGCTGTAAATTGTAGCTGTTTCGTAAATAATTCTTTTACTTCGGCTTCTAACGCGTTTACTTCCTTTTGCTTCTTTTTCTTTCTTGTATTTTCTGCTTGAACGTAGTAACCGCCGCCAAAGCTCGAAGTTTGTACCCATATTGAGGTTGTGTCGGACATCGCGTCTACTTCCTGCTGTTTCTTAATGGCTTCTTTGTACTTCGCCATAGCCATTTCGCTGGTAACCGCCGCTTTTGCCCTCAACATAAAGGCTTCTACAACTTTGTCGCTATAATTAACTAACAACTCTTCGGCTTCTTTTACGCTGCTTACCTCTAAGCCTAATTCTTTGAATTTATCGGCGTTATCCTGTAACCATTGTTCCCGTTCTTTAAGTGAACCCGTAACGCTAAGCCACGACGTTTGAAGCTCCATAAATTGGGTAATAGGTTTAGCTGCTGCTTCCGCTAACGCTTCGCCAAATTTCGCGGTTTCTTCTCTTGCCTTCTTTGCCTTGCTGGTAAAGCTTGTTGCTACTGCTATAATCGCACCTATTGCCGCCGCTATCCAACCGAATACAGGAATACTCTTAATAGCTGCGCCCACCATTCGGAACGCGCCCGCTAAGGTTATGTTTGCCGCTGTTCCCGCTGTTGCTGCTGCTGCTTGCGCTCCCGTTGCTACCGTGTTCGCTGTCTGCGCTGTTGTGTTTGCTCCCGCCGCTGCTGTGCTGGCTGTTTGCGCGGCTGTATTTGCGACTTGCGCGGCTGTGTCCGCTGTTGTGGCGGTCGTTCCTGCTGCTAATATGTTATTCCACCATTGTTTTGCTTTGTTAAGCGTAACGAGCGTAAACGCGCTATCTTTGTTTAGCGTCTGCTGAACTTGTTGTAAGCCTACCGTTATACTCATAAGGCTCTGTACCTTGAGCATAATTTTTTGTAGGTCTTCGTTTTCTCCCGCAAATAAAGCTACTGCGCCCTGTGCCGCGCTGAACGCTCCCGAAACGCCCGAAAGCCCGCTTATAAGTCCCTGCATTCCCGCTTGGTCGTGCGCTAATATATTAGCCTGTGCCTGTGCGTCTGCCCACGCGTCCGTAAGGCGCGCCGCTTCCGCTTGCATTTCGGCGTATTCCTTCGTCCCGCGTTGCCCCGCCATTTCCATTTCTACCAAAGCTTCGCGGCACTGCCTAAGCTGTGTTCTTAGTGAAGCGTGGGTAGCTTCGTTCTTACGCGCTGCTTCCGCCTGTTTCTTCATCGCCTGTTCTTCGGCGACCAATGCGTCGGAAGCTTTCCCCGCTTCCGCTACAAGCTGCTTGCGTAGGCGTATTTCGGCTTCT
Source organism: Clostridia bacterium (assembly GCA_017463815.1). Classification (GTDB taxonomy): domain Bacteria; phylum Bacillota; class Clostridia; order Oscillospirales; family CAG-272; genus UMGS731. The sequence goes on along the minus strand of JAFTOK010000029.1, from coordinate 13,349 downwards.
ATCTGCTTGCGCTGCTGGCTTACGTTGCGGTACTCCTTATCTTTACCGCTCACAAACGCTTTGTCCATAACCTCGCCCAAAGCTTTATATTTGCTTTCAAGCTTTGCTATTTCGCTTTGGTTCTCTCCTACAATAGCGTCAATCTTCGCAAACGCCGCGTCGAAGGCTTTTGTAGCTTCCGTAAACGATGCACCGAAGTCCTTACCCGCCTTTACGCCGTCTACACTGAACTGCGTTATAGCCTGTTTGCTCTCTTCTATAACCCTTTTTAGCTGGTCGTTTGAAGCTGTAAAGTCAAACGACAACCCGCCACCGTTAATGTTCATAACTATACGTCTTACCTGTTAAAATTGTTAATCATCGCTAATACTTCGTCGGCGTTGCTGTCTGTGAGGGTTATATTAGTGTCGCCCTTCTTTTCTTCCTCGTCCTCAATGCTCGGCGCGTCTATTAACATACGCTGTACCTTGCCCCAGCTTATGCCGTGTTCGAGGTAGTCCAACGTCCAGCCAAAGTGTGAGCAAACCGACCCCCGCCTACCGTGCGGGCTTTTTAGTCCTCGTTGTCTATAAGATTTGTCGGTTCGCTTGTGCGCGCTGCGCTTGTCAATCTTATAGCATTTGTAAAATCCCCTAAATTGCTTACGTTGGTTATGTATATAGCAATAGTCAAAAGCTCGGAAGGGGATATAGTGTGAAAGAATAGGTTTTTAAGCTCTGCTAAGCGTTCCTTATTCTCCTTCCATACGAACATACCGCCGCACTCCGAAACGTCGTAGTAGTCTTCGCCCAATACTGCCATAGCTACCACTTCCGCCAAACGCTCGGCTTCCTTTGCTGCTAACTGCTTGGCTGTGCTTAGGTAGTCGTCGCTATTAAGCTTCGTTTCGTCTATGGCTATGTCTAACCACATAACGCTAAGCCTGTCAAGCGTTGATAGCGTCGGTTCTGCAATCTTAAAAACTCGCTTTTCCGTTACCTCTTCGCGCTTTTGGAATAGCCCCAAAAAGCCGCGTTTTCTGCGCTTATACTTTACGTCAATGTCGAACGTAATGCCTTCGCCTATCATACGGCGTAGCTCGCTGCGTTCTTGCTGTAATGCTTCTATTTTTTCGTCCTGTTCCATACTTATAAATCCAATGAAAGCCCCGAAATTCTTAATAACGGGGCTTTCGGGTTAGTGTTAATAAATTGTAGGCTTACGCTACTTTTTTCACGTACATCTTCTTCAAACCCGAAGTTTTAGGCTTGCGGATTGTGCCTACAACGTCAATAAGCAGCAGGCCTTTCTTTGAAAATTTACCGTTAATTCTGGCTGTAAGCTTCATTCTCGGTACTTGGAACTTCAAGCCCTTACGGGGTACAATAATAACCGATTCTTCTATTGTAGAAACGAGGTCGGGGTAACCAAATATATCCTCTACGACTTCGCCCCCGTACAAACGCTCAAGTAGCTCTACACTGGGGTCCATAATAGAGAATTTGAAAATAATTTTACCCGCCTTCTCTATGGAGTCTACGGGGTCGTCCTCTTCTTCCGCGTAAAACTCCTGTTCTTCGGGGTCACCTTGCGTCATCTCTGCGGTGTCCTCATAGGTCAAACCGTAGGCTGTATAACCCTCTTCGTTGAAATCGCCTTTTGTGGGTTCGCCTTTCTTTCCTAAAATCCTTGACAAACCTAATGTAACTACATTCATATGATAAAGTGTTAAAAATTTAATGAATACACCAGCCTATTCGTAAGTTGCGGTAGTGCTGGTTTACTGCCGCTTCCTTTAATGTCGTGTCGCCCTCTATCCAAAATTCAAGGTCTGCGAGGTTCTGCGCCTTCAAATAATCTACAAGCGCGTCGCCTATCTCCCTAAGCCGTTCCCGCTTGCTCTTATACTGCTGCCGCTTGTTAATCGTTACTTTTTGGTCGGCTACCCAAATGTTTATATTAGAAGTGCCGCTTTGCGGTTTTTCGTGCGTAATGGTTATAGTGTTTATAACTATATCCTCTGCCGTACTGTCGTCGGGGCGTTCCCCTTGCGGGTAAATACCGCCGCTTATCTTAACCGCTCCCGAAGTAACGGCTTCGCGAACCACCTTTAACAGTATGTCGTCGGTGTCTATGCTGCTGCAAGTTTTCATTATCTAAATGCGTCTTTAATGTTTGTAATCAAGTCTGCCAACTCTCGCGCTATATTCTTTTCGGCAAGCTTTTCGGCTGATGTCAAAACGTCGCGTCCTTTGCTTTCAACGTGTACGGCGTAATTCATTCCTGCTACTACTACAAGCGCGTAGCCCTCTGTCGTTGCGCCCACCTGTTTGGCTAAGTTCTCGCCTGTCTTTACACCTTCCGACGCTCCTTCGCCCTTCCCCGCTTCAAAGGTTAGGCTTATTGGCGTGCCGTCTTTGAATACTGCGTAACCAATAGACGAACGTAACGCGCCCGTTTGGTCTTTGAAACCAATTTCGGGGGCTATCAGCTTAGCGTGTGTTACGGCTTCTTCTCCAACCCTATACAGGCTTTCTATAATCTGCCGTTCTACTTCCGCTAAGAACTCGCCGAAAACGTTGTCTATATCGTTCTTGAAAGTCGCTTTTACACCCATATCCTACAATGCAAACGCCCGTTATCGAATTTAAGGCAATCGCCACTAACTCTAATTACCCCTGCTGCTTTGGCTTCTTCAAGTAATTGCGAAGGCTCTAACGGCATTTCTGCAACCGCTATTAGCGTTCCTTCGGGTACGCGCTGCGTGCCTTTTGGAAGCTGAACTAACGACGCAAACGTAATAAACTGTCCGTTCGTGGCTTGTATCTGTGTTCCCTTTCCGTTCGTTTCCTCTCTGCAAACGCTATGGAAAACCCAGCTTTCGCTGGCTGTCTGCCAGCTGCCGTGCTCGTCCTGTGTTGCTTCCCCGACCTCGTATCTATAAAGATAGTGCGGGTATTGTCTGCTTACTACGTCCGTTACCATCTATTACTTCTGTTCCTTACCTTTGGCGCGGTTAGGGGTGTTATACCTAATTCGCCACAGGCTTGTTTATACCAAAACTTAATAGCTTCCCAATTCCACGAAACGCTATAACCGCCTTCGCTAACGTTAGCCAACGGAATAAGCGAGCCGAACTCCTTGCAAAGTGCTTTCTTCGCTGTCGTTATATCTACTTCCGCGTTCGCGTCAGGTATTGTTGCCTGTTGGTTCGTTAGAATTAGTTCTACGTCTGCAGCTTCAATGCCGAAACGCGTAGTAGTACGGGTAAACCATTCTTTGTATGTCATAACTCTAAGGGGTTAGGGTAGGAAGTAGCCGTAGCCCCTTCCTACCTTGTTGTTAGTGTGTCCACGTGCTGCCGTCGGTCTGCATCAACCATGAGCGGCTTGAAGAAGTCCACGCGGGGAACGCGTTAGCAATACCCATAGTAACCTCTTCTAACGGCTCTTCGTTAGCAAACTTCTTTATCAATGTGTGACCGTGCATAACCTTAATAGCTACTGAACCCTTAACGTTAAGGTCTGCGGGCTTCTTCCAGAAGGTGTTGCCCAAAACCTTGCTTTCGGTAAACAGTACGACGTTTTCCGTAAACGGGTTTCCTGTGTGGCGTGTGCCGTTGGGAAGCTCTACGGTAATGTCTTGGTCAATCACTACAAGCTGCAAGCCGCGCAAGTAAGGCAAGCCGCGAAGGGCTGTATTTACCTGTTCTACGCTTGGGGTCTGTGCGACACCCAGCGCGTTGGCTGCGAATGAAGCGCAAATTTTTTGTACTTCTACTGTTTCCGAGAAGGTCGCGAAGGTGTCAAGGGACATGAACGCAAACTTCAAGCTTACGCCTTCCTTCTTAGCGGCTGTTACTACGGCTTTGAAGTCTTTTGTAATAGGCTTAGCGGCGGTAGAATTAGCCCAGCTTGCCGAGCCTGTTTGAAAGCCTACCTTATGCGAAGCGTCAATAGAATAGTCTACGTCGTATTCGCTAATTACCGAACCGTTGTTTTCGTTGGTAAGTGTAATCTTACCGAGCGAAATCTGTTGCAAAGCCATCCACTCTAAACGTGCGGCTACGCCGTTCCAACAGAAATTAGTATCTTCCGCCCAAACGTCTACAAGCGCGCGCAAATCGGGGTTCTTTGAAGTCATCGCGACCATAATGTCGTACTCGCCTAACTCCTCGTCGTTCTTGGTTCGCTTAATAGCAATCTTAGGTATATCGCCCTGCAAGCGTGCAATAGCTTCGCGGGTTTTCTTATCAATAGAAGCACCGCGAGCAACCAAATCGGCGGCAATCTTCAAGCCTGTTTGTGCTTCAAGTGCTTTCCATGTGAGCGTGTAGCTCTCCTTCAACGGGAACAAAGAAGGGTAGTAATACGCTTTGAGGTCGTAGCTTTCTACTACGGCTTGCATATCCTGTTCTACAAGTCCCCTCATTAATGTCTGTATCATAACTTATGCCCTGTTAAATGAATACAATACTACCAGCGAAAGCGGCTTTAATGTCGTCGCCTACGGCTGGGATAACACTCTCTTTGAACTGTCCAATAGTTACCGCCACTACTGCGTGGTTGCTCAAAGCTTCAACGGTGTAGCTGTCGCCTGTCATAGCTTTGGGCTGGTACTTGAACGTTGACGAACTTCCTGTACTCTCGGCTGCTGCTTGCATCAACGCGCCGCCAATAGCTGCGGCAACGCCCAGCGTTGTGCCTACTGTAATTTCGTCGTAAGCTGCGTTTGCCTTGTTAATGCTTGCAATGGCGTAGGCTTTGCCCCCCTTTTTTAGCATAACAAAGTCGCCTTCTTTGAAATGGTGACCTTTCTCTACCTTGTAAACGGTTGTTGAAGTAGTCGCAGCTTCGGTAAGACGAGCGGTCTTTACCGCGTGGTAAAGTCCTGTGTTATCTTTGCCGAGTGCTGTACCTTCCTGCAAAACCGAACCAGCAATAAGGTCGGCGGCTGAAACGGTTACACCGTTCGGAATGTCCGCAAGGTTATGCGTACAAGCGTGTACTACGCGCTTATCCTGCTTTCTTTCAATTCGTAAACCCATTTTGCAAATGTGTTAATAGTTAAACTTCTTTGCCTGTTAAGGCTGTTCCACTCTCCGAACGCTCCTTAATGTAGTCTAAAACGGCACTACTTACGCCTTTTTCGTTCACGGCTCCGAATAGGGGTTTGTCGTGTCCGCTTAGTCCTCTGTCGGCGCGTTCTTTTACAATAGCGGCTATATCGCTATCGGCTTCCGTAAGGTAAGCGTTAAACTCATCGTCGCTGGTAAGGGTCGGGCTTATGCGGTCGAAGTTGCGCAACATCATCGCTTGGCTCGCTTGGTCTACCTTTGCGTCGGTAAGTTTCTTAATGAATTGGTCGCGACGTGCTGCTGCTGTTCTCTCTCCTGCAAGTGCGGTAATACTATTCTGTACGCCCGACAGCTTAGAGTCTATAAGCTTGCTAATCGCGTCAAGGGTCAAACCTTCGGGGGGTGTCTGTGTCGGTGGTGTCGGCGGTGTCTGCTGACGCTCTACAAAGTCGTACTTCTTTTTTAGCCCGTCTTCGTAGGTCTTGTTAGCTTTCGCTATCTCTGCGTCTGCGCCGCTGCGCCAATCCTGTACATACTTGCTAACTGCGTCGGCGGTAAGTTTACCTACGACTTCCTTAGCTTCCTCTTCGGTTGTTACTTGTAAGCCGATGGCGGCTGCCAAATGCTTTAACCCGTCTTCTCGCACGCCCGAAAATGCTGCTTTCAGTAGTGCTAAAATTGCTTCGTTCAAATTCATACTTTTACTATATTTTACTTCTACGCTGCAAAATTAGCGTATTACCTTAATACTTTAATCGTGTTATAATTACAAACTCTTCGCCAAATCTTCGCAAATGGGGCTATAAAGTGCCGTATATAGCTGCTTTGCGCTCTGTTAGTTTAGCTTTTTTCTGTTACGCTGGTGTTGTATGGTGTTGTATGGGGCTGTAAACAATCGCGCGCAGACGGCGTTGTTTTGCTATGTTGGAAATAATATTTATTTTTGCTGAAAATTAAACCTATGGAACAGGACGCAATCAAAATAATAGCAGAACAATCCGCGAAGCTTACCGCTGTAATGAATAACTTAGCGGCTTCCGCAGAAGAGGTTGCCGAAGCGCAAGCCCGCCTTAACGAATTGGTGTTACAATACTTCCCACCAGCGGAAGGCGCGGTAAGTCCTGCAACCGAATTGTATTACCAAATAAAGCGAAATAGGAAAAATGGCAAGCTTTGAATTTTACAAAAACAACGAAGGCGACACAATCCTTTGGGTTGACAATGTGGAAAGTGTCGGCGAATTTCTTTTTACATTTGATAAAAAGAAAATCTACAATTTGTTTGCCGACTACCCCCACAATTTAACCCCGAAAGAAAAAGCTATTTTCGACAAAGAAAACCCCTATTGGCGCGACTTCTTTTCCGATAGAATGTAACCTACTTTATACTTCCCGTTGCTCCTTTGTTTTGGGCTGCCCCCGCTGTGTTTATATAACCCATCATCTTACGGAAGCCGTCGCCCCTTAATAGTTCTATATCTATAAGGCATTCTTTTACCTCGTATCTTATTCCCGCTACTGAGTGCGACTGCTTAGCTCCAAATCGGTATTTTAACACGTCCTTTGTTAATGGCTTAAATCCGTTTGCGCTATTTGACTGCAATTCCAAATACTCTATACCCGTACTTGTCTTTCGTATTATTGCCGCGTGTCGTCCGCAAGTAAAGTAGTATTCTTTGCCTTCTGCTACGCTTGCTAACAACTTGCTTGCGTTTGTAAAGTCGTTTTTGCCTTCTACTACCACGCCGCCGACCTGTTTGGCTATCCTCATAATATTGTGTGAAGAACTGAAATAACTGCGGCTTTCTCCACCCCTAAAATCTAAAACATCGAGTCCGCCCTTGTTTCCTGCGTAAGCGAACGCCAAAGAAGAACACGAACCGCCTGTTTTGTCGCCGCCGCCCAATCTTTGTATAATTTCGGTTTCGTACTTTGGGCTGGAGAATACAGCGACATCGTTGTAGCTTATCTTTGTTTTCCCTAACTCTTTGTTTATGTCGTCTAATGTTGAAGGCTTACGGTTTGCTATCGCCGCTTTAAGGTCTGCCAAAGCTTTGCTAATCGCCTGTTTAATTTTGCTTATACAGCCCGCGAAATAATTAGACGGGGTACATTCCGTTTCTTTAAGTATGTTCCTGTATTCGTTTTCAAGTTCGCTAAAACCTTCGCTATTTATTTTGTGTATAGCCGCCGAAAGCTCTGCACGAACCCCTAACCACTCTTCCTGTCGCTCTTGCGCTATGGCGTTTATCCTGTCTACTTCAAGCTTCAGCGCGTTCCTGTCGCCCGCGTTCCTAAGTGCGTCCAGCGTGCTAACGTTCAAGCCGAAGGCGTAAGCCCAACGCTTTAACGACGATATAAGCCCGTCGAACTCGGTACAAGGCTGTACGGTGTTCATTGTCTTGGTTGGTATTCTTCCGTTCAAACCGCCGCCAATAACCCCGCCTTTGAAGTTGTCGCGTATGTAGTAGGGTTGCGACTTCCAGCCCTTTGCGCGCTCTTCTATGCCCTCTATATACTTGCGGAACGTCGGGGGAACGTCTGTTACGGTTCGTCGCGAAGGCAAAGCTTTGTACTGCTGCTTCCTTACTATGGCTTTAAGCCTGTTCGCCCTGTTCTTGTTGTATTCGTCGTAGTCGCTCAATATAGGCGTAACGAAGCAGCGGCATTGCGGATGCCAGCCTACGAACTTAAACGTTTTCGGGTAGTCGCCCGCCAATTCGTCGCATATATCGTGGAACGGTACGGGTTCGCCCTTGCTGTTTAGTATAGTGTGGTTATTGCTCAAATGTATTCGGAAGCCTACAACAAAATCTAATTGCTGCCATCGCTGGTACTCGGCTTCTCGGTATGCCATATTTATTTCGGTTCGCGCCAAACGCATAGCGTTCTTATACGAACTTCTATAAACACCCTGTCCCGAATGGTACATTTTCGCCGCCTTGCTTAGTCGTAGGTTGCCGCCCTTATCTCTTACCCGTCTATAAAGCCTGTCGGGTTCGCGTAGGTACTGCCGCAAATCTCGGCTAAGCTCTGCCGCGCTGCGTCCTTCTCCTAACCCTATGTCTATACCTAATTCCATAGCGTCGCGGAAGTCGCCGACGTACTTCCATACGCGCTGGCTAAGGTTAAGCCCGCCTACTTTGCGCTGCTGAAACGTACTTAGGGCTTCAAGGTTTCGCGAATTGTACTGTTCCGCTTCTTCCTTAGTTAGCTGGCTGGTGCGAATTATAGAACCTACAAACGCGTCGTTCTTGTGGCACGCTGCTTCCCATTCGGCTTTTACACCTTGCGACGTTATCGCTTCTATACGCTGGGCTAAGCGTGTAACTATCCCCTGCGCTTGTTTCTTGGCTTTCGGGTATCGGTCAAAGGTAAACGTTTCGTCTTCGCCCAACGTTAAACCGCTTGCCGCCGTCGCCATCTCCTGTACGGCTGTGTCGTATAAGCGTTCTACTTGCTTCGCGTACCTCTCCGTAGTTCTGTAATGCTTAGCGTCAAATCCTCGAAGCTGTACTATTAGTTTTTCTTCCGCCATAGTTATTTTTATTAAATCCCGCGTCTAAGCGCGTTTCTCGTTCCGCCTGTATATTTTATCGTCGGGGCAAAGAAACGCGCACACGCGGCGTTTTAGGTATTAAAATAATACGCTTTTGGTTAAATAGTGGGTTCGCCTTGATAAAAAGCGTTGTCGCGTTCCTGTTCCTGTGCTATACGCTCCAGCTCTTCGTCGGGGTTGTCCGCCCAGCCTAAGCGTCGTACTGTTGTCTGCTGGCTTGCTATTGGCTTCTGTCCGTTGGCTGCTTGTAACAGGTTTATTTTGCTTAGCTCGTCTTCAATGATGTAAGGCACTATTTCGGGTTCTACTATAATGCTGTCGCAAGCTGCCGTAAAGTCCTTCGCGCCCGCGTTCGCCTGTTTCAAAAACGCCTTAACTACGTTTACGCGCCTTTGTAGGTAGTCGTCAAAAATTTCGCATTTGTCCTGCACTTTTAAGTGCGCGTCCATAAATAGAAGCTTTAAGGCTATTCCGCTTACTGCGCCTATACCCTTAACCGTGTCAAACGAAATGTCGGGCGTTTGGGTTATAGTGTAAATCATACGGAGCAAGGTTTCTATTTCAAGCTTTACGCTTTCGGGTGCGCTCTGCCAGCTCAAATAAGAAGCCTTAGCACCTTCCTCGCCCTCAATAATGCCGCCCGCTTCTCCTTTGCGTGCAAAGCCTACGATATGACCTTCTACAAAAATTTTCGGCGAAGCGTGGTAGTCGTTAGTATCGGCGAAGTTTGAAAGCAGCTTTTCCAATCGGTCTATAAGCGGTTGTACGTCTTCCCACTCGGTTTGTGGCTGGCAGCCGTAAATAACGGGAATTTTCCCTATGGTTAAGTCCTTCGGGTAGTCCTCTACTAACGTCCATTCGCGCCCTGCTTCTATTCCCTGCGTGCCGTCGCAATACCACATATAGTGCTTGTCGGCTGTGTAGGTTTCGAAGTAAGTGCGTTCTTTCATATCCTTGTCTTTGCGGCTGAACTCGCGGCTAAACGCTACCATATCGCGTGTTTCGTCGAAGTATGGGTAAAGCTTATCGCCCAAAGCAGGGCTAAATATCGCTACTTTGAATTTGCGTTTTGTCGGGAAGCCGTAAGTAGTATGTTCTTCGCGTGTTTCCACAGGATACCACAATTCGGCTACCTCTGTGCTGCTGTATAAGCTGCGGGCGACCTTGCGGTTAATCGTGCGCTCTTTTACGTCGTGGAATATGCGGTTTACCGCCTTCAATACGTCCGCTTCTTTGGTGTTCTCTTCGGGTGTTGCGTTGTAGTTTACGGGGTTGCCGAAAGTGAAGGCTACGGCGCGCTTTGTTATAAGCTTCTGTATAGCTAACGCCACGCGGTTTACGGCTTCAATCCTATAACCCTGTTCCGTTGTGTACTCTACGTTTGGGTTGATGTTCTTTACTTCTCCGTACTCGTCGCTGTCCTTATCTACGACTACCAATTTATCGGGGCGTAGTTTTGGGTCGTTAATATCGTGCAGTTTCGGGTCGTACTCCCTTACGTTCTGCGTAGTATTGGGAAGGTCGGTAATTCTTCCGTTCTTCAACTCGTTAATAGCTGCTGCGAAGTTGCCTTCGGATAGCATTTCTTCTAATGCTTGCTTTTCTACTTGCTCGTTCATAACTATGTTAATTAAATGTTCGTTTTAGCTTCTTAATCTGTGAACCTTTTTTACGGCGTTCTACCGTTCCTGTAAGCGCGTCAGGTGCGTCGTCGTGCGCGTTCTTGCCTTCCTTCTTGTATGTCGTTATATCTCGGTAGAACTTCGGGTATAAGCGCGCCCAATCCTTCGGGAAAAATGTTAGGTTCTGTACTTCTGCAGAATGGTTGAATATGCGGACGTTCTTGTTTTCGGTCTGCGTAAACCACGTAAACGCCGTTTTGTTGTTAGCCATAATTCTACAATTCTTTTCTACCGTTCGGGCAAAGCCGCGCCCGCCGTTGTTGCTCTCTACACAAACTTCCTCTACTGCGTGCTGGCAAATAATTCGGGCTGTTTCCGCTTCTGTCGTTTCCATAGCTTCCTGCGTGTAGTAAACATCGAGGACGTAGTTTCCTATCTCCGTTTCAACGTAAACAATCATACAAAGGAAGTCCGCGCCTGTGTCCGCCGTATCTATGTAAGCTTTTATTTTGTGCTGCCTTGTTACGGGCAGAACGTCGTAGGTTCTAAAACCTCGCTCGTACATCAAGCCTGTAAGCGGTCGCGGGTTCTGCATATACTGCGTATCGAATACAAAGGCGTTTTTCTCTCGAAGCGTATATAATTCCTGCAGCGTGTGTTTGAACTCCCAAAGCGGGGTTTCCTTCCCGTTCTCGTCTACTTCAATACAAGGAAGGCTAAGTACCGTCCATTCTTCGGGTTCAAGCTTTTGAAGGTAGCCGCAAAGGTCGTCTTCGTCCAAACGCTGCATAATGATAATAATCGGCGTGCGACGGCTGTTTACGCGGTTTCGTATAGTCGTTTCGAACTTTTGGTTTACCTTGTCGCGTACCTGTTCGCTTCGCGCGTCGTCGGGCTTAATGGGGTCGTCTATAATGATAGCCCCACCGAACTCGCTGTTATCTACGCCGTCCAGCTCTTCAACCGCTGCCGCTAACTCTTTTTCTTCCTCTTCGTCTACCAATCCAGCACCGAAGCCCGTTACCTGTCCTGCGCTGGAAACGGCGTACAATCCGCCGCCCTCTGTTGTAAACCACTTTCGCGTGTTCACGCTGGTAGGTACGGTTTTCGGGAACAGGCGTTTATAGCTGTCTTCCCTTATTATCTCTTGTACTCCGCGCGAATTGTCGCGGGCTAAGTCGTCCGAATATGACAGGTGTATAAACTTCGCCTTCGGGTTTATCGAAAGCCCGCAAGCTATGAAGTTCTTAACAGCTAACTCTGTCTTCCCGTAACGTGGGGCAATGTTAATTATAAGGCGCGTAATCTCTCCCGCTATAACCTTATCCAAAGCTTCGGCTATGCGTATATGGTGCTTGCCGACGATAAACTTACGCTTGTACTTCTCTTTGAAGCAATAGCGCGTAAAGTTTAGTACGCTCTGCATACACCACGTTCTAATTATGTCTACGTCCCTATATTCTGCCATTCGTTAATACTTCTCCTGTAACTCTTCAAATAGTGCGCGGGCTTCCTCTTTTGTAAGTGTGCGCGGCTCTATCAATGCTGCGCCGTCTTTGCCTGTCAGCTCTATGCGCTGTATTTCCTTGCCGTGTACGCGTTCGCGTAACTTGTCTAACGTTGTTGTTTTGCCGTTTTTCATATCCGTAAGCAAGGCTATTGCAAGCCCTTTCGGGTATGCTGGGGCTTCGTCCCACCTCGCCAATAGTTTAAGTTCGTTCGTATTGAACGTAAGTATAGCCGCGTCCCACTCCTTTACTTCGGACGCGCTTAGGCTATAAAATTTTTTCGCCTGTGCCTTCCCTAAAATCGTAACCAACTGTTTAGGCACTCGGCTGGGCGGTCTTCCCTTTGGGTTGCCGCTCTCCCCCTTCTTGAATTGGTGGGGTATTATGTTTTCGGGGTTTGGCATATCGCTGTTTTTTTAATCGTTTTCGCTGTTCTTGAAGTTGCCTATATATTCGGCTTTGCTTCCTGTAAGCTCTTCCCAACGCTTTATAATTACGTCTATATAGCAAGGGTCAAGCTCAACCATGTAGCAAGCGCGCCCCAACTGTTCGGCTGCCATCATAGTGCTGCCGCTGCCGCCGAATAGGTCTAACACGACTTCAAGCGGTCGCGTACTGTTCCGTATCAAACGCCCCATAAGTTTTAGCGGCTTCATCGTCGGGTGGTCTGCGCTGCGTAATGGTTTGTCTTCGTCTATTACGGTCGTCGGGGTGTCGCCCTGTAACATTCGCTTTATAAGGTCTTTTAGCTCGGCTTTGCTCATAGCGTCTACGTTTAGGCTCTCTTTGTCCTCGTAAACCGTAAGCAAGTCGCGGCGACTGATGAAGTAATGCCCTGCGCCTTCCTTCCAACCGTATAAGCAGGGTTCGTGCTTCCACTGGTAATCCTGCCTTCCTAAAACCATATTGTTTTTGTTCCAAATAAGCGTTTGCCTAAGCTGCCAGCCTGCACGCATTATAGCTGTACGGAAATTATAGCCTTCGCTGTCGGCGTGCCAAATGTAGAACGCGCCCCCGCTCTTTAAGTACCTGTTTGCGTTCGTGAACGCGTCCGTTAAGAAGTCTTGAAACGCGCCCCCGCTCATTTTATCGTTGGCTATGTCCTTCTGTACTCGCTTTCCTTTGTCCGCCGCGTTCAGCATTTCGTTTTTGCTGGAATAATCTACGTTATAGGGCGGGTCGGTTAGTAATAAGTCGGCTTTGCTGTTTCCCATAAGTACGTCAAGCACTACGGGGTCGGTGCTGTCGCCGCATACAAGCCTATGAACGCCCAATTTGTAAACGTCGCCTTCCTGCGTCTTTGCCTTGCTGGGTAATGCGTCCGCTACGTTGAAGTTATCTTCTTCCGCTTCCTCTTCCTTAACGTCGCCGTCCATCGGTGGCAAATCTATTGCACACCGTTCCAGCTCATCCCTATCCCAAAGGTTTGCAAGCTCTTCGTAGTTCCATTCTCCGTAGTTGTTATTATCCTTCAACGCTTCGCGCCTTAGTTTGTCCTTAGGCGTGTCTTGCGGTATAATCTTACATGGTACGTCTTTGTAGCCTAATTCCTTTACGGCTCTGTAACGCATATTTCCGCCAATTACTACGTATTTCCCTTCGTAG
>JAFTOK010000028.1 GCA_017463815.1 Clostridia bacterium | reverse complement strand
TTTATCGCCCTTTGATGTTTGAGGAGACGGGATTTGAACCAAGCGACATTCGGTTTAAGAGCCCGACTAGCTACCAAGCTGCTCCACTCCGCGATATTTAAGAAAGCAATGTGGTGCAGGAAAACGGGATCGAACCGGTACGGGATGTTAGTCCCACGGGATTTTAAGTCCCGGGCGTCTGCCTGTTCCGCCATTCCGGCCCGCTTCGTTCATTGCTTAATCATAATAACACAAACAAAAGCATTTGTCAATACCTTTTTTGAATTTTTTTAATTATTTTTCAAAAACTTTAAATACATCTTTCAAAAACGCTTGACACACCCCCATAATATTGATATACTTTATATATGCATCCAAAATAAATAAACGACGAGGATTTATGAAACATTACTTTATAATCAACCCCGCGGCAGGCAAAGGGCAAACGACAAACGACCTTATAGCGAAAATCGTTTCCGCCGCCAATGCAGAAGACATCAATTTCAGAATTTACATCACAAAAAAACAAGGCGATGCCACGCGCTACGTCACCTCCAAATGTGAGGCGCACTTGAACGAAGCAGACCCATTGCGTTTCTATGCTTGCGGCGGCGATGGCACACTTAATGAAGTAATTAACGCAGCTGTTAACTACCCCAATGCCGAAGTTGCCGTCATCCCTGTCGGCACGGGCAACGATTATGTAAAAAACTTTTCAAATACAAAGTTTTTTATGAATATGCGACGCCAGATTCGCGGCAAAGCTGTGAAAATCGACCTGATTAAATTTAACGGGCGCTATTGCGCGAACGTGCTTAACGTCGGATTTGATTGTTCCGTTGTTATAAAAATGTCCGAATTCAGGCGCAACCCTCTTGTTCCCAGCAAACTCGCGTATGTATGCGGCATACTCTCTGCCCTTGCAAAAGAGTACGGTTCCACTTTCCGCGTGCAACTCGACGATGAAGAGCCGCTCGAAAAAGAATTTTTGCTCGCCGCTTTCGGCAAAGGCTCTTTCTACGGCGGCGGTTTCAAATCTCTCCCGCTCACTATTGCGGATGACGGATACATCGACACTTGCGTGGCGACAAAAATTTCCCGTCTTGATTTCATAAAATGCGTCGGAAAATATAAGAAAGGCGAACATCTCGACCTTTCGTTCATTTCATATAAAAAATGCCGCAAGGTTCACCTCGAAAGCGATGAACCCATCGGCGTTTGTGCAGATGGCGAAGTAACTATGGAAACCTGCGTGGATGTAGAAGTGGTGCCTCGCGCACTTTCCTTCTCCGTTCCCGAAGGATGCGAACTCCCCGCGCTTTCGCACGAGGATGCCTCTGCCGAAACAGCAAAAGACTATGATTATCAGGAAGTATAAAGCAATGAAAAAAGAACTCGAAAAAACATACGACCCCTCAAAAACCGAAAAAGAAACCTATAAAACTTGGTGCGAGCGCGGCTATTTTCTCCCCCGCGAGAAAAGCGCCAAAGGCACTTACACCATCGTAATTCCTCCCCCGAACGTAACGGGCAAACTCCATATGGGCCACGCGCTCGACGAAACGCTTCAGGATACGCTCATCCGCTTCAAGCGTATGCAGGGCTTCTCCACGCTCTGGGTTCCCGGCACAGACCACGCGGGCATCGCAACGCAGATTAAGGTTGAAGAAGTTCTCCGCAAAGAACAGGGGCTTTCCCGCTACGACCTCGGCCGCGAAAAATTCACCGAACTCGTTTGGGATTGGAAACGTCAGTACGGCGGCACTATTATAAATCAGCTCAAAACGCTCGGCGCATCCTGCGATTGGTCGCGCGAAAAATTTACGATGGACGAAACACTTTCCGCCGCTGTAAAGAAAGTTTTTGTTTCCCTTTATAATAAAGGGCTTATATATCGTGGTTACAGAATAGCTAACTTCTGCCCCAGATGTGCCACAGCTCTTTCCGACGCGGAAGTTGAATATTCCGATAAGGAAGGTTCTTTCTGGCATATTCGCTACCCCGTTAAGGGCGAAAGCGATAAATACATCACCATCGCCACAACACGCCCCGAAACGCTTCTCGGCGATACGGCGGTTGCGGTTCATCCCGAGGATGAAAGATATGCAGACCTCGTCGGCAAAACGCTTATTCTCCCCATTGTAAACCGCGAAATCCCCGTTATTGCAGACGATTACGTTGAAAAAGACTTCGGCACAGGCTGTGTTAAAATCACGCCTTGCCACGACCCCAACGACTTTGAAGTTGGTCAGCGCCACGCTCTTCCTATGATTTCCGTTATAGACAAAAACGGTAAAATCACAGCGGAAGGCGGCAAATACGCAGGTCTTGACAGATACGAAGCGCGCAAAGCGCTCGTAGCCGACCTCGAAGCAGGCGGTTTCCTTGTAAAAATCGAAAAATGCTCCCACAACGTTGGCCACTGCTGCCGTTGCGGCACAGACGTAGAGCCCCTTGCTTCCCGCCAGTGGTTCGTTAAGATGGAACCCCTCGCAAAAGAAGCCATCCGTGTTGTTGAAGAAGGCGAAATCAAATTCGTTCCCGAAAGATTTTCTAAAATCTACCTCAACTGGATGAACGGTATCCACGACTGGTGCATTTCCCGTCAGCTCTGGTGGGGCCACAGAATCCCCGCGTACTACTGCGACGAATGCGGCGAAATCGTTGCCTCCGAAACAGACGTACACGTATGCCCGAAGTGCGGCAGCACGAAAGTTCGCCAAGATGAAGACGTGCTCGACACTTGGTTCTCCTCTGCCCTTTGGCCCTTCTCCACGCTCGGCTGGCCCGATGAGAATGCAGAAGACCTCAAAAAATACTACCCTACAAACACGCTCGTTACAGGTTACGACATTATCACGTTCTGGGTTTCCCGTATGATTACTATGGGCATGGAACATATGCAGGAAAAACCGTTCTCAACGGTGTTCATCCACGGTCTCGTGCGCGACGCACAGGGCAGAAAAATGTCCAAATCGCTCGGCAACGGTATAGACCCGCTCGATATTATAAACCAATACGGTGCAGACGCGCTTCGCTTTGCCCTTCTTTCCGGTAACTCCCCCGGCAACGATATGCGTTTCTCCCCCGAGAAAATCGAATCTGCACGTAACTTCACAAACAAGATTTGGAACGCTTCCCGTTTCGCTCTTATGAACATTCCCGAAGAGCTCAACGACACGGCTCTTCCCGCAGAAGAAAACTTGCGCATAGAAGATAAATGGATACTTTCCAAGCTCAACACCCTCACACGCGAGGTTACGGACAACCTCGAAAAATACGAGCTCGGTGTTGCTCTTGCGAAGCTCTATGACTTCATATGGAACAACTTCTGCGACTGGTATATCGAGGTTCTCAAGCCGAGATTTGCCACAGACTGCGAAAACGCTTGCCGCGTACTCGCGTACGTTTTGCGCACTTCTATGGAGCTTCTCCACCCGTTTATGCCTTTCATCACGGAAACAATCTGGCAGGCATTGCCCCACGACGGTGAAAGCATCGTTATAACGGATTATCCCGAATACAACGAGGCACATTCCTTCCCTGCGGAGGAACTCGCTATGGAACGCCTTATTTCCGCTATAAGAGCAATACGCAACCGCCGTGCGGAAATGAACGTTGCCCCCTCTAAAAAGGCAAAACTCTTTATAGTTACAAAAGACCACGCTACGTTTAACGAAGCGGTAACGCCTTTCTTCCAGAAGCTCGCTTCCGCCTCCGAGGTTGAATACCTTGAAGATTACCACGACGAACGCTCTGTTCAAATTGTTGCAGACCACGCGGTAATCTACATTCCGCTTGCGGAAATGCTCGATTTCGCGGCTGAAATTGCCCGCCTTGAAAAAGAACGCGCAAAAATGATTTCCGAAATCGAACGTATCGACAAAAAGCTCGGCAACGCAGGCTTCGTTGCAAAAGCGCCCGCCGCAGTTATCGAAGGCGAACGCAAAAAACGCGAAGGCTACGAAAGCAAGCTCCACGCAATCGAAGATTCTATCGCGAAATACAAAGCATAAACCAGCTTATTGCCCCAAAATCCCGAAAAGTTTTGGGGCAATTTCGTTTTTTTGGATTTTTTTGCAAGGATTTTCCCGTTTTCGTTCGTATAATAGGTAAGAAAGCCCCCTTATTTCTCCATCTTAAACAAATCTTAATAAAAATCATATTGTATCTTAATGTAAATTTCGATATAATATAAAAAAACTGCAATATTTTTTGAAAGGAATGGTATTTATGAAAAAAATCACAGCCCTTTTGGTAGTTCTTCTGATTACGCTTTCGATGCTTGTTTCCTGCGGAGCCTCCGGCAGCGAATATAACGGAGATATGGGCGCAAACGCCCCCTCCAAAGGCGAAACAGGCACAACCGGTACAACCACCGGCGATGGCTCATACGCCCCCGACGCAGAGGAAGATTACGAACGCAAAATCATTAAAACCTATAACCTCTCGCTTGAAACGAAAACTTATGAATCCGCGCGCGATACGATTGTAAACGCCGCAAACGCGCTCGGCGGCTACATTTCCGATTCTTCCGAAAAAGATACCGTGGATTATAATGGCAAAAAGAACCGTCACGCCACATTCACCGTGCGTGTTCCCAGCGAAAAAGTAGACGAATACGTAGACACACTCGCACAGAATGCCTCCGTACTTTCCAAAAAACTTTCCACGGAAGACATAACCACCTCCTACTACGACCTCGAGGCACAGCTCGAAAGCTTGCTGGAGCAGCAGGCTCGTATAGAAAAGCTTATGGACGAAGCCACAAATTTCAGTTATCTTTTAGAGCTTGAAGATAAGCTTACGAGCATACGCACACAAATCAACAGCATAAACAAGCAGATTCAAATATACGATAAAAGCGTCGCGCTTTCATACGTATACATCACGCTCGACGAGGTTGTGGAATACACGGAAATCGTGGAAGAAGACCCCACCTTCGGCGATAGAATAGCAGACGCTTTTGTGGGCACATTCCAAAATTTCGTAAAATTCTGCCAGGAGCTCGTTATAGTTATAGTTTGGCTTTTGCCCGGAATTATCATTTTGGGTGTATCCGTACCCGTGATAATATTCCTCGCCCGCCGCGCTGACAAAAAGAAACGCGAAAAATACGAAGCAGAAAGAAAAGCACGTGAAGAAAAGAAATAAGGTTGGGAGAGCAATATTATGACAAAATTCAAAAAAGTATTTTCGATTTGCACGATTGCTTTTGCATTTGTTCTGGTTGCCGCAGTGATATTTTTCTTTGTCGGCAGATATGCTTGGAAAATCGGCGGTTTCGATGCTTGTGAAAACGCAAGAATAGAGGAAATTACCGTGGGCGAAGATTCCGTTCATATAACGGGCACTTCCCCCTCGTTCATACCGCGCG
>JAFTOK010000257.1 GCA_017463815.1 Clostridia bacterium | reverse complement strand
TGAAAGGAATTTTAAATTATGAAAAAGCTTAAGAAAATATTGGCTTTGGCAATGGCGGTTATGGCTATAGTTTGTGCATTAAGTGTTAATGTATCTGCTGCAAGTTGTGGTTCGGTTAACTTGTATAATAATTCTGGAGATAGAATCGCTTGGTGTACTATGTACACAGGAGCAACATCCCAAACACCTGAAGGCAAGATAGAAACACTTTATGCGTATGCGCAACTGTATAAAACATATCTTCCTGACGAATTTTATACAGAAACATATCTTACATATACTTACATTGATGAAGATACATTTTTAGAAACAGAAGGTCCGTGGTATGGAAAAATCAGTGAAAACAAATTTTCAGAAGTTGGATTAAACGTGAATACTACGGAGCTTGATGTTATTAATGCTAGAGCTAAATATAGGGTGGATAATAAGTATATACAAATTTGCCGAAATTTTAACAATGATGGCACAACAACATGCTCACACGCACTTGCTTCAGGAACGGCATGCAGATATGACATGAATGATTGGACATCTTTTGATGTATATGAATATGTAGATTAAAAATTTATAAATATGTAAAGAGGTTATATTATCGCGCGTTGCAAAATGAAGTTGCAATAGTCTGTTTTCAAAAAAAGAATATCCATAGTGACAAATCCGTGGTAGAATTGGAGTACTCAAACAACAATTCGAAAAGGAAAGTCACTATGGACAATACCAATTTTACCGCAGAACACAGAAAAGGTCAACACCTTTTGAGCGAAGAACGGCACGAAATTGAAGTTTTTCTCAAAATGGGATGGTCGATCTACCGAATCGCCAAGGAGTTGGGGCGGCCGTACAACACAATCAAGAATGAGATCAAGCGAGGAACGGTGTTGCTCTACAAGGGCAAGGTACAGCGTTATAAAGCCGACGAAGGCAAACGGGTGTATTTAGAGCATCGCCAAAACAGCCGTAGACAGTACCGGTGTCTCGCTTACGTTCGTTTTCTTCAATACGTCGTGGAGCATTTCAAGAGCGAAGAAAAATGGTCGCTCGATGCCTGCTACGGCAAGGCTCTTGAGAGTAAAAAATTCCGCCGTGAGGAGATCGTTTGTACAAAAACGCTCTACAATTACGTGGATCTTGGCTTGCTTCCCATCAAAAACATCGACCTGCCCGAAAAGCTCCGCCGTAATACCAAGAGCAAAAAACAAGGAAAACAATCGAATTTTGGGCAAAAGCATTGAAGAACGCCCCGAAATTGTGGTTCTTCGTGAGGAATTCGGTCATTGGGAGCTGGATAGCGTGATCGGGAAGAAAACCGAAGGCGAGCCGGTCGTGATAACCCTGACAGAGCGAAAAACGCGGATGTGTATTTGGCTGAAAGAGAAAGATCACGGCGTGGAAGCCGCAAATGAAGCTCTCAAAGCCTTGTTTGCCGAGTTCGGTGACCTTTGGCACGAGATTTTCAAGACCATCACCACAGACAACGGCTCGGAGTTTGCTCTGCTATCGGAGTTGGAGGACGAGATGCTGCAGGTGTATATCCGTACACTTCCTGCGAAAAGGGTACCAACGAGTGTCACAACCGTATGCTACGGCGGTTCATACCCAAGGGCAAAAGCATTTACGACTACACCGCCGACGATATCTGCTTCTTTGCAGATTGCATCAATGGTCTGCCAAGGAAAATCCTCGGCTACGCCACGCCCGAAGAACTCTTTGACTTGCACCTCGACCGCATCTACGCCGCGTGACTGCGCCTGATGGCGCGCCGCCCTGCGGGCTGCCTTCGGTCTATTCTTATTTGTTACTATTTTGAAAACTATTGCAACTTGCTATTGCAATTTAAGGAGATTATATTATGAAAAAAATTATTTCTGCTTTTCTGCTTTTTGCCATACTTACATTGATGCTTGGGCTTACGTCATGCTCGGGAAACACAGATCATGACAGACCCAAGCCCTCAGATTTTGTAAACGAGCGCTTTATTTATCGCATGGATAACGGCACGTTAAAAAGATACGACCTTGTGAATAAGGCTGTTTCCGTTGCTTGCCCCGACCCGCTTTGCGAGCATGGCGACGATTGCCCCGTTACAAATATTTCGGGCTATACCGTTACGGATAAATACGTTTTTTTGGAGCGTGGCTTTGGCGGAAAAAGGTCTATGATGCTCTCGGTTTACGATATAGAAAAAAATACTATAGAGCCGCTTGTAGAGGGTACGCAGATAGGGTACGTCTATATGGCGGAGGAATACGCGTTTTTCTCCATAGGTCGCTTTGTGTATGACGATAACGGCGACGTTAACAAAGAGGTTTACGATGTATACAGATATGACACATTAAATAAAAAACTTGAAAAAATAAGCGATGAGCCGATAGCGGGTCAGCTTAAAATCGTAAAATACGAAAATGGAAAAATATATTGGCAAGAGGTGGGTGTCAATATTGCTTTTGACTATTACATAACTGATTTTGATTATAAGAACAGAGAAGAATGGGGCACGCTTAAATACAAGGAAT
The DNA here is from genome assembly GCA_017463815.1 of Clostridia bacterium. GTDB lineage: Bacteria > Bacillota > Clostridia > Oscillospirales > CAG-272 > UMGS731. The sequence goes on along the minus strand of JAFTOK010000257.1, from coordinate 6,059 downwards.
ATTGCAATATTAAAAACTCTGTGAACGGTTATAGCCTTGAAATGGATTTTGTACGCCCGGATAATTCTTTGGGAAGCGGCAGACGCGTTTATTTTGTAAATAGCGAAACAAATGACGTAAAGGTTTTGGCGGAATGTGTTTACGGCGCAAGATGGGCTGACCTGGATAACCGCAACGCCATAATATATCAACCCGCAAAGTTTGTGCCCGAGGAGATAAACGGCGCGGAAAAGCTCGTGCTTAAAATCGAAAATAAGATAGTACACGTAAACGCTTATGACTTTTCCGACGTAAAGGAATGGTCACTTCCCGAAGGCGTTTCCGTGGATGTAAACGGAATGACGGGCGAGCAGTATAACGTGGGCAATTATATAGGCTTCGGGGCTACTTTCCGTTACCGTGAAAACGAAAAGGAATATTATTCCCACGGATTATTTATTATAAATACAAAAAGCGGCGAAAGCTTTGCCATAAACGATGAAAGCACAAGGCGAGAGGTAAAGCCTTCCGAGGAAGTCGTTCCGTGAGAACTGTGGGGCAAGATATATGATATTGGTCAAAAACGTTTCCAAAAGCTACAAAAGCGTGCGAGCGCTTATAGATTTTTCTTATGATTTTGAAGCGGGCATATACGCCATTCTCGGCCCTAACGGAAGCGGAAAATCCACGCTTATGAACGTGATGACGGGCAATCTGAAAGCGGACAGCGGAGCAATAGTTATGGGGGAAGGCGTGGGCGTGCCCGACTATATGCTAGGCTATGTGCCGCAGTACCCGGGAATGTACTCGGGTTTTACGGCGTTTGAAATGCTTGATTACGTTGGTATACTCAAAAATGCAGAGCAGAGAGAAAGGCAGATAAGCAGGCTTCTCTCTGCCTTTGACCTTGAAGAATACAAAAATAAAAAGGTCGGCTCTCTTTCTGGTGGCACGAAGCAAAGGCTTGCTATAGCGCAGGCGTTTATGGGTGCGCCGAAGCTCGTTATTTTGGACGAGCCGACGGCAGGACTTGACCCACTGCAAAGAGTTAAAGTGAAAAACTTCCTTGCCGCGCAAAGCGAAAAAATGACCATCATTATTTCAACTCACATTGTAAGCGATGTTGAGAATATTGCAAACGAGGTGATTTTTCTGAAGCAGGGTAAGATAGCACTTTCGGGAGGGCTCGATAAGATATTGCAGATAGAGGGAAAATGCTTCTGCGCCCCTGCGGAGAAAATGCCGCAGGGATTCTCTGGCGTACACAGACTTTGCGGAGCGGACGTGAGAATTATTGCGGGGCAAAAGCCTTTTGACGGCGCAAATCCCGTTGTCCCAGAGCTTGAAGACGTATATCTTTCCATATTCGGTATGGGAGAAGAGCAATGAAAGATATTTTTACATACGAATTAAAAAAGATATCAAGAAATAGAGCCACAATAATTTTATGTATACTGCTAATTGTGTTCAACGTTTTGATGGGCTGCTTTTCATCGCAGACAGAGCTGATAACGCAGGAAAGATTTGATAAAGCTATTGATAATATTATCTATTCTGCAGACGTGAATTTATCTTTTATTTCGGATAAAAGCAGTCAAAATGCACTCTATCAGCAATCGCTGATAGATAAATATAGCAATATACAAGACGTTACGATATCGTCTGACGTAAGAGGATTTGGCGAAGTAATATCTTCGCCGTACCCATATATTTCGGCATTGGTGTTTTGCATATGGCTCTCTTTGCAGCTTGCACTTGCTGAATATTCATCAAATATTATTTTGCTCACATACAAGGAAAGTCGAAGAAAAATAGGATTTGCTAAACTTCTGATATTATTGATATTTTCATTTGTATCCGTTGGTTTGTTCGTTATTTCTTTTTGTGTGCCGTTGATTTTCAGAGGTGGCTTTGCCGGAGCTTTATCATCTATTCAAAGCGCAGAGATATATATGGTGTGCCCTTATAAAATAAATATGATCACGGGATTGCTGTTGCATATATTTATGACAAGTTGTATTTTGCTGCTTGGTGCGCTGATTATATATATTTCTGCACTGGTGATAAAAAAATTTATTGCATCTCTTATCGCAGTGGTTGCTTTTGTGGGGTTGGATTTTTTAATTACACATAAAAACAGCGATATTTTTAATGTTTTTTATAATTTTAATTTCAAAGCTTTCTTCACGGACTTGTGGCTAAAACGATATAGCGGTTTGAAATTTGGAGTGTTTTTCTCACAACCGGTATTAGCTATTACTCTATGTGCGATTTTTATTATAATAACGGCGCTGATATCTCTTGTGATATTTGAGAAAATATCTTATATTGCAAGTGTTAAAAACAGCAAGAAGCTGAAGAGTAATAAGACACAAAAAAGCCGCGGAATTATCTTTTACGAACTGAAAAAGATGTTCCGCGGAAAAACGGTTATTATTGTTGCGATATTGATTGTTTTCAAGATGATTTTTTTGAATGTTCAGGTTGATGCGCCAAACGGGGCTTTTGATACGGTATATAAAAATTATCTTGCTAAAATGGGCGAAATGTCGTATGGCGCACAGGTTTCCTTCGCGGCAGTAGAAAGGACAGCGGCTGAAAGCACCGTGGCAAAGGCAGAAGAGCTTGCGGCGGCGTTTGCCACGGACGAATGTACGCACGAGGAATACGTCGACGCTATGCAGAAAATGGGCGCGGCGGAGCTTAGGCTCAGCGTTTTGGATAAGATAGACTCACAGCTTGCGGATATTGGGTTTCTTCGCGATAAAGGGCTTGATGCAAGGCTTATATATACCTCCGGGTGGAACGAGCTGTTTTCGCTTTATTCGGATTTCTTCTGCGTTTTGGCGATTGCTTTCGTGCTGATACCGTATATCAGCATAGACGATGAGAGCGGATTTGCACCTATAATCAATGGATTTTTTCTCGGCAGAGAAAAGGAAAAAAAGCGCGCGGCAGCGAGAAAAAGACTTGTTATGCTTGCGGTGTCGTTTGCGATAACGCTTGCTTTTGCGGCTACCGATATTTTGTTCGTTCACCTGAAAATAGGCTTACCTTCGTGGAATGAATATGCCGTGGGAACTGTGCTTGATACGAATGTTCAAACGCTTTTTCTTTGGCAGATAGTTGTGCTGCGCATCGCCGCTTCGCTTTTTGGTTCGGCTTTGGTTATTGCGGCGTGCAACTTTATAAGCAGGTATATTTCAAGCGGAACGCTCATAACCGTTGTGTTTATTCTTGCGGAAGCGGCGTGTATGCTCGTTACGCGATTGGCAGATATATTCTTTGTGTTGGATTTTGCATCATTTTGTGGATATGCAATTTTTTCGTGTGATGTAAAAATATTAATTGTGGAGTTTGTGATACTGCTGGGTGCAGGTATAGTTTTTTACGTGAGAAATCGTATATTGCATAATATAAAAAAGCTCTGCAAAATGGTTGATTGAAAAAATATTAATTGGCGAGGCCATCTAAATATGGTTGCCTCGCCTAAAAAGTTTGAAATATGCGAAATTTGTCGAATACCATAAAATCTTAGGGGGAAAATATGAAAGTTTTTGTTATTGGAAATGGCTTTTCAATAAACTTAGTAAATTTATTGGAAAAGCATAAGTATATAGATAAAGGCGTAATAGATTTGAAAAATTTATTTTCAAAAGGCGATAAAATACCAAATGAAACATTTTCCGATTAGTACTATCGATAATGAGACTTCTTCTACAATAATTAATCATATTATATCTAGTTATTTATTTTGGGGTTATGTTATAGCCGATAATAATCAAGAAATTTTTCCCTATATATTTATGCTCGCTTTCCATCACGTGGAGAACATCTTCTATTCTGATATATTGCAACCGCCACGCCCAATTATCGACATTGACATTTTGCAAAGGAGAAATCTCTTGTAATTTCGCTATGTAGCGACAGATAGGTTTTGCCATATGATCACCTCTGTGTTTTATCTAAATATTATCTCATTTATCACAATCTCCTCCGCGCACCTTTTTGCGTTGTTCATCTCTTTCGCCCATTTCAGCGGATTTGCGGCTTTCAGCGCTTCTGTAATGCTGCGTTCTTTTACCATCAGGGAGAGGGTAAGCTCTATCTGTTGTTTGGCTTCCTGCTCGGTTTCGTAGAGGTGCTCGTTGAGCTTGCACGTCGTCACCAAGGTTGTATAAGTACCTTTGCGGTGCTTTTTGAGATAGTCGAGGCGCATTCTGCCGTACTTGCCTATGGGGTGGTCGGCGTGCTCGGGCAGTGCCAAATCGGGATAAAAAATGCCGTCTTTTTCTGTGTAAGTGATTTCCATAATAAAATCCTCCAATCAAATAATTACAATGTCATTTTACTACGTTTGTCTGATATCGGCAAATGTGCGAAATGGCTTTTTCTTTTTTATCAAAAAATCTTAAAAATTTTTTTGAAGGGCTCAAAAGGTGAACCCTTCATGCTGTAAAATCAAATTACAAAGAAAAACTAAACTTTTTTTGCTTGCACCCCGATAATTTGCCGTTTTTTTGTCCTATTAGGTGAGGAAAGTAATTTTTTCAAAAATTTCTGATTTGGTTGCCCTTTTTTCACCTTCTCGTTGGCTACTACTTAGAGGTATTTGAAAAAACAAAAATTTTTCACCAAAAGGCTTATAAAAAATCCATTTTCGCCGGCTACTACTTGAGGAAAAAAATTTTTGCAAAAGTGGCGGTTTTTTGCCATTCTCGCTGGCTACCACTTGAGGGGGTAATTTTTGCAAAAAGAAATTCATGTGTTCATTTTGAACACTTGAAAATCAATGGGTCAAAATGGGTGCTGTTGACAAACACCAAAATGACCAATTGATTTCTGGATAAAAAACTACGCCATTTGCAAATAAAGTGGGCTGGGTCGCAAAGGCCCACCCCACTTTACCCGAGTAAAGTGAAAAGCAGGTGGGTCAAAATGGACCACCTTGAATACCAATATTAAAATTATAAGGAGGAAAAATGAATTTCAAAGAAGCGTATCAGACTATACTGAAGGATTATCCCGAAATAATGAGCGTGGAGGAAACGAGCGCGGCTCTCGGAGTAAGCACCAAGACCGTTTACAAAATGCTGAAAAACGGAACGATTCAAAATATGAAGGTCGGCAGAGCATACCGTATTCCCAAAGTGCATCTGCTTTCATTTTTGAAAATCAATATGGCAAAGGCGTAAAAATCGCACATTGGACATTTGCTATACATTATGTTACAATAAAATCGGTCAACGGCAAGTGTCAATTTGTGCTACTACATTATTTTAGGAGGATTTTATTATGGTAGCAGGACATCTGCAAGAGAAAAAAGGTTATTTTTATATGGTACTCAGCTATTCCGTGGACGGTAAGCGCAAAACAAAGTGGATACCCACGGGAATGGCAGTGAAAGGCAACAAGAAAAAAGCGGAAGCCTTACTTATGGAAACGCGACAGAATTTTGAACCGGAACCAGAAACCGAAGAGGCGACAGAGCTTTCCGGCGAGATTATGTTCGTAGATTTTCTTACAATGTGGCTTGAAATTGCGAAAAGCACGATAAAGCTAACAACATACGCTTCGTATGCGGATATGACGAACAAGGTCATTATCCCATATTTCAAGCCCTTGAAGCGCAGACTTTCGGAGCTGACAGCGGCGGATATTCAAAAATTCTATCTCTTACAGCTTGAAAGGGTTTCGGCAAACTCCGTAATCCATTATCACGCGGTCATTCACAGGGCGATGAAATACGCGGTCAAAACAGACTTGATAGTTTCAAACCCCGTGGATAAGGTGGATAGACCAAAGAAAAACAGCTTTCAGGGAAGCTTTTACACTGAGGATGATATACAAGACTTGTTCGAGGCGGCGAAAGGCACAAAGCTGGAACTGCCGATAGTGTTGGCGGCTTTCTACGGACTTCGTCGCAGCGAGGTTCTTGGGCTTAAATGGGATGCTATAGACTTTCAGAGGTAACGGCGGCAGATATTCAAAAATTCTACCTCGTTCAGCTTGAAAGGGTTTCTGCTAACTCGGTTATTCATTATCATGCGGTTATTCACAGAGCGATGAAATACGCGGTT
>JAFTOK010000256.1 GCA_017463815.1 Clostridia bacterium | reverse complement strand
GGAGCGTAAAATCCGCGCAAAAAGCGCAGAACGCACGCTTTGCGACGTGCTCGGCTTTGAAAAATTCGACGATATAAAGACGGTGAAGTTCGTAGACCGCACGTTTAACTTTGAGCGCGAACGCGCGAAAGCCATTTGGCGCGGGCTTTCGGGCGAGGAATATACAAAGGAATATCATTTTGAAATTTGCGCTTCGCTCCTCGACGACGAGAGCATAGAAATCCTTTCCCGCGTGCCGAAGGGCAAATTCCGCCTTGAAATCGGCTTGCAGAGCACGAACCCCGAAACCCTGGAGGCGATTCACCGCAAACTGGACGTGGCAAAAACGCTTGAAAACGCCAAAAGGCTCTATGAAGCGGGCAATCTTTTCGTTCACCTCGACCTGATTGCGGGTTTGCCGTATGAAGATTATGCAACCTTCGCGCGCTCCTTTAACGATGCGTACGGGCTATGCGACGAGCTTCAGCTCGGTTTTCTCAAAATTCTCTGCGGGTGTGAAATGGAGAGGAATGCGGAAAAATACGGCATAGTTTACTCTTCCGAGCCGCCGTATCAGGTATTGAAAACAAATTGGCTTTCCTTTGCCGAGCTCCAAAAACTTTCGCTAATAGACGAAATAAGCGACAGAATTTCCAACAGCGAAAGTTTCCGCCACACGTTTCCGTGGTTGCCGCTCGAATATGGTGACGCATTCGGCTTTTTTGAAAAATTCGGCGAGTTTTTCGAGGGAAAATACGGCGCACACTACGATATAGCCAAGGTTTCGCAGGTGAACACGTTTTTGCTCGTGCTTGAGTTTGCGGAAAGCGTTATGAGTGACGTGGGCGAGGTGCGCGCGCGTTTGGCGCTGGATTTTGCCCTGCACGAAACGCGCAAACTGCCGCACGAGCTTGCGGACGGCGTTATACCCGAGGAGAGCGTGAAAGCGGAAATACTTTCTGCCGTGCCGAAATACGAAAGGGCAAATTGCGAGGTTTTGCACTTGCCTTTTATGAGCGAAAGATATATAATAGTAAACAGAAAAACGAAAACTTTAACCGAAACGGAGGTGGTGGCATATGGCATTTGACGCAGGCTTTACGCGTGCCGTGTGCGATGAACTTTCTTTAATGCTCGAAGGGGCAAAGGTCGAAAAAGTGACCGAGCCCACGAAAGACGAACTTGTAATAATTTGTTATAAAGCGGGGAAAACGCGAAAGCTCTTCCTTTCCGCAAACCCTTCGCGTGCGCGAATTTGCATAACGGAGCAGAGCTTTGAAAACCCGAAGGTTTCGCCTATGTTCTGTATGCTTCTGCGAAAGCACCTTTCGGGCGCGACGATTTCCGCCGTGCGCCAGCAAGGCTTTGAGCGCGCCGTGGAGGTGGATTTTGCCGCGTATGACGAAATGGGGTTTAACACCACGCGCACGCTCGTTATAGAGATAATGGGCAAATGCAGCAACATTATGTTCCTCGATGACAAACGCAAAATTCTTGGCGTACTACGCACCGTGGACTTTACCACGAGCGGCAAGCGCCAGGTTTTGCCCGGTATGACGTATGAAGCGCCGCCCGCGCAAGAGGGCAAAATTTTGCCTATGGAAGAAACGGAAAGCGGATTTTTTATGAAAGCGAACGCTTTTGAAAAGAGCAAGGCGGCGGAAAGCTTCCTGCTTGCAAACTATTTGGGGCTTTCGCCGCTTGTAACGCGCGAAATAGCATACAAAGCGGGCGCTTTGGGAGTGGAAATAGGCGAGGCAGACAAGAGCGCGCTTTTCGCGGAGCTTGAAAAATTCTGCGCGACACTCAGCGGCGTGCATATGCCAACGCTCCTTTTCGGGGCAGACGGTGCACCGATGGAATATTGCTTTTTCGACATAGAGCAGTACGGTGCGGGCGCACAGAAAAAGCATCCCGAAACGCTTTCGGCGCTGCTCGACGAATTTTTCGGCGAGCGCGACAAAATCGCCGCAATGAAAACTAAAACGCACGACGTTTCGCAGATTGTGACGAATGCGAAGGCGAGAATCACGAAGAAAATCGGCTATATCAAGCGCGACCTTGCCGAATGCAAGGAAGCGGAAAAATACAAGCTGTGGGGCGACCTTATAACATCATCGCTCTATATGCTCACGGGGAAGAGCAATTCCTGCGAGGTCGTGAACTATTACAGCGAGGAAATGGAAACCGTTAAAATCCCGTTGGATATAAAACTTTCCGCTTCGCAGAACGCGGCAAAATACTTCAAAAAGTACACAAAGCTGAAAAAGGCGAAAGAAATACTTACTTGCCAACTGCGTGAGTCTGCCGACGCGCTTGCGTACCTTGAAACCGTGGAAACGGCCATAGACCTTTCCGAAAACGAACGCGACGTGGCGGAAATCAAAGCCGAACTCACGGCGCAAGGGTATATTTCAAAAGCGAAGGGCGCACCCGAAAAAAAGACACATAAAAAAGCGGAAATTGTGCCGCTTAAGTTTACCACAAGCGGCGGACATCTCGTTCTTTGCGGCAAAACGGGCGCACAGAACGATTTTATCACGACGAAGCTCGCCAAAAAGAGTGACTGGTGGTTCCACGTTAAGAATAAGCCCGGTTCGCACGTGCTTATGGTCTGCGAGGAGGGGGAAGACCCCGATGCTTCCGAGTTTACCGAGGCGGCGCAGATTGCGGCTTATTATTCCAGCCTGCGCGACGGCGAGAACGTGCCTGTGGACTACACGCTCGCAAAGAACGTGAAGAAACCCGGCGGCTCTACGCCCGGTCACGTGGTGTATTACACGAACTACACGGCGTACGTTGACCCGAAAAAGCCGACGCTTTCTTGAAAATCTAAGGCTCCCTACGGGAGGGAGGCACAAAAACAAGCCTTATTTTACAAAAAGGCTTGTTTTTTATCGCATAAAATCAAACAAATGTTCGGAAAACTATTGACAAAATTCGGTTTTGGTGGTATAATACAGTCAAGCAAGAGGGAAGAACTTCCACCCCCGTTAGGAAACTTACCTTTTGCGAGGGATAATTTAAGGGATAAGAAAAGGAGTGATTTTTACGAACAGATACTATTCGGCGGCGGAAGACGATTTTTCCTCCGATGAATTTTACGAAAAAGCAGAAAAAACGCCGCGTGTGCTCGGCTACTGCGAGCATTGCGGTTTTGAAATATATTCTGCCCGCGACGCGCTTGTTGTGAACGAAAGCGAAGACCTTATTCACATAGCGTGTTGGGGCGAATATTCACAAGAACATATGTTTGATTTTGCCCAAAGGGCAAGCGATGCCGCGTGCTGAATTTTATTCTTTCGTAGCATCAACATTGAAGAAAAACAAAAAAATATTTCCCGATGCCGCCGCTTTTGCCGAGCGAGCCGCAAAGTATTTTCAGGATTGCGACAGCACGACGATTTTTTCCTCCGTATGTGCCTCCTGCAAGAAAGACGATGGATGCTTTACCTGCCCGAAACGCAGAACGAAGCCGTACACCCTTTCAGGCCTTTGCCTTGCGCTTGGTATAACGAAGCGGCAATTCAAAGACCTAAAAACGAACAAATGTTTTTGCGACGCTGTGGAAATGGCGCTGCTTAAAATAGAGGCGTACATAGAGGAAAGCTGCATAAGCGGCAACTTGAACGGCACGTTTGCCCTGGCGATTTTGAAGGAGCATTTCGGCTTTGGCGAGGAGGAGGGCGAAAAGGACTTTAAAATCTCCCTTTCCGAAAAGGCGGGCGAATTTGCCGAATGAAAAACGTTCTTTTTGATATGCACCCCTCCGAAAAGCAAGCGGAATTTTTGCTTTCCAAAGCGAAATATACCGCATACGGCGGCGCGAGAGGCGGAGGGAAAAGCTGGGCGCTGAGGTACAAACTTTTGCTTCTGTGCCTGAGATACGCGGGAATACGCACGGTTATTATCCGCCGCACGTTTCCCGAACTGCGCGAAAACCACGCACGCGCGCTATATGAACTCGCCGTGAAAACAGGGCTTGCGACTTACAGCGAAACGCACAAGGTTTTTGAGTTTATAAACGGCTCTGTTATAAAGCTGGGTTATCTCGATTCCGAAAGCGACCTTTTGCAATACCAAGGGCAGGAATTTGACATAATTGCCCTCGACGAAGCCACGCAACTGCACGAGCGCGCCTTTGCCGTGCTGGCGGCTTGCCTGCGCGGTGCGAACGATTTTCCAAAGCGAATGTACCTTACCTGCAACCCCGGCGGCGTGGGGCACGGCTGGGTAAAGCGGCTTTTTATAGACAGAAACTTCCGCGAGGGCGAGTGCCCCGAGGATTATAGATTTATCCCCGCGCTCGTATACGACAACCAAGCGCTGATGAGCGCCAACCCCGATTACGTACGGCAACTTGAAATGTTGCCAGATGAGCTGAAAAGAGCGTGGCTTTATGGGGAATGGGACGTGTTTGCAGGGCAATTTTTTACGGAGTTCGATGAGCACGTGCACGCCGCGGACATCGTTTTGCCGAAGCGTGCGGAGCGTTACTGCACGCTCGACTACGGGCTTGATATGCTCGCCGCACTCTTTATAGCGGTGGACGAAGACGGGAGGGCATACGTTTACGACGAAATTTACGAAAGCGGGCTTATTGTGAGCGAGGCGGCGAAAAAAATACGCGCAAAAAGCACGGAAGAAATGCTATTTATAGCCCCCGCCGACCTTTGGAGCAGGCAGAAGGACAGCGGAAAGAGCATAGCGGAGCTTTTTGCCGAGGGCGGGGTTTACCTTACGAAAATAACGCCAAACCGCGTTTCGGGTTGGCTTGCGCTTAAAGAGTGGCTTAAAAAAGACGAAAACGGGCGCGCGATGCTCACAATAGACAGAAAATGCAAAAATATTTTGCGCACGCTTCCCTTGCTTATGCACGACCCACATAGGCAAGGCGATGCCGCTACAGAGCCGCACGAAATAACCCACGCGCCCGATGCCTTGAGATATTTTGCCTCTTTCCGCACCTGCGCGGCGAAGAGAGAAGAAGCAAAAACCTTTATGCGCGGCAAGATGAAGAATTTTTAATAATATTTGCGTTTTATACGGGGAAAAACTTTATATACAGGAGGGTTTATTTGAGCCTTAATATTTTCAAAAAAATCAAAAAAACAAGCGAACAAATGTTCATAGACTCCGAGAGCCGAGAGGCAACCATTGCGCGCCTTTTCCGCGACGCGGCGAGTGCCAAGGTGCAGACGGAGGAATATTGGCAGAAGATGCGCGCTTATTACGGCGGAACACACGAAACGGCGAGAAAGACGGGGGCTTTTCTTGTGAGCGTGAACGTGCCGTGGAAGCCTGCACAGATAGCGGACGGATATATGCACGTGGAAAGCCAGGTGGTGCCCAAGATGCCCGATTTTGAATTTGCGCCCAGAAGCGCGGAAGACGGCGACACGGCGAAAACGCGCGAGAAAATCGTGCGGTACATAACGGAGACGAATGAAATGGAGAGCAAAAACGCGATGAACGAGCGCAGGCTCGGCGTGCTGGGCAGCGCCGTGTGGAAACTTTCGGCGTACGTAGCCGGCAGGGGTATGCCCGAAATAGCCATAG
>JAFTOK010000255.1 GCA_017463815.1 Clostridia bacterium | reverse complement strand
GATTCATAGCCGTCTATGCCCGTGGGTTTTACGCCTTTTTCGCCGAGCTTATATTCAACCTCGCCCGAAAGGCTTTTTATATGGGTATTGGAATTACCCGTGCAGATAACGAAATAATCTGTCATCACAGTCTGGTCGTTCACACGGAGTAGCTTTAGCTGGCCTGCCTTGTTAGCGTCCAAAATCTTCACGATTTCTTCCGCCAGCACAAGGGAGCTTTCTTTTGCTTCGTTCTGTTCTGCCATATTCTGTGTGTTATCCATACTTTTTCTCCTTTATATATTTATTCTTGTGAATAATAATATTCGCTTATATACGGGTTCTTCCCTTTCGGGTCGTCCGCAAATAGCGCGTTTTTATCGAAAATATCCTGCGTTATTTCCTTTTTAAACGCGTTCATATATTTATTTATATCGGCAAGCGCCGCTTTTTTGTTTATGGCGTAATACGTCCACACGCCCGTTTCCGGGTTTTGCACGGGGCTGCCCGCAAGCGTTTTAACGTGAAAATTTTCCGCGCCTATGCCATATAACGCACGCGCAAAATACGCTATGTCGCCCGCGTTCATATCCGTAGTAACGGCGGGCAAAAGCTCGCCTGCTATTTTTAGGGCATTTGCCGGCGATAGCTTTTCTAAGAGTTGCGCATAAACCGCGGCGAGAAAATCGCCTCTTGCCTCTACTCTGCCAACATCGCCCGTGGCGTAGCCCGCGCGGTAACGCACAAACTGCTCTGCCTCCGCGCCCGAAAGAAGCTTTTTGCCCGCTTTAAGGTTTATGGAAAGCCCTTGTTCGGGGTCTTCGTAGCGCATATCGCGCGGAATATCGTATTCCACGCCGCCAACAGCGTCTATAATTTTAACAAACGCCGCCGTATCTAAAAGAACGTACCTGTCAATCGTAACGCAGAGGGCGGTTTCGAGCCTTCCCGCAAGCGTTTCCATCGCCGCCTTTTCCCTATCCTTTTCGGAAAAGGCGGAGGCATTGTATGCCGCCGCATATATACCGTTCACGCGTGTAATGCGGAAACCCGCCACATCGGGGTTTACAAACGTATCGCGCGGAATTTGCAGTATATTCACGCTTTTTTCCGCATTATCCACGGAAACGAGCATCATAACGTCTGTATTTCGCGCGGCAACGTCTACACCGCACACGAGGAAGGTGTAAAACTCTTCCTTTCTGTCTATGCCGCTGTTTGCCAAAACGGGTATTTTTTCCACCTTCGGTCTGAAAGCGCCGAAGAACGCCGCACACGCCCCTGCGCAAAGCGCGAAAACCGCGATGAGCGCTATTGTTTTACCATATCTTTTTTTCACCTGTAAAATTCCTTACTCTGCAAGAAAATTCCAAGCCTCCACCGTGCGGAGGTCGATTTTCCTTTTTTTGAGAGTAAGAAAGTTCAGCGTGTCGCCTATAATTTTTAAAGTTACGTTACGGAGCAGCGCTTCTGCCTTCTCGCTCTCTCCGTTTAGTTTTTCACATTCCGCGTGCAAATATGCCCGCATATCTCTGCAAGATTTATGTTCGCGCGTTTCCTCGGTAAAATCCGCTATGAAAATTACCATATCGAAAGCGCTCATTCCCGTTTTTCCCGTAGTGTGGCAGAAGATGGCGAAAAAAATTTCATCGTCAACGGTTTCCTCGCCGAAAAGCTCGCGCGCAAAGTATGCGCCCGTTTTTTCGTGCATCGTGGGCGGCTCGCTCGGCACGTCTATGCCGTATTTTGCGAACATTTTCGCCTGCTCCTCGTCGGAAAAGTTTTTCGTTATGTCGTGAAGCAGGGCGGCGAGCCTTGCTTTTTCCACACATTCTGTGGAAAACCCGCACGCTTCCGCGATGTATTCAGCCTCTTTAACCACGCCGAGCGTGTGAGCAAAGCGTTTTCCGCTTTGCAGGGCTTTCACGCGCGCCTCTATCTCGCCAAATTTACGCGCCGTCATCTGTAAAGCCCCTTTTCTTCGATAAAATCAATTATATCGCGCGGCATATATGCTCCGCAATCCTCGCCAGCGGCGATTTTCGCGCGGAGCTCCGTGGAGGAAATCGGGAAAGGCTCGGAAGCGAGTTCTTCTACTTTTGCGCCGTATTTTTCCACGTAGAGCTTCTTCTTTTCGTCTATTTCTGCGCGCACAGTGCTTGCATCGCCCTCGCGCACGGCGAGTACGAGCGTGCACATTTTAAAAATATCCTCGAAGCGGTACCATTTATCGAACGTGAGGAACATATCCGTGCCGATGAGCATAAAAAGCTCGCCCTCACCCATAAACTCGGGCAAGGTTTCCACGGTGTAGCTTTTGCCCTCGCGCTTCAGCTCCGTATCGGAAACGACGATTTTTTCTTCGCCCGCAAAGGCTTTTTTCACCATTTCGAGGCGCAGAAAAGGGTCGTCCTTGCCCGAAATCTGCTTGTGCGGGGGAATTCTGTCCGGTATAACGTAAAGTAAATCGAGCTCCATTTCCGCAAGGAAAGATTTCGCCGCTTTTATATGCCCGTTATGGATTGGTGAAAATGTGCCCCCGAAAATGCCTGTTCTCATATTATACCTCGCATCTTTTCGCTGCTGCGAAAATTATTTTTTCTTTTTAAAACCGTATGTTTTCGGCTTATCTGTGCCTGTTTTTGCTTTCGCTTTCGCTCTTGCCTTGTAGCCGGGTTTTACCTGCTTTTTAACAGGCTTCTTTTCTTCCACGATTTCACAGAGCTTTTCAAGGTCGAATTTTTTATTCTTTTCAGACTCTCTGTAAAGTATGAAGCGAGAACCAACCACGCTGACAACATCTGCGCCAAGCTCCTCTGCAATTGTTTCCGCCGCCTCGCGTGCGAAAAAATCGCTGTTTTCGAGCGTGCGGAGCTTTATAAGCTCGCGCGCTTCGAGGGCGTTGTCTATCTGGTCGAGCATATTTTCGTTTATACCGCCCTTGCCCACCTGAAAAATTGTGTCGTAATCGTTTGCGCGCCCGCGAAGGAACGCGCGCTGTTTGCTTGTAAGCATAATATTTTCCTTTTATAATATATAAGTTATTTTGTAATTTCTTCTGCAAATCTGCCCGTAAAAGCCGCCATTGCACGCGCTCTGTGGCTTATAGCGTTCTTTTCCTCTGCGTTTATTTCGGCGTACGTTTTGCCGTACGGCTCGTAGAGGAATAGCGGGTCATAGCCGAAACCGCCCGTTCCGCGGTATTCGTAAAGTATAGTTCCCGGGCATTCGCCGCGTGAAACGAACTTTCTGCCGTCGGGGAAAACGCACGCGATTGTGGAAACAAAGTGCGCCGTGCGCTCCTCTGTGGGTACGTTCTTCATTTTCTCCAGCAAAAGTTCGTTGTTTCTGCGGTCATCGCAGGGTTCGCCCGCATAGCGTGCGGAGTATACCCCCGGCTCGCCGCCGAGCGCATCTACGCAAAGGCCGGAATCGTCGGCAACGCCGATATAGCCCTTTGCGGCTACAGCGCCCGCCTTTATAAGCGCGTTTTCTTCAAAAGTTGCGCCGTCTTCCACGATTTCATCTGTAAAACCGATGTCGCGAAGCGTGAGTATCTTCACGCCGGGTATACCCTTTTCGCGGCACATCTCGTTTATAAAATATTCAAGCTCCGCAACCTTGTGCTTGTTGTTGGATGCGAGTACGATTTCCATTTTCGCCACCTCATTCAAAGAGTGCGGAAACAAAATCTCTCGCATCAAATTCTTCAAGGTCATCCATCTTCTCGCCAACACCTATGAATTTAACGGGTATGCCGAGCATCTGCTTGATGGAAATAACTATACCGCCTTTTGCCGTGCCGTCGAGCTTCGTGAGCACAAGACCCGTGATTTCTGCGGCGTTTTTAAATTCCTTCGCCTGAATGAGCGCATTCTGGCCCGTCGTAGCGTCGAGCACGAGAAGCGTTTCGCGCACTGCGTCGGGAAGCTCGCGCTCTATAACGCGGTTGATTTTCGCAAGCTCTGCCATAAGGTTCTTCTTGTTGTGAAGTCTGCCTGCCGTGTCGATTATGAGCACGTCTGCCTCACGTTTTTTAGCCGCAGCCGCCGCATCAAATACGACTGCCGCAGGGTCGGAGCCTTCCGTGTGGCGTATGATTTCCACTCCCACGCGGTCTGCCCAAACCTCAAGCTGGTCTATGGCCGCCGCGCGGAAAGTATCCGCCGCCGCAAGAACGACCTTTTTGCGTTTTTTCTTCATTACGTTTGCGATTTTCGCAATAGACGTTGTTTTGCCCACGCCGTTTACGCCTATAACGAGAATAACCGTCATCTTGCCTTTTTCTTCGGCAATGGGCGCGCCCTCGCCAATCATAGAGCGCATAATGGCAAAAAGCTCTTCGCGCGCCACTCTCGGGTCGGTAATGTAGTTTACGGCAATTCTGTCGCGAAGCTCGTCGAGAATCATCTCCGTCGCTTCCACGCCTACGTCTGCCGTGATGAGTATTTCTTCCAGCTCATCCATCATATCTTCGTCCACTTCCACGAAAGCGCGGAAAAGGTCGTTGATTCTTTCTACGAAAGCGTCCTTTGTCTTTGCAAGGCCCGCTTTAAGTTTATCAAAAAATCCCATATCTTACCTCTTTAGTTAAGCACAACGCCCGTTTTCTTTTCAATTTCGGAAACGTCCACGGAAAGAACCTGTGAAATGCCCTTTTCGTGCATCGTAACACCGTAGAGTGTGTCTGCCACCTCCATAGTGCCGCGACGGTGCGTGATTATAACAAACTGTGTTTTTTCGGAATACTTTTTAACGTAATCCGCAAATTTATCTACGTTTACTTCGTCGAGCGCCGCCTCGATTTCGTCCATAATGCAGAACGGTGCGGGGCTTACCTTCATAATGGCGAAGTATAGCGCTATGGCGATAAACGATTGCTCGCCGCCCGAAAGGAGCGAAAGGCTCTTTATAACCTTTCCGGGGGGCGCGGCTTTGATTTCTATACCGGATTCAAGCACGTTTTCGGGGTCGGTAAGCGAAATTTCCGCGTGGCCGCCGCCGAAAAGCTCTGCAAACACGTTGCCGAAATGCGTGTTTACAAGCTGTATCGTCGCCGCAAAATCCCTGCGCATCTGGTCCTCGAGCGAGAAGATTACCTTCGTAAGCTCGTCTTTTGACTTTTTCAGGTCGTTGATTTGCGAAGAAAGGAAGGTGTAGCGTTCATTCACTTCCCTGTATTCTTCTATGGCGCCCACGTTGACGTGGCCGAGCGCCTTTATTCTGTCGCGGCATTTTGCCTGCGCAGAAACCACGGAGGTACGGTTTTCTTCCGTCACCTTTTCATATCCCAGCTCGCAAGCCGCGCTGTAAGAAAGCTCGTATTCATCCCAAAGGAAGGAAAGCAGCTTGTCTTTCTTTTCCGCCATACTCTTGTGCGCGGATTCGAGTCGCGTATATTCGCGGAAAATAAGCTCGCGCTTGTGCGAAAGCTCTTTCTGCTTCGCGCGGTTTTCCGCCTGCTCTTTTTCAAGGCGCAGGGAAAGCGCGTTCGTTTCCGCTTTTTCGCGTTCAAGGCCCGCAACCGTACCGTCGGTAGAGGAAATCACCTTTTTATAGGCTTCTATTTCCGCGTTTGCCGCTTTTATGCTTTCTTTCGCCTCGCGTACGCTTTCGGTAAGCTCCTCTCGGCGAAGGGCATAATCTTCTGCCTTGCTTTTCGCCGTGTTTGCCACGGAAAGCAGGAGCTCCAGGTTCTTTTCTTCCCTTGCAAGCTCTACGGAACGTTCGCTTTGCTCTGTGCGCAAGGCTTCCGTTCTCGCGTTCAGCTTATCGCGCTCTACCGCAAGGTTTTCGGCGCGCATATTGAGCTTTTCAATCTGCTTGCCGTATTCTTTTTCTTTTTTGGCAATAGCATCTATGTTGTCTGCCGTTTTCACGCCTCGCGCTTCGAGCGTATCGCGCTCGGCAACGAGGTCTGCAAGCGTGCTTTCCATACCCTTGCCCGTGGAAATAAGCACCTGAAGCTGTGTGCTTTCTGCCTCTTTCATCGTGCGGAGCACGGAAAGGTTTGCAAGCACGCCTTCTTTGCGCTTTTTAAGCTCTGCGCTCGCCGCCTCCAGCTTCTTCATATCGGCGGTAACGCCTGCCATCTCTTTTTCAAGTGCGGCAACGTCTGCCTGCATCTTTTCTATCTGCGCGTGGCGGGAAAGCATACCGCTGCCGTTCTGTGCCGAACCACCCGTAAACGAACCGCCAGCGTTTACCACCTGGCCGTCGAGCGTTACGATTTTATATCTGAAATCGAGCGATTTTGCGAGCTTCGCCGCGTTATCGAGGTTGTCTGCCACGATAATCCTGCCCAGCAGATTGCGTATAATGCCCGCAAACTTTGCGTCTGCACGCACGAGCCCCGAAGCAACGGATACAAATCCCTTCTTGGCGGGCAGCATCATTTTGTCTGCGTCCAGCTCCGTGCCGTTAACCGTCGTAATGGGGCAGAACGTGGCTCTGCCTGCGTTCTGGCGCTTGAGGTAGGCAATAGCCGCCTTCGCGCTCGCTTCGTCTTCCGTCACGATGTTTTGGAGCGCACCGCCCATCGCAGTTTCCACGGCGAGCGAATACTGCGTGTCAACCTCGAAAAGCAGAGAAACGGGGCCGTAGATAACCGGCTTTTCGCCGCTTTGTGTGAGTATTCTGCCCGTTTTGTGCGCGTTCATAACGAATTTTACCGCGCGGGAATACCCCTCGAAAAGCTCTTCCATATTCACAAGGTTCTGTATTTTAACCTTGGTCTGGGAGATGTCTATAAACATCTTGCTTTTCTTTTCCGCAAGAAGCGCCGATTCGTTATCGTTTTCGGCACGCTTTGCATCAAGCTCGGCAACATCCTGTGTGAAGCCCTTCTCTTTTGCAATATATCCGTCTATTTTCTCGCGCGCTTTGGCTATACGCGCGGAAAGAATTTTTATGTCTTCTTCGTATTTTGCTATGTTTTCGGCAAGCTCGGCGCATTTTTGCGCACCCGCTTCACCTTGCGATTTCGCAACGGAAAAGGCAACCCTTGCCTCTACCGTCTGTGCGTTCAGGGTTTCGATATCCTTGGCGATTTCCGCTTTTTCGGCGTCTATCCCCTTCATAGTGGAGGCGATTTCCAAAAGCTCTGCTTCTATGCCGTCAAGGCTTTTTTGCACCTTGTTTTTATTCTTCTCCGCCGCCGTGTATTCGGCGAGGCGCGCGCGGTATTCTTCGTTTGCTCCGTTTATGGAGCTATCGAGCGCTGTAAGTTTTCCGTTTGCGCTTTCCAGCACGCCTTTGTAGTGGGAAAGGTCGTTTTCTTTTACGAGTATGCCGGATTTTGCTTCGTGCAAACGGTTTGTAACCTCGGCGATTTTCGCCACGGCACGCTCGTAGTTCAGTTTATTTACCTGAATTTTTTCAAAAAGGCGCTCGTCCGCTTCGTCCATCTCGGCAAGAGTTTCGTCGCTTGTGTCAAGCTCGTGCTTGGAAAAAGTGAGCTTTTCGGCGAGCTCTTTTTCGCTCTTGCCGGCGTTTTCTATATCGTAGACGGAAAGAGAGATATCCGCCGCCTTCTTCTGCTCGTAAATTTCGAGGTATTTTTTCGCTTTTTCCGCGTCGCGCTCCAGCGGGGCTATTCTGCCCTCCAGCTCGCTCACTATATCGGAAAGGCGAGTTAAGTTTTCGTCGGTGCCCGCGAGCTTTTTTTCCGCCTCGTTCTTCTGGTAGCGGTATTTTGCAATACCCGCAACCTCCTCGAAAACAGAGCGGCGCTCCTCGCTCTTCTGCGAGATGATTTCCGCAATTTTGCCCTGACCGATAATTGAATAACCGTTTTTGCCCAGACCCGTATTGAGGAAAAGCTCCACGATGTCTTTAAGGCGCGCGTTTTTGCGGTTTATAAAATATTCGCTTTCGCCCACGCGGTAGTAGCGGCGCGTAACCACGATTTCGTCGTATTCCGCGAGCTCTTCGTTCTTGCCCGCTTCCTCGCTGTTGTCGAAGACAACGGAAACCTCGGCATATCCCATAGGGCTTCGCTTCTGCGAGCCCGCGAAAATCACGTCTTCCATCTTAGAACCGCGGATGCTTTTGGAAGACATTTCGCCGAGAACCCAGCGCATAGCGTCGGAAATATTCGATTTTCCGCTTCCGTTCGGGCCGACAACGACCGTAATACCGCGGTTAAAGTTTATTACCGTTTTATCGGGAAACGATTTAAAGCCCTGAAGCTCAAGAGATTTAAGTCGCATACGCTCTCTTCCTTTCTTCCAAATTTATTTCTATTTCTTCGCCCGAAAGCTCTTCGCTTTCGCGCACTTTTATTTCTGCCAGAGAAAATTTCTCTTTTAAGTAGACCGTGTTTGCTTTCTTCTGCCCCGTCATTTTGGAAACGGAGCCGCGCGGCACGGTTATATAGGCGCATTTGCCCGCCGTTTCCTCGCCCGAAAGCGCCTTTTCTGCTTCGTTTCGGAAGTAGCGCGACCATATTAGCTCGCCCGTGGCTTCGTGGTAGGGGCTGGCGGTTTCGCCGCCGTCTGTGAGCAGTTCGCTTGCCTGCAAGCCTATGCGGATTATTTTTACGCGGTTGCGTGCGAATATTTCCAAAAGCTCCGCACCCTCCGCTATAACCTTTTCCATTTCTCGGCTCTCATATTCGCCTCGCGCCATCATAGCCTCAAGTTCCGTGCCCCTGAATACGACGGTGGGGTAAATTCTCGCGCCGCACGCGCCCATTTGGCAGATTTTTTCTGCCGTGTACTTGTCTTTTTCGAGCGTGGAACCGGGCAAGCCCGTCATCATCTGACCTACAAGCTCGAACCCGCGCTCGCATATGAGATTGCACGCGCGCTCGGTTTGTGCGGAGGTGTGCCCGCGCCCGCTTGCGGCGAGAACGTCGTCACACATACTCTGTATACCAAGCTCTATGCTCCGCACGCCATAGCGCGCCAAAATATCGAGTATTTCTTCGTCTATATAATCGGGGCGCGTGGAAAGGCGAATACTTCCGACCTTTCCCGCATCTATATATTTTTTCGCCGTTTCGAGAAGGAAGAGCATATCTTCCCTGTCTATTCCCGTAAAACTGCCGCCGAAAAACGCTATCTGCACGTCCGTGCCCGCGGGAATGGTGGCAAGCGCTTCTTCTATTTCACGCTCTGCGGCGGAAAAATCCGCTTTTTCGCAACCGGAAATTTTGCGTTGGTTACAGAAAACGCAAGTGTTCGGGCAACCGAGGTGCGGCACGAATATGGGTATATTTCTGTGCTTTTTCATTTGTTTCCCTGCTGTTCGCCAAAGAGCCGCAAAGCATCGCGCGCGGCGTTCATTTCCGCTTCCTGTATGCGCTTGCCCTCGCCCTTGCCTATAACATTGCTGTTGAGCTTCACCACGCAGGTGAAACGCTTATCGTGGTCGGGCCCACGCTCGTCCACTTTTTCGTAGCAGAGCGTTTCGCCGTTCTGCTGAACGATTTCCTGAAGCAGCGATTTCGGGTCGTTGAACCTGTGCATAGCGAAAATATTCTCAACCTGCTCGCGCACAAGCGGCAAAAAGAATTTTTTTACACATTCAATACCGCCGTCGAGGTATATCGCCGCAGCGAGCGCCTCAAATGCGTCCTCCAGGTTAGACGTTCTGTCCCTGCCGCCGTTCTTTTCCTCGCCGTTGCCGAAAAACATATATTTGCCCAAATCGAACTTGCGCGCGAACGCGGCAAGCGAAGCGCTGTCCACAATTTCGCGGCGAATGTTGGAAAGCTCGCCTTCCGGTCTTTCCGGGAAGGAAAGGTATAGAAATTCGCTCGTTATAATCGACAAAACGGAGTCGCCCAGGAACTCCAGGCGCTCGTTGGAGGCTATATGCTCGCTCTTTCGCTCGTTTGCGTAAGAGGAATGGCGGAGCGCGTTAAGCAGGAGCTTTTTGTCGGCAAACGTATAGCCGAGCTTCGCTTCCAGCTCTCCCACATCGAATTTGGTTTTAGCGGGTTTTCTTTTTTCCGACATAACTTGCCCCTTTCTTCTTAAAAATAATTTATATTTACGCCTTTTCGGGCGCTTTAAACATAGTTACAGTTATACGATTATATTTATACTTATATAGTATACCGCATAATATGGAAAATTTCAAGATAAAAGAATGCAAAAAGTATCGCAGAAATGCACTTTTTTGCAAAAAGAAAAGACCCGTATGGGTCTTTTCCTGTAAGGTATGTTTACCTGGCTTCATTTTGTGCAAACAACGGGCGCCCCGCTTGTAACGGTGTATTCCGTAACGCCTTTTATGGTTTCGCCGTCGATTTGCACGGCGCGCGGGCTATCGAAGCGAACGGTTATATTATGTCCGCGATGCACGACTGTCTTTGTTTTGTGTTTTACGTGCTCGCCCTTGAAAATGGAAGGGAAAATCATAAGTGTGCTTATTTTTCCCGTGCCGTAAAGGAGCGAAACGGAAACCTTGCCGTCCTCTGCGTTTCTGTCCTGCTCGGGTGCAGGCATCATACCGCCGCCGTAAAATTTGCCCTTCATCGTGGGCGCTATCCAAACTTTTTTATAGCTATATTCCTTGCCGTCTACAATAACCGTCGCGCTTGTGGGGCGGTAGTGGAAAAGCAAGCCTTTTATTGCAATCGCCGTGTAATCTATTTTCTCTTTTTTCTGCGCGCGCATTTCGTCGCCCACTTCACAGCAATAGCCGTCTATACCGAAGCCAACGTTGTTGAGGAAAACGTATTCCTTGCCGTTAACGGTGGCAACGGGCAAGTTCTTTATATATTCGTTTATGCAAATGGGGCCGTCTTCCTTTGTTTTTCCTATATCGCGAAGGAAATCGTTGCCCGAACCCATAGCGTAATAAAAAATGTTGTTTTCAAAGTTTATGCCGCGCGTTTCGTTTACAAAACGGTTAAGCGTGCCGTCGCCGCCGCAAATCACTATATCGTCCTCGGGGTTTACAGCCGCGAAAAGCTTTGCATATCCGCCGAATTCCACAAGGTTCTTGTAAACGATTTCGGCATCGCTGTAGTAGCGGCTTATATTCTTTGCGCCTTCCGCACCCGTGTTGTTGCCGGAATAGGGGTTAAACAAAACATAAATCTTTCTCATTGTCATTTCCTCTTTCTTCTTGTTTGATTGCTTATGTTTTTTTATTTGTCTTTGTTCCGCAATTGGGGCATCTTACCTCAATCTCGCCTTTGTTTTTGGGTACACGCAGCATTGCGCCGCATTTCGGACATTTAAAATATACGTGCGTTTTTCTGTCGCGCCAACGCGCTTTTATATGCAAGCATTTTTTATGTATTTTATTTTTCGTTCTTAAATAAAAATCCAGCTCCGCAAGCCTCGCCGCGCGTTTTTTGGAAAAGCAACGAAAACAAAGCCAAACGGAAATCACCAAAGCCACGGCACTGAGCATACTGAGGTTCGGCATAAACGATAAAATCAAAACAAAAATGCAAATATACAGCAAAAATACACTTAATTCATCTACACCATAGCGCCCATTCATCAAAAGTCTGATTTTTTCTAAAAGTTTTTCAAATCTTTTTTTCATAGTCAGCCCTCTTTCATATTATTTTAATGCAGAAATCTAAACCCAAAATAAACAAATTTCGACAAATTTCTCTCTTTTTGCTTTTAATTTCCGTGAAGCGCGCGGTAAATTTTGTTTTTCTTCGTTTCGTGCGTCCAAGTAACCAAAAGCTTTTTGTCGCGGTACATAAGGTAGGCGCTGCGCACGAAATCCACCGCCATAAGCAGCATAAGCGTGCAGGAGCAAATGCCGAGCCCCACGATATTCCACGACGTGAAAAAGCGGAAAAGAGGAATCGCCGCAAACTCCATAAACAAAACTATAATCACCGTAAAGCCCATACTTGTAAAAAGTGAGGTGTATTTCGTTATATGAAGCGGCAACCCCGTATAATCCCACCAAACTATGCCACATACCTTTTCCACAACCGTGCCGAGCACAATCTCACCCGCGGAAATGCAAAGCATAACCGCTAAAAAATAGAAAAACGCGCTGACAGCTTTGCTTTTAAAAGGCAAAATATATGCGCCGATTCTCATTTTGCACGGCGTGCCGAAAAGCAAAAAAATTGCTGCCACAGCGAGCCCATAGCCCAAAAGAAACGGCAGGGTCATATTTCTGTTGTCCATATACCCTTTAGTCACCGCCATCCACAAATTTTCCACGGTAAAGCCGAGAAAAGAAACAAGTGCTATCAGCATAAAAAATGCAAAAACGTTTTCAGATTTCATTTCATCTCTCCCAAATACAAAAATCTTTTTTATAAAAATACATCATTTTTATAAACCGAAACGAAACAAAATGCCATAAAATGCAAAAAACAGACTTTAAAAAGTCTGTTTTTCTTTCAATTTTGCGTTGCGGGCAGTTCAACCGTGAAGCAAACCACGCCGCCTGCGCTTTTTGCGCGGACCTCGCCGCCGTGAAGCTCTACAATCTTTTTCACTATTGCCAGCCCCACGCCGTTACCTTCGGAGGCGTGCGATTCATCTGCCTGATAGAACTTGTTCCATATCTTTTCCATATTTTCGGGGGAAATTTCGCTGCCTGTGTTGAGAATGTTTACGGTTATTTTCTCCTCGTCTGCGGAAATATCCGCGCAGACCGTGCCGCAACGAGGCGAAAATTTAACTGCGTTATCGAAAAGATTTATAAACACCTGCTTTAAAAGCTCTTCGTTTGCCTCTATTTCATATTCGTCAAAATCGAGCTGAAGCTCTATATTTTTGCGCGTCCACTTGTTTTCGAGCAGGAGCACACAGGAACGTATGTGCTCCGAAAGGTTAAAGCGCGTAACGTCTGAAAGTATCGCTTGGTTTTCCACTTTTGTAAGGTTAAGAACGTTCGTAGCCATATCCGCCAGACGAAGCGATTCCGCCTCTATTGCCGTTAAATATTTTGCCCTTTGCTCTTCCGTAAGGTTGCCCTTGTTAACAAGCTTCGCCAGCCCCGCTATGGAAACAATAGGGGTTTTAAATTCGTGCGAAAAATTGTTTATAAAGTCGCTTCGCAGCATCTCCGTGTTTTCAAGCTCTTCTGCAAGCTTATTAAAGCTTTCGGAAATTTCATTGAATACAGGGTGGTTTGAAATAGCTCCGCCGAACTTGAGCCTGGTGGAAAAATCCCCCGCCGCCAGCCCGTTCAGGCGGTTTATAAGGTTATTTATGGGCTTCAGCGGTATTTTCATAAACAAAAGGCTCATTCCGCCGCCTATTATTATGCTTATAACGCTCATAAGAACCATAACGAGAATAACGCTGGATTCTTCATTAAGGTTCACAATTACGCCGAATTCCGTTAAAATCCACACCGCAAGCACAGCAAAAGTAACGGCTACAAAAAGCACTATAAAAACGAACAGCGCCAAAAGTGCCGTGAGCGAA
The DNA here is from genome assembly GCA_017463815.1 of Clostridia bacterium. Taxonomy (GTDB): domain Bacteria; phylum Bacillota; class Clostridia; order Oscillospirales; family CAG-272; genus UMGS731. The sequence goes on along the minus strand of JAFTOK010000255.1, from coordinate 5,734 downwards.
AAACGTTGTTTTCTTTCCGGTTTTCGCAGCTTTACACCGATTTTTTTAATTTTGCGGATTTTTTTTATTTTTTTCATATTTTCTTTACCGCCTTGTAACCGAGCCCGCGCACAGATTCTATGGAAAACTCCGTAAAATGTTCAAACCTTTTGCGAAGCCTGCCTATATGCACGGTAACAGTTTCCCAGCCCGTGTCGCTTTCCGCGCCCCAGATTTCGTCCATAAGCTGAATACGCGTAAAAATCTTCCCGGGGTATGAAAGCAGTTTATAAAGGAGCATAAATTCCTTTTGCGGAAGCTCCTGTACCTCCGCCCCGCGAGTAACCGTAAGCGAATCGTAATCCAGCACGACGTCGCCTATCTCTATTCTGCGGTCATTCGCTATTTTCGCGCGGCGCAAAAGCGCCTTTATGCGGTATAGCATCTCTTCATCGTCTATAGGTTTTGTTATATAATCGTCCGTGCCCACAAGAAAACCCTTGTGCTTGTCGGCGGGCAGTTGTTTTGCGGAAACCATAAGAATGGGCAGGTTGTTCTGCGCTTCACGCAAGGTTTTTGTAAATTCATAGCCGTCCATTTTCGGCATCATAATATCGAGCACCACAAGGTCCACGTGCTCTCTGTCCATCACGCGCAGGGCGTCTTCGCCGTCCTCTGCCGTATGCACGGTGTACCCTGCGTTTTCAAGCACGGCGGAAAGGAACATTCGCGTGTTTTTATCATCGTCCACGACCAAAACATTAAACATATTTACCACCTCCCGCAAAAGTGTAAATTATTATTGTAAACTGAAAATAAACAAAACGGCGGGAGCAAGCCCCCGCCCTACATTTGTACTTGATTTTGATTATACAAAGTTCAATCGCATATTATTCCGCGTCTTTTTTGTACCCGCAAGTTTCGTTCATACAATAGTGCTGTTTTTTGCCCTTCTTTTCGAGCATAAGGAAGCCGCATTCGGGGCATTTCTCGCCCGTGGGCATATCCCAAACGGAAAAATCGCACTTGGGGTAGTTATCGCAGTTGTAGAAAACGCTCTTGCGTCTGCCGAAGCTGCGCACGATTTCGCCGCCGCATTTCGGGCATTTCACGCCGATTTCTTCCTTTATAGCCTTTGTATATTTGCATTTCGGGAAGGAGGAGCAGGCATAGAATTTGCCGTATCTGCTTTTGCGGATAACAACCTCGCCGCCGCATTCGGGGCATTTTATGTCTGTTTTTTCGGGTTCTTCTTTTTCTGCCGCTTTGGCGCTGCCGTCTTTTGCCAGGGGCTTTGTGTTCTTACACTCAGGGTAGCCGGGGCACGCCGCAAATTTGCCGAATCTGCCGGATTTGATAATCATACGCTTGCCGCATTTTTCGCAGATTATATCGGATTCCTCCACAGGAAGCTCTACTTTGTTTTCGGGAATCTTTGCCATAGCTTTTTCGAGCGTTTTTGCAAAATCTCCGTAGAAATCCACCATAACCTCTTCGAACGTGTCGTCGCCCGCCGCGATTTTATCTATGTCGTTTTCCATATTCGCCGTAAATTTGTAATCGACTATGCGGGGGAAATTCTTTTTCATAATTTCCACCGTCGCCTCGCCGAGCGGCGTGGAGCGCAAGGTTTTCTTATCGCGCACAACGTATCCGCGCTCGATAATCGTGGTAATGGTAGCCGCATACGTGCTCGGTCTGCCTATGCCCTTTTCTTCGAGGAATTTTGTAAGCGAACCTTCGTTGAAGTGCGGAGGGGGCGAGGTAAAGTTCTTTTCGCCGTTCACGCTGTCGAGCGCGAGCTCTTCACCGACAGCAAGCTCGCAAACCTTTGTGAGCTTTTCGGAATCCTCGGGTGTTTCCGCGTCGTCGTAAACGTGGAGGGAACCCTTGAATTTAACGGAATATTCGCTCGCCTTGAAGATGTATTCGCCGCAAGCAATGTCTGCGTTCATCGTGTCGAATTCCGCATTCTTCATCTGGCTTGCCATAAAACGGTCCCAGATGAGCTTATAGAGCTTATATTGATCGCCCGAAAGATATTTTTTAACAAGCTCGGGCTCGAAATTCATACTTGCGGGGCGGATAGCCTCGTGAGCGTCCTGCGCCGCACCGGAGGATTTGAACGTTCTTCTGCGGGAGGGGTAATATTCGCTGCCGTATTTGCCTACGATATAACTCTGTGCCGCGTTTGCCGCTTCTGTGGAGATACGCAAAGAGTCCGTTCTCATATACGTTATAAGACCGTGGGAGCCGCCGAATTCCGCGCCGAGGTTTATACCCTCGTACAGCTCCTGCGCCACTTTCATCGTCTTTTTCGTCTGGAAATTGAGCTTGCGGAAAGCATCCTGCTGCATCGTGGAAGTTATAAAGGGAGGCATAGGGGATTTGCTCTTTTTCGCCCTTACCACGTTCGCAACGATGAATTTTTCGCTGTTGCAAGCCGCAAGCACCTTGTTCGCTTCCTCCTCGGAAGCAAGCTCCTGCTTGCCCGCCGCCGTACCGTGGAATTTCGCTTTTATTTTGCGTGTGCCGCCGTTTTTGAGCAGAGCTTCCACCGTCCAATATTCTTTCGGCTCAAACGCCGCTATTTCTGCGTCGCGCTCCACGATGATTCTCGTGGCAACGGACTGTACTCTGCCCGCAGAAAGACCGGATTTTACGGTTTTCCAAAGGTAGGGGCTCAGCTTATAACCCACAATTCTGTCCAGCACGCGGCGCGCCTGCTGGGAGTTAACGAGGTTCATATCTATCGCGCGCGGGTTTTCTATTTCCGCGCAAACCGTGTTTTTCGTGATTTCGTTGAAGGAAACACGGCACGCTTTTTCGGGCTCTATGCCGAGCACCGTCGCAAGGTGCCAGGCAATCGCCTCGCCCTCACGGTCAGGGTCAGTCGCAAGGTAAATGACGTCTGCCGCCTTTGCCTCTTTCTTTATTTGGTTTATAAGCTCGCCTTTACCCTGAATATTTATATATTTAACTTTAAAATTATTATCTACATCAACACCGAGGCTGCTTTTAGGAAGGTCCCTTACGTGGCCTTTAGATGCTATTACCTTGAAATCATCGCCAAGATAAGCATTTATCGGGTTCACTTTTGTAGGTGATTCCACTATAACAAGTTTTTGCATCGCAAAATTCCGTTTTGCCTTAAAACGGCAAAAACACTTCTCCCTTCTTTACAAAAATTATACGCACTCGAAATTATACACTCAAACGCAAGCCGCTGTCAAGTGTATTTTTTTGCAACATTTTAAATTTTTTTGAAAAGTCCGCCGGGCAAGCTCCTGCAATATCCCTCTATTTCAAGTGCGGTAAGCGTGCCGAGAACTTTTCCCACATCTACGTTTTCGCCCGTTCTTTTTTTGAGCTCTGCGGCTATTTCATCGCACGCGCAAGTGCCGTTCATCGCTTCGTATACGTCACGTTCAAAACCATCAAGAGCGACATCTGCGTTCTCTGCCAATTTTTCTTCGGGCAAGTCGAAAATTTCTTCGTAAACCTCGCGGTTTTCAGCTTCTTCCTTAACGCGTGCAAGTTCTTCTTCGCTCACGCTCTTGTGTTTCCCCGCTTTTTTGCGGAAATTTTGGAAAAAGCCCTTCTTTTTGCCCGCCTCTTCGGAATAGTCTGCCACATCGAGCGGTGCGGCGGGCGGTATTTCCGCACTTACGTAATATTTATTTTTGCTTATATTTCCTGCGAATATTCGCTTGTGCCAGAGTCCCTCGTACTCGGCTAAAATATCGCGTGCACCGCGCACCATCTTCGCACTCTCGGAAATAAGCTCGTTTGTGCCCGCATAGAATTTGTTCTCCACGTCACCGGGGAAGGCAAAAACGTCCCTGCCCTGCTTCGCCGCGTGCTGTGCCGTTATAAGCGCGCCGCTGCCTCTGCCCGCCTCTACGACGACCGTGCCGAGCGAAAGCCCCGAAATAATTCTGTTTCTCACGGGAAAATGCTTGCCGTTCGGCACCATACCGGGCGCATACTCTGTTATAACAGTGCCGTTTTCTATAATATCCTTCATCAGTTCTTCGTTTTCGCGCGGGTAGACCCTGTCTATGCCGCAGCCGAGCACGGCTATGGTGTGCCCGTGTGCGGCAAGTGCGCCGCGCGCGCACATAGCGTCTATACCGAGCGCCATACCCGAAACCACTATAGCTCCCGCCTCCGCAAGCTCTGCGCCCAGCTTATAGGCAAGGCGCGCGCCTTTATCGGAGCATTTGCGCGTGCCAACGCACGCCACCAGCACGTTTTCATCTATATTCGGAAGCACGCCTTTGTAGTACAAAACAATAGGCTTTGCGTGTATCGCCTTCAGCCTTTCGGGGTAAATGGAGCTTTCGAGCGTGAGAATGCCCACGTTTGCGCGCTGGCAATATTCCAGCACGCGCTTTGCCGTGTCCAAATCCTTGTCGCAGAGCGCCGCCACTATACCGCTCCTGCCGCGCAAAACCTCGGAAAGCGCATCTTCATCTGCCTCGTAAATCTCCTTTGGCGAGGCAAAGTGCGAAAGCAGAAAGCTCGGCGCTTCGCTGCCCGCGCCGCACCGCAAGGAAAGCCATATATAATAGAGCACGGAATCCATATAATTACCCCTTATTTTTTAGAATTGCTTGTTTTTACGTCTTGTATAAAAAAGGTTACCCGACAGCAGTTATCTTCTGCTTCTGAAAACTTCCCAGGAAAGAATGGAGGCGGAAATCGCCGCATTGAGCGATTCGGGCCCATCACTCATAGGTATAATAACGCTGCCCGTGCAGGCAGAGCGCACCTTTTCGGAAACACCGTGCCCCTCGTTGCCCACAACAAATGCGATTTTGCCTTTTTCCAGCGGCAAATCGCAGAGATTTTTGCTCGTTTTATCGAGCATAGCGGCATAAACCTCGAAGCCTTGCGCGCGCAAAGCGGCGATGTCACCCGCAATATCCGCACATACGCGCACGTCCACGCGGAAGAGCGAGCCCATCGTGGCGCGCACCGTTTTGGGGTTGTATATGTCCGCGCTGCCCTCGCCCACAAACACCGTGTCCGCACCGAAAGCATCCGCACTGCGTATTATCGTGCCGAGGTTGCCGGGGTCGCCCACGGTATCGAGGAAAAGCGCAAACGCGCGCTCGCCATACGTTTTTTCGCGTTTTTCACGCTTTTTTGCCACAGTGAAAACGCCCTGCGGCGCATTTTCGAAGGAAAGTTTTGCGTAAACCTCGTACGTCACGAGCGTAAGCACACCCGCAACCTCCGCAAGCACGCCCGCATAACGCTCGTACGCGCGCTCTGTGGCAAAAACCCTTTCCACTTCCATGCCCGAACGCAAAGCGTCCTCCAGCAGTTTTATGCCCTCGAAAGCAAAAAGCCCCGTTTTGTCCCTCTGCTTCTTATCCGCAAGAGCGGCGGCGGCGAGGACCGCAGCGTTTTTGCGGCTTGTAATCATTTCAAGGTTGTTCTGCATCTTCTTTCCTCCATATGTCTTACCGTTTATTTTTTACATCAAAAAACCAAAGTGCGTTTGCACCTTGGTTTTTCTTCTGCTATGTTTCTCTTAAATTAAAGAGCGTTTTTAGCTGTTTCAACGAGAGCTGCGAAAGCTGCTTTGTCGTTTACAGCGAGTTCAGCAAGCATCTTTCTGTTGAGTGTAACGCCTGCTTTTTTGAGGCCGCACATAAATCTGGAATAGTTGATTCCGTTAACTTTAGCCTGTGCGGAAATTCTTGTAATCCAGAGAGAACGGAAATCTCTCTTTTTCATTTTTCTG
>JAFTOK010000254.1 GCA_017463815.1 Clostridia bacterium | reverse complement strand
TTTAAGCGAGCGTGCTGCTATAATAGCGCGTTCGCTTAAAGAAAAATCCGATTGTACAGATATAATGAAAGCGGTGGCCACTTTTGACGAAGCGGCGGAAATATATGCCGAACTGAAAGGCGAACGCTTGGATTTTTCTCTATATTTTGATGATATAAACCGCGGAGAAGCTGAAACTCTTTCCAAGTACTCAAAAATATTAAACGATTTATATATATGTAAGTCCATAGCATCATTTGGCGAAAAAAAATACGGCAAGAAAGAGCTTGCGGCTTGGATATGTGAAAAAGAAGAAATAGAGATAACGGAATTTAAATCCAAACAAGACAAGAAGGTTTCTTTTGTTCGCGGGAATCAGTCGGGACGTGCTTTTGAATATTTCGCAAAGTTTGTTCCGGGAGTTTTGGCAGAATATGAGGAGGATTTTAAAAGCGCTTGCGAAGCGGTTGCAAATGGGGATTCCACTTATGCAATAGTTCCCATAGAAAATTCGCTTGATGGTAGGTTGAACAGCTTTTATCGTTTGATAGAAAAGTATACACTTTTCATTGTTTTGACAACGGAGGTGCCTTCCGATGATTACGAAACAAGCACAAAATTTGCTCTTGTATATAAAAATCCCGATATAGTAAAGGCCGATGGAGAAGAATTCTTTGAATTTAAACTTACGGTTTCGCGCCAAAGCGAGCTTGGTAATATAATACTTGCAGCAGACTATTTCGGCGCCGAAGTATGTAAAATACATTCATTGCCGCTTTCTTTTGGTGGTAGAGAAAACTCTTTTGATATAATTTTAGGTATAGATGGTGCAGATATAGCAGGACTTTTTTGCTATCTTTTTTTGGAATACCCGCATTTTAATACGGTGGGGTTTTATACGTCTGTGGAGGAATATGCGTGAGAATAATCGGTATAGACCCCGGTATAGCCATAGTTGGCTACGGGGTCATAGATGTTGAACGGGGAAAATTCCGTTTGGTTGCTATGGGTGCTTCGCGTACTCCTACGGGTATACCCGTAGAAAAGCGCGTGGAAATGGTATACGATGATATCTGCGAGCTTATAGACGCATATAAGCCGGATTGTATGGCTTGCGAAGAGTTGTTTTTTAACACGAACCAAAAGACCGCCATTGCTGTGGCGGAAGCACGCGGGGTGATTTTGCTTGCCGCAATGAAAAAGAATTTGGATTTTTACGAATACACTCCGCTCCAGGTAAAGCAATCTGTTGTAGGATACGGTAGGGCAGAGAAAAAGCAAGTTATGGAGATGGTGAAAATGTTTTTGCACCTGGAAAAAGTTCCGAAACTCGACGATACCGCCGATGCTCTTGCGCTTGCCATATGCCACGCGCACACGTCTGAATCCAGAATACAAGGATATTATAATTTAAAGAAGGAAAAATTGCTTTGATTTTTCAAAGCCGGTGATATAAAATGTTTTATTATGTTCGCGGCGAGCTTGTTCTTGCCGAGCCGGGAACGGCTGTTATAGATTGCGCGGGGGTGGGTTATAAGCTTTCTGTGAGCGATAATACCTTGGGCAAAATTTCAAATATGGATAAAAAGGAAGTTTTGCTTTATACCTATATGTATATTCGCGAAGATGCCGTAGACCTTATAGGTTTTGCCGCTAAAGAAGAACTTTCTGCGTTTAAAATGCTAATATCGGTTTCAGGCGTTGGGCCTAAAGCGGCTATGTCGATACTCTCGCTCCTTACGGTAGAGAAATTTGCACTTGCTGTTAGTACGCAAGATTCTAAAGCAATAGCAAAGGCTTCGGGTATCGGCCCGAAAACTGCTGCGCGTATAGTGCTCGAGCTCAAAGAAAAGGTTGCAAAAGAATTTGCGGCAGTTCCTTCGAGTATGGCGGAACAAGATACGTTCACAGAGGAATTAAATACAAGCGGCAACCTTGCCGAAGCGGAAAAAGCGCTTATGGTGCTTGGATATACCAAAGCAGAAGCGCAAACGGCGCTTAAAGGTATTTCGCCTACCGCAAGCCTTGAAGAAATGGTTTCTGCGGCTCTGCGCAAGATGGCGCTTCGCTTTTGATGGTTAGGAGTATTTTGTAATGATAGATAAATTTGACACTTCCGATTACGGAGTTGCCGAAAGCACGGAAAGAATAACGGCAACCTCTTATCGGGAAGAAGACAGCGAAATAGAAAACGGTCTTCGCCCTCACGCCCTTGACGAATACGTAGGGCAGGAAAAGGCGAAAGAAAACCTTAAAATATATATAGAGGCCGCAAAACAGAGAGCCGACGCGCTCGACCACGTTTTGCTATATGGCCCCCCGGGACTTGGTAAAACAACTCTTTCTACGATTATTGCCAACGAACTTGGCGTTAATATACGCATAACATCCGGTCCTGCCATAGCAAAGCCGGGAGACCTTGCGGCAATACTTACAACTCTTTCACCAAACGACGTGCTTTTTATAGATGAAATACACCGTCTTTCAAGAAACGTGGAAGAAATACTTTATCCTGCAATGGAAGATTTCGTGATAGACTTTTTTGTGGGAAACGGGCCTGCGGCACGCAGCGTTCGCTTGCCTTTGCCAAAGTTTACACTTATTGGTGCTACGACGCGTGCGGGTCAGCTTTCTACGCCTTTGCGTGACAGGTTTGGTGTTCTGCTTCGTCTGGAGCTTTACACTCCCGAGGAGCTTGCGCAAATCGTTAAGAGAAGTGCAGGTATTCTCGATATTATGATAGAAGAAGACGGTGCAATGGAAATTGCCAAACGTTCTCGCGGTACCCCTCGTATTGCAAACCGTATGCTTAAGCGTGTACGCGATTTTGCTCAGGTTCGCGGCGACGGTATTATAACAAGAGAAATTGCGGATAAAGCGCTTACAATGCTCGAAATAGACCATCTCGGCCTTGATAATATAGATAGGCGTATGCTTACAACCATTATCAAGTTTTATGACGGCGGCCCTGTGGGTTTGGAAACTTTGGCCGCGACGATTGGCGAAGAATCTATTACACTCGAAGATGTTTATGAGCCTTACCTTATGCAGATAGGCTTTTTGAGCCGTACGCCACGCGGAAGATGCGTTACGCATTTGGCATACGAGCATTTGGGAATACCGTTTAAACGCGCAATAAGCGGTGCCGGTGAATCCCCGATGCAGACAAAAATCAATTTTGACGAAGGAAAGTAAATCAAATGTGGATAGCAAATGGTTGGAAAGAATACGAACTTATAGATACATCCGATGGGTTGCGCCTGGAACGTTGGGGAAAATACACGCTCGTGCGCCCCGACCCGCAAGTTATATGGCGCGGAGTTAAAGAAAATTCACTTTGGAAGAAAGCGGATGGCGTTTATTCCCGCGAGGGAGGCGGCGGAAAATGGTCGAAGCTCGCCGTGCCCGAGAGCTGGAACGTGAATTATGGAAATTTGAAATTCAAAATAAAACCTATGGGATTTAAGCATACAGGTCTTTTTCCCGAGCAAGCTGTAAACTGGGATTGGTTTTCGGAGCTTATTAAAAACGCAAACCGTCCTATAAAGGTGCTTAATCTCTTTGCATATACGGGCGGCGCCACCATTGCTGCCGCGGCAGCAGGAGCTTCTGTTTGCCACGTTGATGCTTCTAAGGGAATGGTACAAATGGCAAAAGAAAATGCGGCTCTTTCAGGTCTTGCAGATGCACATATAAGATATATTGTTGACGATTGCGAGAAATTTGTAGAGCGTGAAATTCGCAGAGGTAATAAATACGACGGTATAATAATGGACCCGCCTTCATATGGCAGAGGACCTAACGGGGAAGTATGGAAACTGGAAGAATGTATCGGCAGATTTGTTTCTTCGGCAGCTAAACTTCTTTCCGACGACCCGCTCTTCTTTCTTTTAAATTCTTATACGACAGGACTATCCGCCTCTACTATGGGATATATACTCAACCTTGAAATAGCAAAAAAACGCGGCGGCAAGGTTATTTCGGATGAAATAGGACTTGCTGTTACGCAAACAGGGGCGCCGCTTCCTTGCGGAGCTTCCTCCAGATGGACAAAATAACTTTTATTTTTGGGGTGTAAAAATGGCTGAAATTGTTATAAAAGCAGAAAATTTATCTTTCTTTTATGAAGAGGATGACGGCGCAAAAATTCCCGTTCTCCAAAACTTCAATCTTGAAATAGAGAAAGGTTCATTTGTTGCGCTTCTCGGGCATAATGGGAGCGGAAAAAGCACTCTTGCTAAACTTTTTAATCTCTTACTTACACCCGAATCCGGTTCGCTTTATCTTTTCGGTAAAAAAATCGATGAAGACTAAATGACAGACGACGACCTTTTTGAAATAAGGCGCCGTGTTGGTATGGTTTTCCAAAACCCAGACAACCAACTTGTGGCGACAATAGTAGAAGAGGATGTGGCTTTTGGCCCCGAAAACCTCGGAGTTCCGCCGAAAGAAATACGCCAGCGTGTAGATGACGCGCTCGACTTTGTAAAAATGAAAAAGTTTGCGCGCCATAGCCCGCATCAGCTTTCCGGCGGGCAAAAGCAAAGGGTGGCTATTGCCGGCATTTTGGCTTGCAAACCCGAAATTATTGTTTTTGATGAATCCACGGCTATGCTTGACCCGCTCGGCCGTGCGGAAGTAATGTCCACTATAGAAACACTTAACAAAAAATACGGTACAACGGTTGTGCTTATAACGCATTATATGGAAGAGGCTTGCCGTGCAGGCAGAGTTGTCGTTATAGACAGCGGCAAAAAGATTTTGGACGGTACGCCCAAAGAAGTGTTTGAACAAACACAAATTTTGCGTGAAGCAGGGCTGGATGTGCCGCAGACAACGCTTCTTTTACAGGAACTTGCCGATTTAGGCTATAATCTTCCACGCAACGCGCTCACACCCGAAGAGGGGGCGGAAGCGTTGGCAAAAATATTATCTGAAAAGGACGAAACAAAATGACGGCTGCTGAACTTAAAAATGTATCATATATTTACAGTCAAAATACGCCGTTTATGAAGGTGGCGGTAGATAACATCAACATTACCTTTGAAGAAAATATGACTATCGGCCTTATCGGGCATACGGGAAGCGGAAAATCCACAGTTGCGCAGATGCTTAACGGTATTTTGCGCCCCACTTCCGGCGATGTTATAATACGCGGCAAAAATATGTGGGAAAGCCCAAAGAAACTCAAAGAATTCCGTTATCTTACAGGTCTGGTTTTCCAATATCCCGAATATCAGCTTTTTGAAGAAACTGTTTATAAAGATATAGCATTTGGTCCTAAAAATATGGGGCTTGCGGAAGAGGCTATTGAACGCAGAGTGCGCGAAGCTGCACGCTTTGTCGGGCTTTCGGACAGTATCCTCGAAAAATCGCCTTTCGATATATCGGGAGGGCAAAAACGCCGTGTAGCAATAGCTGGTGTTATTGCTATGAATCCCAAAAATCTGGTGTTAGATGAGCCTGCAGCAGGGCTTGACCCGCGCGGCAGAGATGAAATTTTGGGCAGGATACGCGAATATCAGCAGCAAACACATTCCACCGTTATTATGATAAGCCACAGTATGGAGGATATGGCGCTTTACTGCGATAAACTCGTGGTTATGCACGAATCTAAGCCTATTATGGCCGGCACCTGCGAAGAGGTTTTCTCTCGTGCAGAAGAGCTTGAAAAAGCAGGGCTTTCTGTGCCGCAGGTTACTAAACTTATGATGGAACTTGCAAATATGGGATACGACGTAAATACATCTGTTTATACGATTGAAGAAGCTAAGAAAGAGCTTCTTCGTGTGCTTGGAGGTGAGGTTAAATGCTGAAGGATATAACTCTCGGTCAGTTTTTCCCTGGAAACTCTGTGTTGCATAAGCTTGACCCGAGAATAAAAATAATTATTTGTATTGCATATATTGTGGGTATTTTTCTTTGTGATTCTCTTGCTGCATATATATTTCTTATCGCTGTAACAGTACTTCTTATGATGATTTCTCAACTTCCCATAAAGACTGTGCTAAAAGGCATACAACCCGTTGTCGTGATAATAATATTCACGGCACTTCTCAATGTTTTATGGCGTGGCGGCGAAACAGAGCTTTTTAGCTTTTGGATAATAACAATTTACCTTGAAGGTGTTGCTTCCGCTATATTTATGATGATACGTATTATCGCGCTCGTTATCGGTACGTGTATAATTTTGACTTATACAACGTCACCCATAGCGCTTACAGATGCTATAGAACGCTTGCTTTCTCCGCTTCGTATTTTTAAAATTCCTGTGCACGAATTTGCTATGATGATGACTATAGCGCTCAGATTTATTCCAACGCTTATAGAAGAAACGGATAAAATTATGAACGCACAGAAAGCAAGAGGCTCCGATTTTTCTACAGGAAGCCTTGCCGAAAGAGCGAAGGCGCTTGTGCCCGTGCTTGTTCCTCTTTTCATTTCCTCTTTCCGCAGAGCGGATGAACTTGCGGTTGCTATGGAATGCAGATGTTACCGCGGCGGCTCAGGAAGAACCAGAATGACACAACTTCGTCTTGCGAAAAGAGATTTTCTCTTTATGTTTTTAACCGCTTTGTTTATAGTGGCGGTTTTGCTTATAAACCAATATTTCCCGATATATATTGCATAAACAAATGAAGTATCTATTAAAACTTTCTTATTGCGGCACAAATTATGCAGGCTTTCAGGTTCAGCCCAATGCGAACACTGTACAAGCGGAGCTTATGCGTGCCGCAGAAAAAATTTTTACAGTTCCTTGCCTTGTAACAGGGTGTAGCCGAACGGATAGCGGTGTGCACGCATACGAATATTATGCTACAGTGGAAGTTCCTTGTGGGGGAGCTAATATTTCCAGCGAAAAGTTGCCGCGTGCGCTTGCATCTGTATTGCCACCTGATATATCCGTTATGGCGGCGTGGCACGTGGCAGACGATTTTTCTGTTCGCCGTGCTGTAAGCGGTAAAGAGTATGTATACACGCTTTGGACAAAGAACTATCCCAACCCTTTTCTCGCCGACAGAGCGTGGCACTATACACGCCCGCTGAACATGGAACAGATGAACGAAGCGGCAAAGTTTTTGCTCGGAAAGCAAGATTTTGCAGCTTTTATGGCGAGTGGAAGCAGTATCACCGACACCGTACGAACCATTACACGATGTGAAGCTGTTGCTGATAGCGACGGCACGGTGAAAATTTACGTTGCGGCAGATGGTTTCTTATATAATATGGTGAGAATTATCGTCGGCACGCTTGTGTACGTGAGCGAAGAAAAAATAAAATCCGAAGATATTGCGGATATACTTCTCTCAAAAGACCGAAAAAAAGCAGGAAAAACAGCCCCTGCGGGAGGTCTTTATTTAAATAAAGTATTTATTAATTTTGAAAGGTAAGCACGAATGGCACGAAGCTTTTTTTCGCGTATTAAGGATAAAACCGACACAATGTCGGCATATCTTCCTTATGAAAGCATATACTATGAAAGTATAGCAGATTGTTACAAATATGTACGGCAGGGAATGCTTGTAATATTTTTATGTGTTATGCTTTTAATAATTTTTCTGTGCAATAAAGAATTAAGACCTGAAAATTTTCGTTACATTTTTAAATATGTATACGTGGACCACGTAGCTGTTTCCTCAAACTATAACGATATTTAC
>JAFTOK010000027.1 GCA_017463815.1 Clostridia bacterium | reverse complement strand
TACAAAATGAACACCCCACCGTTCGCTTGTGCACTTTTGCCATACCTTTTTGCCAAATACCGCGAAATATGCCGAAACAGCGCCCCAAAAACCAAAAAATGCTCGCTAAATTTTGAAAAATTCTTTTTGTTTTTTTGAAAAATAATAAAAAATCACACTTAAAAATGACATTATATCAAGCAAAAAAAGCATATGGTGCTTGATTTTTTGTAGTGTGGATATTATAATATTTTATATAAAACATTTTAAAAGCACTAAAGAAAGGCTGAATTTATGAGAAAATATCTTATTCCCGAAGGCGGAAAATTCTACAAAGCAAATTTACATTGTCATTCTACCGTATCAGACGGCGCTCTTACCCCCGAAGAGCTTAAAAAAATCTATATGGAAAAAGGCTATTCCATAATAGCATACACCGACCACGACGTGATGGTTCCCCATTTTGAGCTCCAAGATGAAAATTTTCTGCCTTTGACAGGTTTCGAAATGGAATTCAATGAAAGAGAAAAAAATGATTTTTCCATAACCAAAACCGCACATCTTTGCTTTATCGCGCTTTCCCCCGAACAGCGCAAGCAGCCCAACAAGCCCCACGACGGCTACCTTTTCGGCGGCGCAAAAAATTACGTTCACCTCGTCGAATATTACGACGAACCAGTATTTTATCGCAACTTCACAGCCGACAAAATCAACACGGCTATCAAGAACGCAAAAGAAAAAGGCTTTTTCGTAACGTATAACCACCCGATATGGTCGCTCGAAAACCGCGAAAGCTACATTACCTACGAAGGTATGGACGCTATGGAGATATGCAACTACGGCTGTATCGTCGTAGGCTACAACGACTACGTTCCGCAGATATACGATGAAATGCTTATGAGCGGCAAAAGAATTTTCTGCATTGCAACAGACGATAACCACAACCTCGGTCCCGTTGGCACGCGCAAATTCGACTCCTTCGGCGGTTTTACAATGATAAAAGCCGAAAAACTCGAATACGAAATCATAACGAAGGCGCTTACAGACGGCCATTTTTATGCATCGCAAGGCCCTGAAATTCATTCGCTTTGGTTTGAGGACGGCAAAATTCACGTAACTTGCTCCCCTGCGGACAGAGTTGTGCTCAACACAGGCATAAGACGCGCCGCTTGCGAATACGCGGAAAACGGCGAGCTTCTCACGGAAGTTTCCTTCAAAGTAAACCCCAAAGACGGATATGTGCGCATAACGGTAATCGATGAAAAAGGATACCCCGCAAACACAAACGCATATTTCACAGACGAGCTTTTTGATTGATATAACGTAAAAAAGAACCGCAAAAACGCGGTTCTTTTTCTATAGTTATAATAATTACTCTTCATAGCAGCCGTATGCTTCAAGCATCTGCTTGCCGATTTTATAGAGATAAATTTCTGCCTCCTGGCGAAGCGTTGCGGGCATTCTGCGGAGTTTTCTTTGTTCTTCCCCGTCTTTTACAAACGGAATCACGTTGCGCCAAACGGGGCTGTCCGCTTCAAAATTGAACGTGCCTTTATAGCCGATTTCAAGAAGAGCCGTAATAACCGCGTCAAAATTCACGTTTCCGTAGTACGGGGGCTGGTGGAGGTCGCAGTTCGGCGTCTGTTTGCCGCCGAAATTATCGTGAACGTGCAAGCCTTCGAGGCGAGAACCGAGTTTTGTAAGCTCAACGTATTGGTCGAGGTCGCAAAGGTTTGCGTGGCCCGTGTCCCAGCACACTCCGAAGAGCGGGTGGTCTATGCGGTCAAGAATTTCGTTTAAGTCGTCCGCCGTGGCGAGATGAATACCGTCGTTTTTCCAAGATGTGTTTTCAATAAGGAGTTTTGTGCCATATTTTTCCGCATAAGGAATGAGTGAACGGAAAATTTCCACGTTCTTTTCCATATATTCTTCGCGCGACATAGGCGAGGTTTCAAGTCCTGCGTGAAGCGTGATGGACGGTATACCTATTTTGCCCGCGAGGTCAATCGAAAGCGGAGTCTTTCTAAAATAGAATGCACCGCCGTCGTTGCCCATAGAGTTACCGAAAGGCTCGTGGCTCTGCACAGGGATAAGCTCAAGTTCTTCGAGGTATCTCTTGTATTCGTCCGCGAGCACCTTGTTGTCCGTGGTAAAATAGCGCGAACCGGAGGTGTAGCGCGACCAAAAAGAAATGTCAACGTATTTAAAACCCGCGTTTTTAAGGTGAACGAGCGAAGAACGTTCGTCGCCGTCATAGAAATGCAAAACAGGGCCGTTTGTTTGGGAAAGTTTCATAAAGCAAAATCCTCCTTAAATATTATATACTGATTAAAGTATATCATTTTAAGGAG
>JAFTOK010000026.1 GCA_017463815.1 Clostridia bacterium | reverse complement strand
TGCCAGTAGAGGGGTTTTGCATACCAATAGTTTACTGGTGGTTTTGTTAAAATTCAATTTCAAGTAAATCCACTTGGTTTTCGTACTGTTCAAGGGCAAATTCAAGCGTACCGTCTGCGCTTGCCTTTGCACGGAAAAGTTCCTCGCGGGGCGTGGAATCTTTTATGAGAGAAGCCACTTGCTCGCGCGTGGTAAGCTCGCCGTATGCGCCCGTTTTATAAAGTGAAAATGGGTCGCCCGAGTTTTTGCCAATGGTTTTTCGGCGTACAGAATATTCTTTGCCTGCTTCAAATCCGCCCAGCGTGATTTGCGTTTGCCCCACGCTTTCGCAAGGAATTTCGCCCGCAAAATATTTTTTGTTGTCGATTTGCTTTTGGCGCAAGGAAACGTTCCAAAACAGAATTTGTACGCCTTTTTCGGATTTGCAGATATAAGAGCTTTCGTCTGCACCGAAAAGTTCGGTTTCGCCAAGGCTTGCGAGGAACGTATAGGCGTGGTAAATCGGTTTGGGAACGGATTGCACGTTTATAAAACCGAAACCGCCGTGAAAAGGCTTTGTGGGCGGTGAAGTTTCCTCGAAAATATCCGTAAATACCCAATAAGAGAGCATATCTGCATAGCCTTCGCTCTTTTTCAGCGTGTGCAGCTGATACGGCGCGGAAAAATAATGGTCGTGTACGGGGTCTGTGGGGGAATATGAGCTTGACCATTCCGTCACTATAAAGGGAAGGTTTTCTTTGTGGCAGAGCGAGCCGTAAACACGCATTTCTTCGGGGATTTTGTCTGCACTTTTTATCACGGTTATGGCGTTGCCGTCGGGGTCGAAATCGCCTTTCACGCCGTAGGAGTGGCTGGTTACGAAATCCAGCGGTATGCCGTTTGATTTGCAATGCTCGATAGTTTCCCTGACCCAAACCATACCTGCCGACGCAGGTCCGCCGACCTTGTATTCAGGATTTACGCGTTTTATTGCGCGCGCCGCGGCTTCGTATAGCTTAAAGTACGCTTCGGGGGTTTTGTATTCTGTGAAAAAGCCGTGGTGGTTCGGTTCGTTCCAAACTTCAAAATACCATTTTTTAATTTCTTCCTCTCCGTAGCGCTCCGTAAGGTGGGCGACAAACGCTTCTATAAGCGTTTCCCATTCCGCGATGTCTCGCGGCATAGATATGTTCATCTTCCACCAAAAAACGTATTTTTGTTCGCTTGCCATTGTGTCGGGCATAAGACCGAGCTCGCAAACGGGGCGGAGCCCGTGCTCAAGGAGCATATCAAAGAGCATATCCGTATATAAAAAGCAAAATTCGAGCTTGCCTTCGGCATTTCTGCGCACCACGTTCATCTCTTCGTGGAAAATGCCGTGGAAACGGATATATTCAAAGGGGCATTCTTTTTGGATTTTTTGAAGCTGACACATAACAGGGTAGCGCATAAGCTCGCCGGCCCTGCCAACGCTTACGCATTTTGCAAACATTCTGTTCAGCTTGCCTTTTTCGCGCAGTATATGCGCTTTGAGTTTTCTCATATTTTCCTCGCAGGTAAATGTTTATTTTATGTTTTTAACTATATCACCAACACCGTCTATAACATATTTGGGGCGGTAGGGGTAATTTCCTATGTCTTCTGCTCTTGTAAAGCCGCTGAGCACGAGAATGGAATCCACATTGGATTCTATAGCGGCGATAATATCCGTATCCATTCTGTCGCCTATGAACGCGATATCTTCGCTGTGGCAACCGATTTTTTTAAGTCCGTGGCGGAGCATAAGAGGGTTGGGCTTGCCCACAAAATACGCTTTTTTGCCTGTTGCGATTTCGATGGGCGCGATGAGCGAACCTGTGGCGGGAATAACGCCTTTTTCTTTAACGCCGACTGTGTCGGGGTTGCAACCGATGAGCTTTGCACCCTTGTTTACAAGCTCTATGGCTTTTTCTACTTTTTCAAAGCAATATGTTCTCGTTTCGCCCAAAACAACGTAATCAGGGTTTACGTCGTTCATATAAATTTTCTGGTCGTACATAGCCTTGGAGAGAGCGGCTTCGCCTATAACGTAAGCCGTGCAACCGGGTGCCTGGCTGTAAAGAAATTCAGATGTTGCCATAGCGCTCGTGTAGAAATGGTCTGCCGAAACAGAAAGGCCCATACGTTCGAGCTTCATACTGAGCTCGTGAGGTGTTTTTTCGGGGCTGTTGGTGAGGAAAACGAACTTTTTGTCGTTTTCTATCATCCAGTTTACAAACTCCGCAACGCCGGGGAGAATTTTGTTACCGTGGTAGATAACGCCGTCCATATCGCATATAAAGCCCTTTTTTTCGAGTATTCTATCCATAAAATTAAATCTCCGTTTCTCAAAAGGTTGATTTTTGGTTATATATTTCTATTATATCAATTCGTCCGCGCGAAATCAAGAGGGAAAAGAAAAACGGCAGAGTGAATCTGCCGTTGTGATGTTTATATTCGTTTTGGGGAATTTGAAGCCCCTACCAAATAATCTATTGAAACGTGGTAATATTCAGCAAGTTTAATTGCCGCCCACAAAGGAAGTTCGCGTTCGCCGCGTTCATAACGCTGGTAAACGGTAAGTTGCATATTTAGCATACTTGCGATATCGCGTTGAGTTTTGTCGTTATCTTCGCGTAAATCTCTGACCCTGTGGTAGCAATACACAAACATTCCTCCGTTTTTTATCTATATTTATAATTTATTATATCAAATTATAATATTTTATTATTGACAAAAACACCGCTCGGTGTTATAATGAAGGCAAAAACACCATATGGTGTTAAATACTTTTATGGAGGAAAGAAAAGATGAAAGAGAAAGCAAAAGAAAAATACGAAACGGCCGTTATGGAAATCATTGAGTTTGAAAGCGAAGATGTTATAAGAACAAGTGGCTATGACGATAGCGATGATACAGAACTCGATGAAGGCTAAAACCAAACTAAATTAAAAATAAGGAGAGAAAAATATGAAGAAGAAACTGACAGTACTGTTTTTGACCATTATTTTTATCCTGTGTCTTGGTACGGTATTTGTTTCAGCGACAAATGCGAGTGATGAAACCCCAACGTTAAGTATCGCGGGGTTCTCACTTTCTTTAAAGGAGTCTATTTTTATCAACTGCAAAGTTTCACATAATAATCTTGACGCGGAATATGTAGACGATATACAGATTCTTGTATGGGAAGAAGTTCCAGAAGCCTATACCGCGAATAACAATCCCAGTGCTGTACTCTCTTGGCTTGGCACGGATAACAGCGGATATGAATCGTACAGATATACAAACATAACCGCAAAGGAAATGACAAAAGAACTCTACTTTTGCGCATATGTAAAAACAGGTGATACCGAAATTTATAGCGCACCTAAAAAG
>JAFTOK010000253.1 GCA_017463815.1 Clostridia bacterium | reverse complement strand
ATTAAGAGGGGAAGCCTTTTTGGTTTGTTTTTTAAAATTGATTTCCGTGCGCTATTTGCCCATAACGGTTGAAAAACCCGCCCGTTTATGGTAGAATAAAATATAAAGAAAGCCTTCCCCAAGTAGGGGAAGGTGTCGGGCACAAAACAACCCCGCTTTCGCGAGGTTGCAACAATTATTTCTGTTTTCTTCTTTCGCCGTTTTTGCCGTAGCGTATGAGCTTATAAATATCATACGCGTAGTAAAGGCATACGAGATAAACAATCACCACGGGTATGCAAAGAAGCATATACCAAAATTCGTGCGGTATAAGGTTGTAGAAAAGCATAAGCAACGGGTTGTAATCATGGAAAATAGAGAACATATAGTTCACCTGCACCACGTTCCCTGCCCAATCCAGCACGTTGTTCGCCACACAGTAGCTGTTAATAGCCACGTTTATGAAGTGGATTACTATGTATGCGCCAAAGGTAATAGCCGTTGTGGACCAAATGCACTTTCTGTCGAGCTGAATGAGCTTGAGCTTGAAAAGTATGAGCGGTATACCGAACTCCAGCACGTGCGGAAAATAATAGAAAACGAAAACCCAGCTTGTAATTTCTGCCGCCGCCACAGACGTGTTAAGGATAAGCGCGGCGAGAGCACCGAGCGACCAAAGCATAAGCAGGTTGCCGAGGTGTTTGTTGCGCGTGAACACGACGATGGGCAAAAGCATCGCGTTGAGCGAGCAAAGGTGGAAAGGCAGATATTCCAAAGGGGAATCCCACGCGACAAGGTTATATATAATAGCCGCGATGCCCGCAAAAGAAAGTATGCCAAGGACGATTATTTGCGTTTTTTGCGTTCTGTGTTTAAGCGCGAAGTAAAGACCGATGGTTATTGCCGCGCCGAGCACGAGAGAGAGCAGATGTGTAAGCGTAAATGTTCCCCAAACCATAAAAGATTCTCCTTCAAAAAAATACATTATCTTTTACATTATACACTATTTTTTTGAACATTACAAGAGTATTGCACAAAATACTTGCATACATTCTGTGCATTTTGGCGTCATTTTTAGTTGAGGTTAAGGTGTCGAGGGTGCGATGAGTAAATTATAATTTTATTTGAGCATTAGTTGCCAAGGCTCCCTCCGGGAGGGAGCTGGCTTCGCCCTAAAGGCGAAGACTGAAGGAGTGGGCGTGCACTTAAAATTTTGCAAAAATAAATTTGTTTATCCTTGGTAACTCCTTCCACCGCATATCGAGAACCCCAAACGATGCTTCGCATCATTTGAGAACCCCGTGCGGTCCCCCTCCCTCAAAGATGGAGGCTTCAACAACAATCACATTTAACATACACAAGAGGTAAAAAATGAAAGATTTTCTCCCCATTACAAAAGAAGAAATGCTCGCGCGCGGGTGGAACGAGGTGGATTTCGCCTACGTCATCGGCGACGCGTACGTAGACCATCCGTCTTTCGGCCCCGCTATAATAAGCCGTGTGCTTGAAGCCAACGGCTACCGTGTGGGCATAATCTCCCAGCCCGACTGGAAAAACGACGAAAGCATAAACGTCTTCGGCAAGCCGCGCCTGGGCTTTCTCGTTTCGGGCGGCAATATGGACTCTATGGTAAACCACTATTCCGTTTCCAAAAAGCGCAGGCAGAGCGACGCTTTCACCCCCGGCGGCGTTATAGGCAAGCGCCCCGATTACGCCACGGTGGTATACTGCAACCTCATTCGCCACACATACAAAAACGTGCCTATAATCATCGGCGGCATAGATGCGAGCCTGCGCAGGCTGGCACACTACGACTATTGGTCGGATAGCTTAAAGCGCAGTATTTTGCTCGATTCGCAGGCAGACATCATCTCCTACGGTATGGGCGAAAAAAGCATAGTGGAAATCGCAGACGCGCTTAACAGCGGTCTTGCCGCAAGCGACATTACATTCATCGACGGCACGGTGTATAAGACAAAAAAACTCGAGGACGTGTACGATTATGAAATGCTCCCCTCCTACGACGAGCTGAAAGCAGACAAGCTGAACTATGCAAAGAGCTTCTATACGCAATATTGCAACACAGACCCGTTTTCGGGCAAGCGCCTCGTAGAGCCATACGACGGCGGACGCTATATCGTTCAAAATCCGCCCGCCAAACCGCTGACGGAAACGGAGATGGACAGAGTGTACAGCTTGCCATATATGCGCGATTACCACCCCTCATATAAAGCGCTGGGAGGTGTTCCCGCAATAGAGGAAATAAAATTCAGCCTGGCGAGCTGCCGCGGCTGTTTCGGAGGTTGTAACTTCTGCGCGCTTACGTTCCATCAGGGGCGCATAATCCAATCCCGTAGCCACGCTTCCCTGCTCGTAGAGGCGGAGAAAATGACTCACGAAGAAGGCTTCAAAGGTTATATTCACGACGTAGGCGGGCCGAGCGCGAACTTCCGCAAGCCTTCCTGCGAAAAGCAGCTTGAAAAAGGCGTGTGCAAAAACCGCCAGTGCCTCTTCCCCAAGCCCTGCCCCAACCTCAAGGTAGACCACAGCGACTACGTGGAGCTTTTGCGCAAGCTGCGCGCCATTCCCGGCGTGAAAAAGGTTTTCGTGCGCTCGGGCATACGCTTCGACTACGTTATGGCGGATAAGGACGACACGTTCATTCACGAGCTTTGCAGGCATCACGTGAGCGGTCAGCTTAAGGTGGCGCCCGAGCACGTTTCCGACAAGGTTCTCGCGCTTATGGGCAAGCCGCAAAACCACGTTTACCGCGCTTTTATAGAAAAATACAAGAAAATCAACGACAAGCTCGGTATGAAGCAGTACGTTGTGCCATACCTTATGTCGTCGCACCCGGGCTCTTCGCTGAAAGAAGCGATTGAGCTCGCGGAATACCTGCGCGATATAGGCTATATGCCCGAGCAGGTGCAGGATTTCTACCCCACGCCCTCCACCATTTCCACGTGTATGTACTACACGGGCGTTGACCCACGCAATATGCAGCCCGTGCACGTAACGCACAACCCGCACGAAAAGGCGATGCAGCGCGCGCTTATACAGTACCGCAACCCCGCAAACTACGAGCTTGTGGAAGAGGCGCTTACAAAAGCGGGGCGCACAGACCTTATAGGCTACGGGCCGAAATGTCTCATCCGCCCGCGTAAAGCCACCCCCGCCGCGCAGAAAAAGGCAGGCTCGCCCAAAATCCCCGCACAGAGCAAGGGAAAAACGGTGAAACAGCCGCCGAAGAAAGGCAGAAAATGAGTTTACAAGATAAATTCTCTCTCGCACACAACTTTTGCACCGCAAATGTGGAAAACTTGAAAAAAAGCAAAAAATGCGGCTGTTTTTTCTGCCTTTCCGTGTTTAAACCAAAGGAAATAATAGCTTTTCTTTCAGACGGCACGGCACTTTGCCCGCATTGCGGCGTGGATTCTGTCATAGGCGACGCTTTCGGCTTTGATATCAGTGAAGATTTCCTAAAAAAAATGAAAAAATATTGGTTTTAACAAATATAAGATGTCAAATAAAAGAGGCTCTTTCGAGCCTCTTTTATTTGACAGAAAAGTAACCTAATGCTCCCTTGCTTGGGAGCATTTCTTTTTTCATACGCGCCTTATTACGCCGCAAGCGATTTTTGCGCCCGAACCGCCCGAGGGTTGAGTTTTTAAATCATCCGGCAGAGCGTG
Source organism: Clostridia bacterium (assembly GCA_017463815.1). Lineage (GTDB taxonomy): Bacteria > Bacillota > Clostridia > Oscillospirales > CAG-272 > UMGS731. Next base: position 26,027 of record JAFTOK010000253.1, on the reverse strand, counting down.
GAGCACCACGGTTTTGCCTATAATTTCGCCAACATTAAACCTATTCGTCAAAAAGGCGGAAAAAGCGTTGCCGTTATTGCCAAAAAGCGGCGGCATATCGCCCGCGTGATATGGATGCGGGCAATTTGCCGTGTCGTAATGCGCAAGAGTATCCGCAAACGGGTCGCTCGCGTTGCCTGTGCAAGATGAGCCGGAATGTATATGAAAGCCGAAAACACGCCCGTCGCAAGTGCCCGTGCTCACAGGTAACCCCTGAATATCAGCGGCTACAAGAACGCCGTATTTTGTGCCGTAAAAGCGCACAAATCCACGTATTTTTGGGAAATCCCCGCTACCGTAAACCCGCGCGGCGGCGTGCGGACGTGTGCGCAAAACGGAGGTAAAGAAACCGTAGTTGTTTGTGTTCATAAAATCCCCCTTTATCCTATTCACGCCATAATATGCGGCAAAACGCCAAAAGGTGCAGAAAAAGCAAAAAAACTTACGAAAAAAAGTGTCGTACTCTTAAGGACAGTTTTTGAATTAAATAGAATACGTTACCTATCGGCGGGAAAAGGACAGAGAGTATATGCTTTCTGTCCTTTTTGTTTGCCCTACGGAGAATTATAAATAGCCTTCTCCTGTGGGAGAAGGGGGACCGCGATAGCGGTGGATGAGGAGTTGCCTTGCGTTCAGCACACCTCATCCGTCAGCCTTCGGCTGCCACCTTCCCCCGCTGGGGAAGGCTTTTGGTTTTACCCGAAAGTATATCTTATCTTCCACACACAAGCACTGCATTTGTGGACACAAACGCAAACACGGCATACCTCTTTCGAGATATGCCGTGTTTTTAAGAACTGTCCTTTAAAGTGACGCTCTAATGCCGTAAGGTTTTTATCTTAATTTTAGAACAAGATTACGAGGAACTGAGATACCAAAACAACCGCAATAAGTGCGATAGGGTATGTAGCAGCGTAAGCCGCCGCAACGTCATCTGTTTTAGCTACGCCGATAAGCGTGCCGAGAGCGGGTGTACTTGTCATTGCGCCCGTAAGAGAACCGAGGTTATTGAGCAAGTTGAGTTTAAGAACGTATTTCGCGAAGAAGAAGCCTACAATCATAGGAACAATTGTCATAACAACGCCGTAAATGAAGTAGCTTACCTGGAAGAGTTCTACAAACTCTGCACCGCCTGCGATACCTGCACCGATAAGGAAGAGGATAAGGCCGAACTCTTTGAAGATTTTAAGAGTGGAATCCTTAGGCATCACGTTAACGGGGCCGATATGACCAAAGTGGCCGAAAACGAGAGATGTGAGCAAGCAACCGCCTGTTGTTGTAAGCGAGAAGCAAGTGCCGGAAAGACCTTCTGCCGTAAGCGGTATTTTTATCATACCGATGAACGTGCCCACGATTGCTGCAAGCGCAAACGCTGCAAAACCGTGACCGTCTACTTCGAGAAGCTTAAGTTTCTTTTCTTTTTTGCCTTCTTTTGCAGGTGTTGCAGAAGCCTCTGTGAGCTTTGCGCGTTCAACATCCATATCAGCGCGCATCATCTTGGGAACGAGCTGTACAAAAAGCACAACACCGATAACGCCGAAGATGTATGCAATACCGTGGCCAACGGATACCGCACCTTCATAGATGGGGTTAACCGTAGCTTTAGCCGCAGAGAATGCGGGTGTGGAGGTGAGAGAGCCGGAAAGAAGACCTACAATCATCGCTGTGAATTCTTCGTGGTTTTCTTCGCCCATAACGCCTCTGCCGAAGTAGATGCAGCCTACAGCTGTAAGACCGCCCGCGAGAATAACTACGAGAGCAAGAACAACGTAGGATTTGAAGTTTTTCTTAAAGTTACCGAAGAACTTGGGGCCTGCGATGAAACCAACGGAAGTTACGAACAAAATAAGACCGAGGTTTTCAACGATTTTAAGCGCTTTTTCCGTATAGCTTATAGCAACGCCCGCTACCTTAACGGTGAGCTGTGCATCGAGCTGACTGTAGAAAAGGCAACCGAACACAAGCGCCATAATAAACACGCCTGCGTCACCAAGGGAAATACCCTTTATTGTTATACGTCCAATCGCGAAGCCTACAACAATGATTGCGAAAATAGAAAACATAAAGAATGTTATACCGGTTATCGGGATAACACCGCCAAAAAGTTCCATAGTCTGTTATCTCCTTTAGATACTCTTCTGATTAGTGTAGTTGGGGAGGAGTTTGGGGGAAACCGTTTCGGTTTCGATGCCCGCATCTTTAATCTGAGCTTCAAACTGTGCAATATGAGCAAGTGTGAGCTCGCCGACAGTCGTGTCTTTTGCAACCTTGGCAGCGTTCTGGCCTGCGCTTCTGCCGAATACGATGATGTCGAGCAAGGAGTTGCCCATAAGACGGTTTTTGCCGTGGATACCGCCGACAGCTTCGCCTGCTACGAAAAGGTTTTTAACGTTTGTTGTCATACCGTCTGCCGTAATGTCAAGGCCGCCGTTCTGGTAGTGGAGCGTGGGGTAAACGAGAATCGGCTCTTTGCGGATGTCGATGCCGTATTTATCAAACATTCTCCACATCGCGGGGATTCTCTTCATAATAGTGCCTTCACCGCCGATTTTTTCAATCATAGGTGTATCGAGCCATACGCCTCTGCCGTTGCCTGTGTCCACACCGTTATCTCTTTCAGAGCATTCGCGGATGATGGATGCAGCGGACACGTCACGAGTTTCGAGCGGGTGCATAAATACTTCGCCGTTTACGTTTACGAGCTTCGCGCCGAGGGAGCGAACCTTTTCCGTAACGAGTGCACCAAAAATCTGTTCGGGGTATGCAACGCCCGTGGGATGATACTGAAGTGTTTCAGCATAGAGGAGCTTTGCGCCTGCACGGTAGCCGAGAACAAGGCCGTCTGCCGTTGCGCCGTAGTGGTTGGACGTGGGGAAGCCCTGGTAGTGCATTCTGCCCGCGCCGCCCGTTGCGATAATAACGGTTTTAGCTTTTGCAACGAGAAGTTCTTTTGTTTCCATATTCATAAGAACCGCGCCCGCAGCATTGCCGTTTTCATCGAGAATGAGCTCGATTGCCGCCGTAAAGTCAACAACAGGGATATTTCTGTTGAGAACTTCGTCGCGGAGCGTTCTCATAATTTCTGCACCGGAGTAGTCTTTTGCCGCGTGCATACGCTTGCGGGAAGTACCGCCGCCGTGTGTTGTAACCATTGTGCCGTCTGCGTCTTTATCGAATTCAACGCCGAGCTCGCTGAGCCATTTAATAGCTTCGGGAGCGTCGCAAACGAGCTTGGAAAGGAGTTCTCTCTTAGCCGCGAAGTGGCCGCCGCCGAAAGCGTCTACAAAGTGGATTGCGGGGGAGTCGTTGGGTTTGTCTGCCGCCTGAATACCGCCCTCTGCCATCATTGTGTTAGCGTCGCCGATACGGAGCTTTGTAACAATCATAACGTCTGCGCCGGCTTCGTTTGCTTCGATAGCCGCGGAAGCGCCTGCGCCGCCGCCGCCGATTATAAGCACGTCTGTTTCATAATCGGGTTTTGTAAGGTCAACGCTCTCTGCCGTGATACGGCTGTGAGCCTGAAGGATTTCTGCAAGTTCCTTCGGAACTTTTTCGCCCTTGTTGGGGCCGATTTTAAGCACGTCAAATTCATCCTGCTTGTAGTCAGGGTGGAAAGCCGCGAGAAGGTCTTCCTTCTGTTTAGCTGTCATACGAGCGGGCTCGTATGCAATATTCTTTTCTCTTGCCGCTTCAACAGCAGCGATAGATGCCTGAAATTTTTCAGAATACATAGTTATACCTCCCCATTATTTCTCGATTTCACGGTTGTTGTAAAGCTCTTTCATTTCTTCTATGGGTTTCTGCATAAGAGCTTCGATAAGTTCGTTGAAATCGCCGTTTTTGATTTCTTTTACGCGGTCTTCAAGGTGTCCGCAGCCGGGCGCGAGGTATTTGCCGTTGATTCTTCTTGCGAGCATAGCAACCTGGGGGTGGGAAATGCCTGCGGGGCATCTGGAGGAGCAAACGCCGCACATTACACAGTCGAAAGATTCTTCTGCGCATTTTTCAAAATCGCCGCGCTGAGCATATGCGATATACTGCATTACGTTAAGACCCTGTGTGCAAGCCTTTGTGCAGGCGTTGCAGCCGATGCAAGCGTAGATTTCGGGATAAAGCTGCATCATAACGGTTTCGTTTACGGGGATTTCGTTGATATCGTAAACCTGTTTAACAAGGGGGAAGAAAGGCAGTGTGGCAATATACATATTGTCCTCTACCTTTGTCTGGCAAGCGAGGCAAGCGCGGAGCTCGCGGTCGCCTTTGATGCGGTAGATTGTAGCACAAGCACCGCAGAAGCCGTTACGGCAGCCACAGCCTCTTACGAGCTGATAGCCGGCATATTCCATAGCGGTCATAATAGTCAAATTTTCCGGCACTTCATATTTTTTGCCGAAAAGGAATATATTTACCATTTTTTCCATTGTTACATCTCCTTTAATACTCAGACGGAAGCTCATCAAGCTCGTCGCAACGGAATACGGGGCCGTCTTTGCAAACGTATTTAGCGCCTACGTTGCATCTGCCGCATTTGCCGACACCGCATTTCATTCTAAGTTCAAGCGTTGTATAAATTTGCGTTTTGTCAAATCCAAGGCCGCAAAGACCTTCGAGCGTGAATTTAATCATAATGGGCGGGCCGCAAAGGATTGCCGTTTTGTTCGTGTCGAAGCCGAGCTCTTTAACGTAGTTCGGTACGAAACCAACGTGGCCGTCCCAGCCTTCCTGCGGGTTGTCTATGGTGAGGTGTACGTTTACACCCGCATCCGTTGCCCATTCGTCGATGATTTCCTTATAGTCAAGCAAATCGTCTTTGCTTCTGGAACCGTAAACAATATCGATGTCGCCGTAGCGGTCACGGTAGTGTCTGCAATAGTTGATAACGGAACGAAGAGGTGCAAGACCAACACCGCCCGCGATAAAGAGGAGGTTCTTCCCTGCGAAAACATCGTCCACGGGGAAAGGATTGCCGTAGGGGCCTCTGATTGTAATCTGCTGGCCTACCTCAGCCTGGTGGAGCCACTCTGTAACGCAACCGCATTTCTTTATGGAAAATTCCATAAATTCTTCGTTTGTGGGGGAGGACGTTATGGAGAACATCGCCTCGCCTACGCCGGGGATAGAGAGCATTGCACACTGACCGGGGCGATGGTCGAACGCTTTTTTACCGTCTGTCGTAACAACACGGAATGTTTTGATATCGGGTGTATCTATACGCACATCGGTAATAACGCCGACTTTGGGAATCAAAGTTTCTGTACGATTGTTCACTTGTTGTTCCCTCCTATCTTTTTCATTACTTTTACTATGTTCATAGATATGGGGCATTTTGCAAGGCATCTGCCGCAGCCTACACAGCTGAACAAACCGTCGTTATTTTCGGGGTAGTAAACGAGCTTGTGCATAAAACGCTGGCGGAAACGCTCTTTCTGAGAGTTTCTGTTGTTACCGTGAGCCATTCTTGTGAACTCGGAGTACATACAGGAGTCCCAGCATCTGTATCTTATAACGCCTTTGCCCGTGTTGAAGTCTTTTATATCGTAGCACTGGCAGGTGGGGCACACGAACGTGCACGTGCCGCAGCCAAGGCAAGTCTGGGAAAGTTCATCCCAAGCGGGGTTATCGAAAAGTTCTTTCGTTTTGCCGCCGCCAAAGCCTTCTGTCGTAAGGTCTGCAAGAGGGAGCTTTTTCATAACGGCGGAAATTTTTTCTTTCTGCGCATCTACCGCTTCTTCCGTGCACTCTTCCGTGAGGGCTTCGAGCTTCTGCATAAGAGCGGCGCCCTTTTCCGTATTGCTCCGGAAGAAAACTTCAGTTTCCGTCTTCCACACGGAAATATCGCCTGCGGGCTCTGCGGGGTTAATGCCGAAAGTGCCGCAGAAGCAAGTTTCGGAAGGTCTTGTGCAAGCGAGGGAGATTATAACGCCGTGAGCGCGGCGGGCAGCATAGTAGCTGTCTACAGGCTCGGAAAGGAACACTCTGTCGAGAATTTCAAAGCTCTTTACGTCGCACGCGCGAACGCCGAACACAACGAAATCTTCCGTTTCGCTTCTTGTGTCGATAATTTCGATGTTTTTGCCCTGGGTTTTGAATTCCATCAGGTTTTCCATCTGGGGGAAGAAGAAGTCCTTGGGGCTTCTTACCGTGTTGAGGGCATTGGACCAAACAACGCCCTCTTCCCACTTCGTGTAAACGGCAGCGCCGTCTGTTCTGTCGGCGGGAATGTAGAGTGTAGCCGCTTTTGCGATTTCCGCAAAAACGGAATTCATAGAGTCAAGAGAACATTTACGCATTTTTGTCCCTCCTGTCAAAAACTTCACCGGGTTCGATATCACCTGTGGTGTAATCCACAAGGGGAGCTCTGGAGCCAACCTCTGCGCCTGCCTGATATTCGCCGTAGAACTCGTTTATATCCTTTATGAACTTGCGGTTCAGAAGGTGGAGCGGTATGTTCTGGGGGCAAACTCTGGAGCATTCGCCGCAGTCTGTGCAACGGCCCGCAACGTGGAAAGCTCTGATAATGTGGAACATTTTTTCTTCAAAGCTGTTTGCGGGGGCTTTGTTTTCAACACCGGAGTTGGGGTTGTCAAATACGCATTTTTCGCAAGTGCAAGCGGGGCAAGCGTCGCGGCAAGCGTTGCAACGGATGCAGCGGGAAAGCTCGTTCTGCCAGAATGCGAATCTTTCATCGGGCGTCATAGCCTCGATTTTAGCTACTTCGTCGAAGCGCGCGGAGTCTACCACTTCGCCTTCTTCGCCGAGAAGCTCGTCATATGCAACGTGCTTTTTGCTCTTGCAGTTTACGCATCTTTCGGCAAGCACGTCTTTTGCGTCTACCATAACGGGTTCGTCATCGTAGAGCGTTGTAACGGCGATTTTTTCGCCATCGCAGTTTATAGCGGAGATACCTTCGCCGCAAACCGCTTTAACTTTCGCAATATCAGCCATACCTTCGCAGGGGATACCAACCGCATAAACCTTTTCGCGGTCGAAGCGGTGCTCTGTGAGGAGCTGGTTAAAGCTGTATGTATCGCAGGGCTTGAGGAAAACGAGGATTTTGCCTTCTATTTTGCCTGTTTTTGCAACGAGGTATTTAGAAAAGTTTGCACCGCAGAAATCGTTCCATACAAAACCTGCTTTGAGCTCGTCTGCCGTTTTGAAAACGGCGGGAGTTACGTCGTAGTCGAACTCACCCTTGCCCCAGCCGAGAACTGCTTCCACAGTTCCGTTTTCGAGCAAGGAAACGGCTTTATCTATAAGTTGTTCACGAGTTATTTTTTGCATCTCAGGTCCTCCAATCTCTTGTTTTCTCCGAGTGCGGCTACCTTCTCGGCAAAATCGTTCATCGTAGCGGCAAATTTTGCGCCTTCCGCAGCAGAAACCCATTCAACGCGTGTGCGCTCTTTTTCTATGCCGAGGTAATCGAGCATAGAGAAAAGTGCAGCCATTCTGCGGCGTGTATAGTAGTTACCGGAGGTATAGTGGCAGTCGCCGGGGTGGCAACCGCAGATTATAACGCCGTCTGCGCCGCGCTGGAAAGCGCGGAGAACAAACATAGGGTTAACACGGCAAGAGCAAGGAACGCGGATGATTTTAACGTCGGCAGGATATGCCAAACGGTTGTTGCCCGCAAGGTCAGCGCCCGCATAAGAGCACCAGTTGCAGCAAAAAGCAACGATTAAAGGTTTATATTCTTTTACTTGCATATTGCGTCTACCTCCGCTATAATCTGTGCGCTTGCAAAGCCTTTAAGGTCCATAGCGCCGGACGGGCAAGCAACCGTACAAGCACCGCAACCCTGGCAAACCGCCGGGTTAACAACAGCAACTCTTCTTATCTTCGTAGTTCTGTCGGGCATACGGAATTCCTTATCTTCATAAGAAATAGCGCCGTAAGGACATACTCTTTCGCAAGAAGAACAGCCGTTACACATAAGTTCGTTGGAGTGAGCTACGCAGGGGTTACCCGTGAGCTTATCTTTGGCGAGAAGGCCGATAACCTTGGAAGCCGCAGCGCCCGCCTGGGAAACAGTTTCGGGGATATCCTTCGGGCCCTGGCACGCACCGGAAAGGAACACGCCTGCCGTGGGGCTTTCTACGGGGCGGAGCTTCGGGTGAGCCTCTGTGAAGAAGTCGTTCGTATCCATACTTGCCGTGAGCATTGTAGCAAGAGGACGAGCGGATTTATCGGGTTCGATAGCAGCCGCGAGAACCACGAGGTCTGCATCGATATGAAGCTGTTTATTGGCAATAAGGTCGGAAGCCTGAACTTTGAGCTTGTCGCCTTCGGGTGTAACCTTGCCAACCATACCCTTTATGTAGTTTACGCCGTATTCTTCGACAGCGCGGCGGTAGAACTCATCGAAGTTCTTGCCGGGTGTTCTTACGTCTATGTAGAATACGTAAACTTCCGTATCCGGGTATTTATCTCTTGTAAGCATAGCGTGTTTTGCCGTGTACATACAGCAAATCTTGGAGCAATATTCCTTGCCCTTTTCCGCGCAAGCGGAGCAACGGGAGCCCACGCACTGAACAAACACGATTGTGTGGGGGTGTTTGCCGTCGGAGGGGCGAACGAGCTTGCCCGCTGTGGGGCCTGCCGCGTTTGTAAGACGCTCGAATTCAAGAGATGTGATAACGTCTTTGGACTGGTTGTACGCAAATTCATCGAATTTATCCATACTGATGGGGTTGAAGCCCGTAGCAACTACGATAGCGCCGTATTTTTCGCTGATATATTCGTCTTTCTGCGTGTAGTCAATCGCGCCTGCCGCGCAAACCTTCGCGCACAAGCCGCATTTGCCTTTTTTAAGCATATTGCAGTAGTTGGGGTCGATTGTGGCAACCTTCGGAACTGCCTGTGCAAAAGGAATGTAAATAGCGCTGCGGTTGTCCATACCGAGGTTGAACTCGTTGGGAACCTTCTTCATAGGACATTTTTCGGTGCAAGCGCCGCAACCTGTGCAAATGTCCTCTTTTACGAAGCGCGCGTGTTTTTTGATTGTAACGTCGAAGTTACCTACGAAACCTTTAACTTCCGTAACTTCACTGTAGGAGAAGATGCGGATATTTTCGTTCTGTGCAACGTCAACCATCTTCGGCGTGAGGATACAAGCCGCGCAGTCGAGCGTGGGGAACGTTTTGTCGAGCTGAGCCATCTTACCGCCGATTGTGGGTTTCTTTTCCACGATATCTACGGGGAAGCCTGCGTCTGCGATATCAAGCGCCGTCTGTATACCCGCGATACCGCCACCGATAACGAGCGCACGCTTCGTAACGGGGGATTCGCCGGGGGTAAGGGGCGCATTGAGGTTTACTTTTGCAACAGCCGCTTTACCGAGAATTATAGCTTTTTCAGTACCTGTGAGCATATCTTTATGTACCCAAGAGCACTGTTCTCTGATATTGGCAATCTCTACCATATAGGGGTTAAGACCTGCCGCAGCAGCTGTTTTGCGGAACGTAGCCTCGTGCATTCTGGGGGAGCACGAGCAAACTACTATACCTGTGAGCTTGTGTTCGGCAATAGCGTCTTTGATTATATCCTGGCCTGCCTGGGAACACATATATTGGTAGTTGGTGGAAAATACGACACCGGGTTCGTTTTTAAGAGCCTCGGAAACCGCCTGCACGTCTACAGTACCTGCGATATTACTGCCGCACCAACATACAAAAACACCGACTCTTTGCATTTTGTTCTCTCCTCCTTACTTGCTGTATTTTCTGAACGCGCTGACAATCGCCTGCTGGGGAATATCTTCATCGAGCATAGCGGGAACTTTGTCTGCGGTCAAGTGGTTTGCGCCCTGCTTTCTGATAGCGGCAAGGCGAACTGCCTCCACGAGCTTTGCGGGTTCAACACCTCTGGGGCATCTGTCTATACAAGCAAAGCAGGAAAGGCATCTGTATAAAGATTTGGAAGCCAGAAGCGGTTCTATATCGCCGCTTTCCACCATATTTACAAACTGGTGGGGGTGGTATTCCATTTCGTCATATGCGGGGCAAGTTGCGGAACATTTGCCGCAGCGCATACATTTTTTGGGGTTAACTCCGCTTATGCGGATAAGTTCTTCCTGAAGATACTTATTTTCCATTTGTATCCTCCTTTACTCCGAGCGCCTCTGCCAAAAGCTCCGTGAAGTAAACCACGGGAATGTCTGCGCCGTTTTTGATAAGGTTGTAACGGCAAAGGGGGCACGCGGTTATAATCATTTCTGCGCCTGCCGCTTTCGCGTTTTCGATAACGGCGTTGCTGTTCTTTTTAGCAAGCTCGGGGCTTTCCATAGCGATATATCCGCCGCAGCATTCATTGCGTTTGGCATATACCACGGGTGTGGCGCCGATAGCGCTTATAAAGTCCTCCATAATAGAGGGGTTTTCGGGGTCGTCCATCTTCATAACGCCGTTGGGTCTGAGAAGAAGGCAACCGTAGTATGCGGCTATCTTCTTGCCTTTGAAGGAGTTTACTACCTTTTTCTTTACTTCTTCGTAGCCTACGACGTCGCGGAGCATTTCAAGGTAGTGGTAAACCTCTGTTTCGCCCGCATAAGCGCCGTCTGCCATATAGTTGTTTACCTTGCTTGCAAACTCTTTGTCTGTCTGCATAGCGTGGTTTGTCTGCTTGATAACATTGTGGCAAGCGGAGCATACCGTAACGAGCGGCTGGTTTTTGCTGCCCGCTTCTTTCAGCGCACGCACAGAGGAAAGCTTTGTAGCAACCTCATCTCTCGCCGTGGAGAATACGCCGCCGCAGCACTGCCAATTTTCGATTTCTTCCAGAGTAACGCCCAAAACCTCGGCAGCCTTGCGCGCGTAAACGTCAAGGTCTTTTGCCTTATTTTTAAGTGTACAACCGGGGAAATAACTAACTTTCATTATTTTACCTCCGAATTTTCAAATAAACACTCGCAAATCCCGCCGCGCGTGGCACGGCAGGGCTTGCTGAAATCATTTTTGCAAAACTGGAATACGCTTATACCATCTGTTCGGGATGGAAAACTTCGTCAAATTTCTCTGCTGTAAGGAAGCCGAGTTCAACACAAGCTTCTTTAAGCGAAATGTTATCCTTAAATGCTTTCTTTGCTGTTTTTGCGGCGTTTTCATAACCGATGTAGGGGTTGAGCGCCGTAACGAGCATCAAAGAGTTGTGAAGGTTGTGGTGCATCTTTTCTTTGTTTGCTTTTATGCCCACCGCGCAGTTCTTATTGAAGGAAACAATAGCCTCTGCAAGAAGTCTTGCGGACTGGAGGAAGTTGTAGATACATACGGGCATAAATACGTTGAGCTCGAAGTTACCTTGAGAAGCTGCCATAGAAACGGCAACGTCGTTACCCATTACCTGAACGGCAACCATCGTTACAGCTTCGCACTGTGTGGGGTTAACCTTACCGGGCATAATGGAGGAGCCGGGTTCGTTTTCGGGAATGAAGATTTCGCCCAAGCCGTCGCGGGGGCCGGATGCGAGCCAACGGATATCGTTTGCAATCTTCATCATATCGCAAGCGAGAGCTTTAATAGCGCCGTGAGCGAATACAAGCTCATCTTTGGATGTAAGAGCGTGGAATTTGTTCGCCGCCGTTACGAAAGGCTTGCCTGTGAGTTTTGCAACCTCTGCCGCAACGCCTGTATCGAAGCCTTTGGGTGCGTTAAGGCCTGTACCAACAGCCGTGCCGCCGAGCGCGAGCTCGTAGAGGGGTTTCACAGCGAAGCGGATAAGCTCAATGTCTTTTTCAAGGCTGCTTCTCCAACCGCTGATTTCCTGGCTGAACTTAATGGGGGTTGCATCCTGCAAATGCGTTCTGCCGCTCTTAACAATGCCTTCGTTTTCTTCTTCCAATCTCTTGAATGTGCTTACAAGCTCTTCTACAGCGGGAATGAGTTTGTTTTCAAGAGCAATAACTGCCGCGATGTGCATAGCCGTGGGGAAAGTATCGTTGGAAGACTGGCTCATATTAACGTCATCGTTGGGGTGGAGCAATTTTTTGCCCAAAATCTGGTTGCCGCGGTTAGCGATAACCTCGTTGGAGTTCATATTGGACTGTGTGCCGGAGCCTGTCTGCCAAACAACGAGCGGAAAATGGCTGTTGAGCTTGCCTGCAATCACTTCGTCGCAAGCTTCTTTTATAGCGCCGAGCTTTTCGTCTGTCATTTTTTCGGGGCGGAGAGCGTTGTTTGCAATAGCCGCCGCTTTCTTAAGAATGCCGAAAGCGTGAATGATTTCACGGGGCATTGTTTCGATATCCACGCCTATTTCAAAGTTTTCGTGGCTTCTCTGTGTCTGGGCCGCCCAAAGACGGTCTGCGGGCACTTTCATTTCGCCCATAGAGTCGTGTTCAATGCGATATTCCATTTATATAACAACCTTTCTTAAATAAATTACGCCTGTGGTTTAGAGTTTGATGCTCTTGATAACTTCCTTCAAGCTGTCGGAGCTGTGGTTAAGAGCTTTGAGTTCTTCGTCGTTGATAGGAAGAAGAATTTTGCCTTTAGCTCTGTTGTTACCAACTATTGTAAGAAGGCTGAGGCAAACGTCGTCTATACCGTATTCGCCGTGGAGCATTGTGGAAACCGTAAGAGTCGTATCCATACTGCCGAGCAAACATTTGCAGAGGTGGCAAACAGACATAGATACCGCATAGAAAGTAGCGCCTTTGCGCTGGATTACACGGCCGCCGGATTTGCGCATATATTCTTCAACCTCGTGTTTGTTGAACGTGAGGAAGTTGCTTGTTTCTGTTGTGAGCGCTTTGCTGTAATCTTCAACGGGAATGTTGGAGATATTTGCCAAAGACCACGGAACGAAAGAGGAGTCGCCGTGTTCGCCGAGAACGTATGCGTGTACGTTATGCTGGTTTACAGAGTAGTATTCAGCAATTCTCGCGCGGAGGCGGGCTGTATCGAGAATAGTACCGGAACCGATAATTCTCTCTTCGGGAATACCGGAGTATTTGTTGAAAGCGTATGTAAGCACGTCAACAGGGTTGCTTACTATAACGTATGTTGCGTCGGGAGCGTATTTAACGATTTGGTCCGTAACGGATTTCAAAATATTTACGTTTGTCTGCGCAAGGTCAAGTCTGGACTGGCCGGGCTTTCTCGCAACGCCGGATGTGATGATAACGATGTTGGAACCTGCCGCATCTGCATAAGAGCCCGCATAAACAGAGCAAGGGTTGCAGAAAGGTACGCCCTGTCTGATATCGAGTGCTTCGCCCAAAGCCTTTTCGCTGTTTATGTCAATCATAACAACCTGGGAAGCAAGACCCATAACAGTCAGAGTATACGCGATTGTGGAACCAACGCTACCGGAACCGATTACTGTAATTTTGTTCATAAGAAACCTCTCATTTAAAAATATTGTTTTTATTATTCTGAAAAATTTAATATCCTTCATATATTATAACATTTTTCGCACCGTTTTTCAAGTGGTGTGCGGAGTGTTATATTCAGGAAAGGATGGGGAATGACCCCGTTTTTGCCGCGTTCACGCTTTTGCGAGAACTTCCGTTTTAAAGAAGCTTTCAACCGTTTCGGGTTTTACGGAATGGAAAGCATCGTCAACCATTACACAAACACCTTCCTGGCATCTGCCCAAGCAAAATGTGCCGCCGAGCTGAACCTTTTCTTCAAGGTTGTTTTCTGCTATAAGGTTCTGGAGCTGTTCTACAACCTGGCGAGAACCTTTGATGTGGCAAGAGCTGCCTATACATACTGTGATTTTCATTTTTTCACTCCTTTCGTAGAATAAAATATGAAGTTTCTGTGTCGGGCCAAAACAAGCCCTATTATATTTCATTTTATTATATCACATAGGCGATTAAATTGCAATAAACAAAAAACATTTTTCGGCAAAATAATTTAAAGAATATTGCGTGAAAGCACAAATATGGCTTCCGCCCGCATTTTTTCACGCCGCGCGTAATATATTTTTACAAAAACAAAAAATCGAGGAGAAAAATGAACAGACTAAAACGTTTTGCGGCAAACGCCGCCATTATGGGCGGTGTTACCATATTTATGCGGATAATCTCCGTAACATTCGGCGCATACACGGCAAACACCGTGGGCGCGCAAGGCATCGGCATACATTCGCTTATAATGAGCGCATACGTTTTCGCCGTAACCGTGGCAAACTCGGGTATAAGCCTCGCCGTAACGCGCCTCGTTTCCGAGGAGCTCGGCAAAGGCAACACAAAAGCCGCCATAGCCGCTATGCGAAAATGCGTTATGTACAGCATAATTTTCGGCTCTGCCGCCGCGCTTGCGCTCTTCACGTTTGCCCGCCCCATAGGCGTGCATCTGCTGGGCGACGAGCGCACCGTGATTTCGCTCAAAGCGCTTTCCGTAAGCCTTCCGTTCATCGCGCTTTCAAACGTGCTTTCGGGCTATTTCAACGCCGTACGCCGCGTTTCCAAAAGCGCCGCCGCGGCGATTACGGAGCAATTTGTGAAAATCGCCATAACCGTGGCGCTTTTGCACGTTTTCGGCACGCAAAGCGTGGAATATTCCTGCCTTGCGCTCGTGCTTGGCACCAGCATATCGGAGGGGCTTTCGTTTATATATCTGCTGTTTTTTTACCTGCGCGATAAGCGCAAATATCTGCGCCCGAAAGAGGGCGAGCAGGTGCCGCGCGGGCTCACCGCGCGTATGCTGCACATATCCCTGCCCATTGCGGCGAGCGCATACCTGCGCAGCGGGCTTGTGACGTTGGAACACATACTCATACCTTACGGCTTGCGGCGCTCGGGCAAAAATCAGGCAGAAGCGCTCGCCTCCTACGGCACGGTGCACGGTATGGTGCTCCCGCTCGTGCTCTTCCCCTCTGCCGTTTCTTCCACGTTTGCCTCGCTCATCATACCAGAGCTTTCAGAGCTAGCCGCAAAATATGAGCGCCGAGATACGAAGCATATAAAATACATCGTATGCCGAGCCATAACCTTCTGCCTCATTTTCGGTATGGCGTGCGCGGGCGCGTTCATAGTATTTGCAAAGCCGCTCGGTATGCTCGTTTACAAAAGCGAGGAAGCGGCAAAATACATCGGCGTTTTTGCCGTGCTTGTGCCGCTTATGTACCTCGACACCGTCGTAGACGGAATGCTGAAGGGCTTGGGCGAGCAGCTCGCATCGATGAAATACAACATCATAGATGCCGCTATAAGCGTTTTCCTCGTATACACGCTTCTGCCGCGTATGGGTATAAACGGATATATCGTGTGCGTTTTCATAACGGAGCTTGTAAACGACGTGCTCAGCCTTTCGCGCCTGATTTCCGTGACGGGTGTTAAAATCCCCGTATACCGCACGGTCATAGCCCCTCTTATCTCCGTAATAGGTGCGGGCGCGGCGGCACATCTTGTAATGCGCGCGCTTCCCTTTGCCTTTCACCACCTCGCCGTGGAAACGGTTTGCGGCATACTTATACTGCTCGTTTTTTACATAAATTTCCTCGTAATCTTCCGCGCCATCTCAAAAGACGACGTAAATTGGCTTTTCGGCATATTTCGCCGAAAAGAAACAGCGTGAAAATCGCAAAACACATTGAAAAGCAAAAGTTTTTGTGGTATACTTTTGGCAAAAGTATAAATTTAAGGAATGATAAACCGTGAACAAACCGCTTATTCTCGAATACAAAAACCCCGCGCCCGATTATGCGGATTTTTTCCGCTCGCGCATAGACGATAAACCCTATGCGGGCTGGGAAAAATGGTCGCTCCCGCTCGGCAACTCCCATTTCGGCGCCTCCATATTCGGCAGAACGGGTACAGACCGCATACAGATAACGGAAAACAGCGTGGCAAACCCCATTATAGCCACGGGAACGTGGAAAAAAGGTTCAGGCGGCACACGCTCTTTCGGCGACCTTATTTTCGAGTTCGGGCACGAAACCCCGCAGAATTACCGCCGCTTTCTTTCGCTCGACGATGCTGTTGCGGGCGTTGCCTATGAATTCGGCAGTGTTCACTACGAGCGCGAATATTTCCTTTCTTACCCGCACAACGTGCTCGCAATGCGCTTTACCGCAAGCAAGGGCAGCAGAGTAAGTTTTTCCGTTTCCCCGCTCATATCTTTTTGCCGCGATTTCTGCGTGCAGGAAGGCGACGGATGCGGCAGAAGCGGCGAGGTTCACGCCAGCCACAGCGATATAATAATGCGCGGCGTTTCCGATTACTACGGCATAAAATACGAGGGCAGAGCCCGCGTGAAAGCTTACGGCGGCAAGGTCACGAGCGAAAACGGCACCATAAAAGTGAAAAACGCCGATTACGCCGAAATTTTCTTCACCTGCGGAACAAACTACAAAATGGAAAGCCGCGTTTTTGAAGAGGACGACCCGAAGCAAAAGCTCGCCCCCTACCCCGACCCTTCCGACGCCGTCGCGCAGACGCTGAATAAAGCCTGCGCCCGCGGATATGACGCGCTGAAAGAAGCTCATCTTGCCGATTACCACGCGCTCTTTTCACGCACGTCCGTTTCTTTCGGCGGCAAATATTTCGGCACACCGACAGACGAGCTTCTGATAAAATACAAACGCAACGCAGACGAATATAAGCAGAGTGAGGAAACAAGGCTTGAAATGCGCTATCTGGAAGAGCTTCTTTTCCAATACGGGCGTTATCTTCTCATAGCCTCCTCGCGCGCAGGCGGCTACCCCGCCAACCTGCAAGGCACCTGGTGCGCTTACGACAGCTCCCCCTGGGGGTGCGATTATCACCACAACATAAACGTTCAGATGAACTATTGGCCCGCACAGGCTGCAAACCTTGCGGAATGTTTTACACCCTATATAGACTACGCAAAAGCGTATATGCCCCTTGCACGCAAAAACGCCGACAAATACATACTGCAGAATTACCCTGAAAAATACACGGGCAAGGGCAAAAACGGTTGGACAATAGGCACGACCGCCACGCTGTACAACATTTCCACCCCGAAAGCTCGCGGGCACTCGGGCCCCGGCACGGGCGGCTTTACCTCCCTGCTCTTCTGGCAGCATTACGATTTCACGCGCGACAAACAATACCTGCGCGAGGTGGCGTACCCCTATCTTCTGGAGATGTCGCGTTTTCTTATGCAAGTGCTCATAGAAAAGGACGGCAAAATGCTCACGGGCATTTCCGCCTCCCCCGAGCAGCAGGGCAAAGACGGCAAATATTACAACACAGTAGGCTGTGCTTTCGACCAGCAGATGACGTATGAAAACTTCGATAAAACGCTGCAAGCGGCAAAAATACTCGGCATAAGCGCAAACGAAGAGCCGCTTATAGGAAAAATCGAAAAAGCGCTTCCATTGCTCGACCCCGTGCTTATAGGCGTAGACGGGCAGGTAAAGGAATACCGCGAAGAAAACCGCTACGGCGATATAGGCGAAAAAAACCACAGGCATATCTCTCACCTCGTGGCGCTCTATCCCGGCACAATAATAAACAAACGTACGCCCGAATGGCTCGATGGCGCAAAGGTCGTGCTTACACGCCGCTCCGATAAATCTACCGGCTGGGCAACGGCGCATAGGCTCCTTCTTTGGGCGCGCACGGGCGATGGCGAAAGCGCACACAGGCTCTATGGCAACATTATAAAAAACAATACCCTGCCCAATCTCTGGGGCACACACCCGCCCTTCCAGATAGACGGCAATTTCGGTGCAACGGCAGGTGTTTGCGAAATGCTGCTCCAGAGTAGTGCGGGATACATAGAGCTCCTGCCCGCCATTCCCGCGGCTTGGCGCGGCGGCTTCTTTACGGGGCTTTGCGCGCGCGGAGGCTTTACAATAGGCTGTGTCTGGGAAAACAGACAAGTTAAAAACATAACCGTCACGGCAGACGTGGGCGGGCTTTGCAGGCTCAAGTTTGCGGGCGCACAGCGCGCCACACTCGATAATATCGAATTCAGCGTAGACGGCGACCTTATGTACTTCCCGCTTCTCAAAGGCGAAACGGTCCATATAAGCGTAAAATAATCAAATCCCACTAAACAAAATCACCTTGCGAAAAAAATGCAAGGTGATTTTTCATTTTTCGGTTGACAGTTGGTGTGTTTTGTGTTAAAATGTAACAGTATGATTTTGCGGCTGTGGCGAAATTGGCAGACGCGCCAGACTTAGGATCTGGTGTCTTCGACGTGGGGGTTCAAGTCCCTTCAGCCGCACCAAAACAAAAATCCTGTCGATTATTGTCGGCAGGATTTTCGTTTTGTATTATTCATTTTTCATTATTCAATATTCATCATTCATTCGACAAGATTTTCAATGAATATTGAATAATTGCAGTTGCAAAGAAATCGATTAAGTAATACGCAAAACAAAAAGCACACTCGTTTGAGTGTGCTTAAATTATCATTACAAATTAGTCTGTAACGAAAGGAAGAAGTGCTACGTGACGAGCGCGTTTAATCGCTTCTGTAAGAGCACGCTGGTGTGCTGCGCAAGTTCCTGTTACTCTTCTGGGAAGAATTTTGGAACGTTCGGAAATGAACTTGTGAAGCTTAGCTGTATCTTTGTAGTCGATTACAGTTGCTTTTTCAACGCAGAATACACATACTTTTTTTCTTCTGTGAACGTTGCCGTTTCTTGCGGGTCTCTGTTCTCTATTTTCCATTGTAAAAAACCTCCTATATTATTTTAATGGCCTCTGTGGGCTTAGAACGGCAAATCTTCGTCGCCTGCTACTTCCTCGAATTTAGGCGCTATGCCTGCATCGCTCGAGAAAGAGGGGGCTTGAAAATCGTCGCCGCCGCGAGCGCCGTAACCGGCGTTTTCGCTTTTCTTTTCAACAAAAGTTGCCTCATCTGCAACAACTTCCGTAACGTAACGTTTAGAGCCGTCGTTTGCTGTCCAGCTTCTGGACTGAAGAGAACCGCAAATGCAAATGGCATTGCCTTTTCTGAAATATTTTGTAATAAATTCAGCTGTTGTTCTCCAAGCGACGATATTGATAAAGTCGCTCTGCGCTTGCTCGCCGGCTTTTGTATATCTGCGTGTTACGCCGATAGAAAAAGACGTTACGCTGACACCGGAGGGTGTCTGCTTAAGTTCCGGGTCTGCTGTGAGATGTCCGATAAGAATTACCTTATTAAGACTTGCCATCTTGACTGTTCCTCCTTGAAAATTTACGCTACTTTGATTGTCATAGAGCGCATAATGTCTTCAGAAATGTTGAAGTTACGTTCGAGTTCGGCAACAAAGCTTGTGTCTGCTTTGTAGTTTACGAGAACGTAGTAACCTTCTGTAAGATCATTGATGGGGTAAGCAAGTTTGCGTTTGCCCCATTCGTTGAAAGATTCTACTTCACCGTTTGCTTCGATAAGAGCTTTGAATTTTGCAACAACTGCTGCAACCTTTTCTTCACCCTTTGTTGTTTCAACGATGAACATCGTTTCATAGGACGCTTTAATGTTTTCCATTATGACTACACCTCCTTCTGGACATAAGGCCGCGAACTGTTTGATTTTTTATTCGCAGCAAGGAGAAAGCACTTAATTGCGCTTTTCCGAATGTGTATTTTATCATATTTATATAACTTTGTCAATGATTTTTTGTAATTTATTTTGCTTAAAGAGAATTTTTTTATATTTATTTGAATACTTTGCAAAAAAACTCTTGCTTTTTTGCTTTTCATATGGTATGATTAAATGTAATTATCGGAATGGGGCGTTTTTGGCGCTGTTTTCCGCAACAAAAAGAAATAAAAATCGGCGTTTGCCGAATCGGAGGTTTATAAAGATTATGGTAGTTCTTTCTTACATTCTCGGTTCCGCTCTTCTTCTCGTTGCAGCTGCTCTCGTAGTTCTCGTTCTTTTCCAGAGCTCTAAAAAGCGCGGTCTTTCCGGCGCAGTTGGCGGTACATCTGCAGATTCTTTCTTCGGCAAGAATCAGAGCCAGACAAAAGAAAAGAAGCTTTCCCGCTTCACAACAATCCTTGCTGCCGTTTTCGCAGTTCTCGCAATCGCAGCATACATTATCTGCATTTGATTAAATCACAAAAAGAAATCCGCTTTTGCGGATTTTTTTGTTTTTCGGCACGACAAAATATTATTTTTCAAAAAATTTATTTTCCTCTTTATTTATTAACATTTATATGATACAATAATCTCATTATATATTTTATTTTTGTAAGAAAGGTTTTTAGTGATGAGTAAAAATAAAACTTGTTATATACCCGAAAGGCGCGGCAAGGTCGGCGGTCAGGCCGTGCTGGAGGGCGTTATGATGAAAAGCGGCGATAACGTCGCACTGACCGTCCGCAAAGACGACGGCACGATGGAAACGAAAAATTCCACGTTCGTTTCCGCCAAAACCAAATGCAAAATCTGCAATTTTCCCATAATACGCGGCGTTGTGGGCTTTATAGAATCGCTTATGCTCTCTTTCTCCACGCTAAATGATTCCGCAGAAATGCTCGGCATAGACGAAGAACTGAACGAACCGAAGAAGAAAAACGAAGACGGTACAGAGAAAAAGAGCAACACGCTTGATATTCTTATGGGCGTTGCAATGGTGCTCGGTGTTGCGCTCGCCGTGTTCCTCTTTATGTTTCTGCCCACGTTCTTCACAAAAATAATCGTGCATTTCACAGGTGACCTCGGCATTTGGCAAAACGTAATAGAGGGTGTTATAAAAATCGGCATTTTCGTTGCCTATATGCTCCTCGTTTCGCTTATGAAGGATATCCGCAGAACTTTTGAATACCACGGGGCAGAGCACAAATCAATCTTCTGCTACGAAGCAGGCAAAGAGCTCACCGTGGAAAACGTGCGCGAACAGTCGCGCTTCCACCCCCGTTGCGGCACGAGCTTTATGTTCGTTATGCTCGGCATAAGCATAATTTCAGGTCTTTTTATCACTTGGGAAAATACACTTTTGCGCGTACTGCTCAAAGTGCTTATGCTCCCCCTCGTTATGGGTGTGGGCTATGAGTTCCTTATGTACGCGGGCAAGCACGATAACGCTTTGGTGCGCATACTTTCCGCCCCCGGCCTTTGGATGCAGCGCATCACCACGCGCGAGCCCGACGACAGCCAAATAGAATGCGCTATCGCCTCGCTCAAAGCGGCTATGCCCGAAGAATTCCCGCCCGAAGATAAAACGGAAGAAAAAGCAGACGAAACAAACGACAGCACGGAAGAGAAATGACGTATTTTCAGTTTAAGAAATATATAAAAGAAGCCCTTTCGGGTGTCGCGGGCGAATACGCCGCGTACGAAGCGGAGAAAATCGTCTGCCACCTCACGGGTTTTGGCAGAACGGCGCTTTCCCTGCGCTCCCGCGAGGAAATGCACGAAATACCCACAGAAACCGAAAACATCATCGCTCGCCGCCAAAACGGCGAGCCTCTTGCATATATCCTGGGAAACGTGGATTTTTTCGGTCTTAACCTATACGTAAACGCATCTTGCCTCACCCCGCGAGCCGACACGGAAGTGATTGTGGAGCGCGCACTCGAATTTTTGGGTGAGCGAAACGCCCGCGTGCTCGATATTTGCACAGGCAGCGGTTGTATAGCCCTTGCCATAGCGGCAAACTCGCACGCAGAGGTGCTCGGCATTGACATTTCGGCAGAAGCGCTCGCCGTGGCGAACAAAAATGCCGAAAAATGTGCGCTTTCGGAAAAAGTGCGCTTTGAGCAGCGCGACGCTCTCGCCGCAGATTTTGCAAGCGGCGGCGAAAAATACGACCTTATAGTTTCCAACCCGCCGTATATTCCCACGGCAGATATAGCGGCGCTTTCCGCAGAAGTTCATCGCGAACCTATGCTCGCGCTCGACGGCGGGGCAGATGGGCTTGTCTTCTATCGCAGATTCTTGGCGGTTCTGCCAGCTATGCTGAAAGATGGCGGCGCTATGATTTTTGAAATTGGCTATGACCAAGAGGCGGCGCTCCGCTCGCTTTGCGAAAAAGCGGCGCTTCCCTGCGAAATCTTCCGCGATTACGGCGGAAACGTGCGCGGAGCGGTTATAAAAGTGAAAGCGGAATAATATATTTGTAGCGGGACAGATTTCCCGTTCCACCAACACACAACACATAAAAGGAGCATCTTATGTCAAAAGAAAGCGCAATAGGAGTCTTCGACAGCGGCCTCGGCGGGCTTTGCGCCGTGCGCGCGCTTGCCGAGCTTCTGCCGCACGAAAATATAATATACTTTGGCGACACGGGCAGAGTGCCGTACGGCTCTAAATCCCGCGAGATTATCCGCAAATACACCGCGCAGGACGCAAGTTTTCTGCTTTCCCACGGGGTAAAAGCCATTCTCGCCGCGTGCGGCACGGTGAGTTCCAACGCGCTCGAATGTATAGAAGCGCTCACGTCAAATCCCGTTTTCGGCGTGGTGGAGGACGCCGCGCGCGAAGCGTACGATGCCTCCCACAGCAAGCGCATAGGCGTTATCGGCACGCAGGCGACGGTAAATTCGGGCATTTTCAAGCGTAAAATCGAGGAGCGTGACCCGCAAGCCGTGGTTTTGCAGAGCGCGTGCCCGCTTTTCGTACCGCTTGTGGAATACGGCTTTACCGCCGAGGGCGACGAAATAACTCGCCTCGCGTGCGAGCGATACCTCGCGCATTTCCGCGGAGAGGTAGACACGCTCATCTTGGGTTGTACGCACTTCCCCATTCTCGAGAAGGCGATTGCCTCGGCTCTGCCGGGCGTGGCGCTCATAAACCCCGCCTCTGCTGCGGCGCGTGCTATGGCAAAAACACTCGGGAAAAAGAACCTGCTTTCCGAAAGAGCGGAAAAAGGCGAAATACGCTATTTCGTTTCCGACGAGCCCGCGCGTTTTGCCGCCGAGGGCAAAATCTTCCTCGGGAAAGATTTTGAAATAAAAGCCGAAAAAATTGAGATTGATAAATTTTAGAGAAGCAAAAACCGCAGGTTTCCCTGCGGTTTTTTATGTTATTCCTTATTTTCAAGCAACGCCTTAAAGCGCGGGGTGTCGCGAAGAAAATCAAACTTTTTTCTTCGGGTGAAACGCCGAGCGCACTCGATATTTGTGAGCATATAGTTTTTAGAGGTGCTTTTTGTGTCTACAGTCGCAAAATTTACAAACACACTCGTATATTTCAATTCTCCTTCCGGCAAGGCATCAAATTCCCCAGCGTGGTAGAACGCTTTTTCGAGCGCGTCGAGCGCCGCCTCTGCGTTCCCGAGCTCCGCGTGGCAAAGCGCAATCATTTCGTAGATTTTTTGTATGCGGCAATGGATAAAAAGATAATTCCCGTCGTATATAACCGTTTCCCAGAGCTTCAGCGCAGTTTCGCAGGCAAAAAGCTTCTCTTTCGGGTCGTCATACTTGCGATAGTATATCTTCATACTCAATTCGTCCAAAAAGGTTATGATGTTCCTGTGCTCCTGCCACAGTTTTTTCGGCTTGCTTTCCTCGGCAAAATACGCCACTTCAAGCAAGTTTTCCCTGCTGCACCAAAAGCTCGGTGCCATAGAGGCGTATTCCACGGCTTTTTCTTCGTTTGCCACGGAATAGTCTTTGGTAGAATACAGATACACCAAGCTATGCAAAGCGCTGTTTCTTATTTCGCTTATATTGCAATCCCGCATAATGCGCTCGCATATTTCCACGGCTTCTTTTGCGTTGCTTTCCAGCGTTTCTTCTTCGCCGCCGCTATACAGTGTAGTAAGCAAAATGCTTGCAAGATTTTCCAAGCATTCAAAATCCCCGGGGTATTTTTGCGCGGCTTCGCGCCATAAAGCTAGGCGTTTTGCAACGTCGCCTTTACTTCCCAAAACTCTGTCTTTTTCTTTGTACGCCTCTATTTCCGCCTTTTTGCCGCTTTCTCTGCCCAAAAGCTCGTCTGTGGTGATGCCGAAAAGGTTGGCAAGCGGTATTAAAAACGAAATATCGGGCATAGCGGCATCGGTTTCCCAACGGCTCACCGCTTGCGAGGAAATGGAGAGAAGTTCGGCAAGTTCTTCTTGTGTCATATTGTTTTTTCTGCGAAGTTCTCTTATTCTTTGTCCGAATGACATAGGCTTTCGCTCCTTTTGTTTTTATTCGACCGGTCTGTGATTATATTATACTATAAAACAGAAAAACTTTCCACCTCTCGTTAATTGATAAAAATCCAATCGACGGTTGAGTTTTTCTCACACACGGTAGGGGCGAACTGTGTTCGCCCGCGGGCGTTCGCAGAACGCCCCTACGGATAACGCATACATAAGCAGAAAACTATGTATAGAAGTGCGCCCTTGTATCTGTTCGTTCTTTTATTGTTTATCAGTATGCTTTACCCAAGCCAGTGCTGATAATATGCAATAATCCCCAAAACGCCACCAGCACCAAGCCCCGCTAAAGTTGTGAACAAGATACGGATTTTTTCCTTTGTGGACAACTGCTTATGGATTTCTTTGTTTTGTTCCATATGTACGCTCCTTTCGTCTGTGATAAAATAATTGTAACAAAAAGAGCGGCGCAATCACACATCTGCACCGTAGAATTTAGTCTACGCACCGTGGAACAGCCTGTTTTATCCAAGCCAACCGAAATTATATGCCAAAATTCCTAATATAGCCCCAACAGAAGCTGCAAGAGCTATAATAGCTCTTTCCTTCTTTTGTTCCGGAGTAAGTTCTTTTCGTGGAGAGCAATCTTTAGAAACATTCACATTTGTGTCTGATTGTAGTTGGTTCAACTCGCCATTTAATAGTTCATCTACCGAAATCTCTAACGCTTCAGCAAGAACGGGCAAGTTAGATATATCAGGGCTACCTGAGCCTGATTCCCACTTTGAAATAGTCTTATTTGATAGATTCAATTTATCTGCTAATTGCTGCTGTGTTAAGCCTTGTTTTTTTCTCAACTCAGCAATCAACCTTCCAGTTTGTATGTTGTCCATTTTATGCTCCAAGTTGAATTCATCGGTCTGTTTGTTTCCATATTACCCTATGAAAGTAAATTATTCAAGAACAAGGACAGCATCAATGTTGCTGTCCTTGCAACTGTTTTATGCATTCCGCAGGTTTTCCCTGCGGTTTTTATTTTCATCTATTTTTCGCCGACAAAACCGTTTTCCACGTTTTCTTCTATAAGCGCGAGTACTGTTTCCCAAAGTGCAGGTATGCCCTTTTCCACGGGCGCCATTCTTTTGAGTATGGCTTCTTTTCCTACACCGCCCGCAAACCACGTGTCGCCTTTGTTAAGGCAGTTTGCAAGGAACGGTTCGAGCCTGTCGAGGCTTATGGCATAGAGCGCGTCGGGCGTTTCCATAGCGTCGAACTCCTCCCAGAGCGCGCGAAGCTCGGCACCGTTTTCGAGCATCGCAAAGAGCCTGTCTGCCGCCTTCGCCTCCCGCTCCTTTTTGGTAAGGTTCGCCGCCTTGTCGTAGGCGAAGGTGTCGCCCGCATCGATTTCCACAATGTCGTGCACGAGAAGCATTTTCAGCACGCGCAGAAGCTCCACGCCCTCGGGCGCGTATTTTTCAAACGCCAGCGCCATAAGGGCTATGTGGTAGGAATGTTCCGCATCGTTTTCGCGCCGCGAGCCGTCAAAAATGGAAGAGCGCCTGAAAACGCTCTTCATTTTGTCCATCTCTATTGTGAATTCTATTGCGCGCGCAAGATTTTCGTCGTTCGGGAATATCATACGCCGGAGTAAGCCGCAAAGCCGCCGTCTACGGGTACAACAACGCCGTTTACAAAGCCGGAAGCGTTGTTATCGCAGAGCCAGAGGAGCGTACCTGTGAGGTCTTCGGGTGTGCCGAAGCGGTTCATAGGTGTGTGAGCAAGGATTTTCTGGCTTCTTTCCGTATACGTGCCGTCGGGGTTGATAAGGAGCGCCTGGTTCTGGTTTGTCACGAAGAAGCCGGGAGCAATAGCGTTTACGCGAATGCCAACTTTGGAGAAGTGAACTGCGAGCCACTGCGTAAAGTTGGAAACAGCGGCTTTCGCACCGGAATATGCGGGGATTTTTGTAAGGGGACGGAAGCTGTTCATACTGGAGATATTGATGATTACAGCGCCTTCTTTTTTAGCCATATCGCGCGCGAATACCT
>JAFTOK010000025.1 GCA_017463815.1 Clostridia bacterium | reverse complement strand
TCTAAGCTCAGTTACGGCGGCGGCGACATATTCGGGACGCTTCATGCGGCCCTCTATTTTAAGGGAAGCCACCCCCAGATCGCAAAGCTCGCGGACACGCTCGGTAAGCGAAAGGTCTTCATCTGCGGCGGATATATCCTTTGGGGCATATCGATTCTTTCCTTCTGTCTTATACGCACGGACATTGTGGGCGCGTTTTTGCCCGCATCTGCCTCTGTTTCCGCAGTTTGCGTAACGCTCGTTATAATTATGGACTGTGTGATGACGTTTTTTGGCTCCTCCGCAAACGATGCGTGCTTTAACGCGTGGCTTACCGACGTGACCGACGACACAAACAGGGGTGCGGCAGAGGGCATAAACTCTATGATGCCGCTTGTGGCAATACTCGCCGTTTTCGGCGGATTTATGACTTTCGACCTCGACAAAAGCGAAAGCTGGACGGCTATTTTCGCTATAATCGGCGCTGTCGTGATTGTTATAGGCGTTGCGGGATTTTTCCTTATAGACGACCCGAAACTTGAAATTTCGCAGAATAAGAATTATTTTGCCAACATTTTCTACGGTTTCCGCCCCTCTGTGGTACGCGAAAACAAAATGCTCTATATCTACCTTCTGGCGTTTGCCGTGTTCGGCATATCCATTCAGGTTTTTATGCCGTACCTCATTCTTTACTACACGGTTTCGCTCAAAATGGACAATTACGTGCTCATAATGGCGCCCGCCATAGTGCTCGCTGCGGTGTTCACGGCGTTCTGGGGCAGGGTATACGACAAAGTCAAGTTTAAAAAATCCGTTTTCCCCGCGCTCGCCCTGCTTATGGCAGGCTACGTGCTGCTATATTTCTTCCGCGGCACGGCGCTTGTTTTCGTGGGCTCGCTTCTTATGATGTGCGGCTACCTTGCGGGAGCGGCGGTGTTCGGCGCGGTAATACGCGATAACACACCCGAAAACCGCGCAGGTATGTTTCAGGGCTTGCGTATTGTGGGTCAGGTTCTCGTGCCCGGTATTATCGGCCCCGCGCTCGGCGCGCAGATACTCGCAAACGCCGAGACTATCGTAAACGACGACGGCACGACGTCTTTCGTGCCTAACGAAAATATATTCCTTGCGGCGCTTGCCGTGGCGGCGGTTCTTACCGTACTGCTTGCCGTGGTGTTTGCGTGCACAAACAAAAAGGAGAAAATAAATGGAAAATAAATTTGCGGAACTTTATACCACAGAGGGTGAAACTTTGCCCGAAACCCCGTGGAACGTATATCCACGCCCGCAGATGCGGCGCGATTCCTTCTTCTGCCTTAACGGCGAGTGGAAGCTTTTCATAGGGGAGAAAGAACACAAAATAACCGTGCCTTTCCCGCCCGAATCGCTCCTTTCCGGCGTGCACAAGCGCATACCGAAAAAAGCGGAGATAATTTATAAGAAGAAGTTTTATCTGCCCGAAGGGTTTGTGCGCGGCAGGGTACTGCTCCACTTCGGTGCGGTGGACCAAATCGCGCGTGTGAAGTTCAACGGCAAGTGCGTTGGCAAGCACATTGGCGGATACGCCCCGTTCTGCTTCGACGTGACAAACCTGCTTCGCAAGAAGAACACGCTGGAGCTCTTTGTGCGCGACGAGTTGTACACAGGCATTTTGCCCTACGGCAAGCAGTGCGAAAAGCGCGGCGGTATGTGGTACACTCCCGTTACGGGCATATGGCAGACGGTGTGGGTGGAAAGCGTCCCCGAAGAATATATAAGCTCGCTCCGCATAGAAACAGGTGCAGATTTTGCCGATATTACCGCGTTCGGCGTGCAAAACGGCGAATTGACCGTAAAAACGCCCGATGGCGAGCGCACGTTCCCGCTGGAAGCGGGCAAGGCACACGTTAATATAGAAACACCGCGTTTGTGGTCACCCGAAACGCCGTATCTTTATGAATTTACCCTGAAAGCGGGCGAGGACGAGGTGCGCTCCTATTTTGCCCTGCGCACGCTTGAAATAAAAAACGTGAACGGCACGCCGCGCCTGTGCCTTAACGGCAAACCATACTTTTTCCACGGCTTGCTCGACCAGGGCTACTTCAGTGACGGCATATTCACCCCCGCCGCGCCCGAATGCTATGCGGGCGACATTATGGCGATGAAAAACCTCGGCTTCAATATGCTCCGCAAGCATATAAAGGTGGAGCCCGAGCAGTTCTACTACGACTGCGACCGCTTGGGTATGGTGGTATTCCAGGATATGGTGAACAACTCCGATTATTCTTTTATGCGCGATACGGCGCTCCCCACAGTTGGTATAAAAAAACTTAACGATAAAAATATGCACAAAAACCCGAAAAGCCGCGCGGCTTTCGAGGCGGCTATGGAAGAAACCGTGGCACAGCTCTATAACCACCCGTGCGTATGCTATTATACTATTTTCAACGAGGGTTGGGGGCAGTTTGAAAGCGGCAAAATGTATGCTAAAATGAAAGCGCTCGACAGCACGCGCTTTACAGACACGGCCTCGGGCTGGTTCACGGGCGCTGAGAGCGACGTGGAAAGCCTGCACGTATACTTCAAACCCGTGAAAATGGAAAAAAGCGAAAAGCCCGTGGTGCTTTCGGAATTTGGCGGATATTCCTACAAGCCCGAGGGGCACGTTTTCAACGTGAAGCAGACGTACGGATATAAATTCTTTGAAAAGAGGGAAGATTTCGAGGAAGCGCTTGTAAAGCTCTACCGCGAGGAGATTGTACCTTTGGTAAAAGAGGGGCTTTGCGCCGCAGTTTACACGCAGGTTTCCGACGTGGAGGATGAAACCAACGGGTTGCTCTCTTATGACCGCAAGGTGCTGAAAGTGAGCGAGGCGCCTATGCGCGAAATAGCGGCGGCACTCGCAGCGGAGATTGAGAAATGACGTATCTGCGCTCTTTCAGCCTTGCGAGCGAGCTTGCGGAAACGGAGTTTTTCCTCAGTTTTCCGTATCAGCTCGAAATGCTCTGCTACGACCGCGAAAACGCATACCCGTTCCACATTTTTCCGCCGAAATATCTTTCGCGCGTGGAGTTCGCGCCCGTTACAATCTTCTACGGCGGCAACGGCAGCGGCAAATCCACCCTGCTCAACGTTATCGCGCAGAAGCTCGGCGTTTTCCGCTCCGCCCCGTTTAACGTGACTCCGCTTTTTGAAGATTATTTGCGCCTTTGCTCTTTTGAAGCCGCGGAAATACCCGAGGAAAGCAGGATTATCACGAGCGATGACGTTTTCGATTTTCTGCTCGACCTGCGCGCCATTAACCGTGGCGTAGAGGAACGAAGGGAGGAGCTTTTCAGGGAATACGAGGTTTACAAAGACCCGAATTTCCATTTTCAGATGCGCACAATGGCGGAATACGACGAACTGAAAATACGCAACGAAGCGCGGAAGAAAACCAAATCTGCCTTTGTTGCGCCGCGCCTTAACACGCGCGAGGTGCGCGGCAAATCCAACGGCGAAAGCGCGTTCCTCTACTTTACGGAGCACATAAAGGAAAACGCGCTCTACCTGCTCGACGAGCCTGAAAACAGCCTTTCGCCGAAACTGCAAAAGGAACTGCTCGCTTTTCTTTCGGACAGCGCGCGCTTTTTCGGTTGCCAGCTTATAATATCCACCCATTCGCCGTTTCTGCTTTCCGTAAAAGGCGCGAAAATATACGACCTCGACGCAGTTCCCGCGGCGGAAAAGAGATGGACAGAGCTTGAAAACGTGAAAATCTACCACGATTTTTTTGAGGAACATAAAAAGGAATTTTTGTAAGCATTTCTCGTTGAAAGACAGATTGATTTAAACAAAAAAATATCGCCGCGGCAAAGGGCGAGATTTTAGCGAAATTCTTTGCCGAGCTTTCTTTTAAGAAAGCGGAAAGGAGAAAAACAATGACAATTTACGAAGCAATGGCAGAGCGCCATTCCGTGCGCAAATACACGGACAGACCCATAGAGGAAGAAAAGGTGCTTTTGCTTAAAACCGAAATAGAGGCGCTTTGCGCCGAAAGCGGCCTTAATATAGAGCTTATTATGAACGAGCCGAAGGCTTTTTCGGGCACGCTTGCAAAGTACGGGCATTTTTCGGGCTGCACGAACTATTTCTGCATCTCCGCGCCCGATGGCAAGGATGAAGAAATAGGCTATTTCGGCGAAAAGTTGGTGCTCTATGCGCAGACGCTCGGGCTTAACACCTGCTGGGTAGTGCTTACGTACAGCAAAAGGGCAGTGCCCGCAAACCTTCGCGAGGGCGAAAAGGTACAGGCGGTTATAGCGCTCGGCTACGGCGTACACTGCGGCAAAGAGCATAGAAACAAACCTATGGAAGCGCTCTGTGCGTGCGAGGGTGAAATGCCCGAATGGTTCGGCAAGGCTATGGAGGCGGCTATGACGGCGCCCACGGCGCTTAATCAGCAGGCGTTCAAGTTTACTCTCGTGGGCGAAAACAAGGTAAAGGCGGAGGCAAGCGGTGCAAGATACGCGAAAATGGACCTCGGCATAGTGAAATATCACTTCGAGCTCGGCGCAGGCGATGTGAAATTTGAATGGGCGTGAAGATGACTAAAATTATGTTCGTGTGCCACGGGAACATTTGCCGCAGCCCGATGGCAGAGTTTATTTTCAAGGATTTGGCGGCAAAGGCGGGCAGAGAGGCAGAGTTTTTCGTTGCATCTTCCGCCACGAGCGATGAAACCGTGTGGAACGGCAAAGGCAGCCGCGTTTATGCCCCCGCGCGTGAGGAGCTCGCCGCCCACGGCATTTCCTGCGAGGGCAAGCGTTCCGCACGCCTTACCGCAGGGGATTACGGCAAATACGACCTCTTTGTGGGTATGGACAGCGCGAACGTGCGTAATATGCGCATAATGCTCGGCGGTGACCCCGAGGGGAAAGTGCATAAACTTATGGATTATACCGGGCGCGGCGGCGACGTTGCCGACCCGTGGTATACAGACCGCTTCGATATAGCTTACCGCGACATTTACGAGGGCTGCGAAGCGCTTCTCAAAACTTTATAAAATATTTTAAGGAGAAAATAAATTATGGAAACCCAGAAAAAGAAAAAACATTTAGGGCTTAAAATCGTGGGCGGAATTTTTCTTGCCATATTTGCGTTTATGCTCATTATAAACGCTATACCCCCGAAGAAGAACGTGGCAAACAACCCCTTTATCGTGGCAGACGGCGAGCTGCCTATGATAGCGGCGCACAGGGGCGGCAGCGACAACAACCCCGAAAACACTATGCTCGCATTCCGCGAAGCGGTTAACACCATCGGCGTTGACATTATCGAAAGCGACCTCTATCTCACGGCAGACGGCTACCTCGTTTACAACCACGACTCTTACATAGACGAAACGTGCAACATAAACGGCGACATCTCGCTCGACGAAGTAGAAGAGCTCTGCGACGATAAGAACAAAAGACATTACATAAAAGATATGACGCTTGCCGAGCTTGAACAGTACAACTTCGGTTACTATTTCGAGGATGAAAACGGCGAAAGAATTTACAAAGACGAAACAGACCTTGCGGGCAAGGGCTTGCAGATTGCCACGGTAGACAAGCTCTTTGCGGAATTTTACGAATCCCACCCCGACCTTCTCTTTATAGTTGAAATCAAAAACAGCGGCGAGCTTGGCTACGAGGCTTGCAGAATTCTCTACGAAACGCTCGAAGCCTACCCCGAATACAAGGACCAGATTGTTGTGGGCACTTTCCACGATGAAATAGAAACGGAGCTTAAAGAAAAATATCCCGAACTTCTTCGCGGTGCGCCCACGGGCACAGCGGCAAAATTCGTGCTTACAACAGCACTCGGCGTTAACCTTTTCGACAACAGCGATTTTGCGTGCCTCCAGATTCCCACAAGCTACGACCTCGGCGTAACCCTCTACCTCGCGAAGCCGATGATAATACAGTCTGCTCACAGAAGAAACGTAGCCGTTCAGTATTGGACGATTAACGACCCCGACGAAATGCGCGAGCTTATCGAGCTCGGCTGCGACTGCATTATGACGGATAACCCGAAACTTCTCAAAGAGGTTCTCGCGGAGTATGAAACAAGCACAGATGCAGAGTAAAATGCAGAATTAAGTAACTGATATAGGGCGGGGGCTTTGCTCCCGCCGCTATTTTCTAAAACAAGAAGGTGATAATATGAGATATTTTAAATATCCTCATACGAAAAAGGCAAATAAAACCGCAAAAGAAATTTACAAAGCGGAGCTTGCCGCGTTCGACGAACGCGGCAAAAAGCTTCTGCGAAAAGAGAAATTTTGGGATACCGCCTCTACTGTTGCCGGATGGACCTCCGGCATAGCGGTTTCTGTGTTACTTTGGTATTTGGCACGTTCATTTCATTTACCCGAAACAGAGATTCTTTTTGTGAATATTGTGTATGCTATCGTGGAAGTTGTATTTACGGTTGCGATGGTTTTTGTATCTATAATACTCGCGGTAACCGCGGCGTTTCTTGCTGCCGCTCCTTTCGCAAAGCTACAGAAACCAGCGACAAAAGAGCTTAAAAGCATCCGCCGCGAACATCGGCACGAAATTGCACGCAAAGCCACGGAACATCTGCGTGAGTTTTACGGCTTGCGAGAGCCGTATATCGTAACGAAATGTTACGCAAGCTCAGACCGTAAATTCAAAAACAAAGACGTTTGCATTTTTGAGCGCGACGGTGAAATACGCATTATGCGTTTTCTCGATAACGCGCTGAATTTAGGCGAGTGCGACATAGGTTGCTATGCCTTTGAAAGCGGCGAAATTTCGCTCGCATACACGGAGTATAAAGGCAAAACCGCCGCCGAGCTTGCCGTGGGCGAAACGAAGTTTACGCTCGCCGCGCGCGCAAAACCGTTTATGGAAAAACTTATGAAATACGAAGAAAAGGGAATTTTTCTGCCGATGTCGCAGAAGAAAAGCGGCACTTCCGCATATTATGAATTTCAGTATTGCAAAAAAGACCTGCCAACCGACGTTTTGGTGAAAGAGGGCTACGGGTATTGGCAGGAAGATTCCTTGCTTGTGTACATAGATGACGATGCAAGGCTTTTCGAGCATTACCATTCCTATCTTTCCCCCACGCACGCGCCGAACGGAACGAACAAATTTTGCTATTTCGGCGTGAACTATTATACGAAAGAGGAAACAGCGAAAATTTTGAAAAGGCTGGAAAAAGACAAGCCGCCATATAGCGAGCCGCTTATAAAATGGCTTGCGGTAGCGGCAGAGAAATACAACGGCTTTTTCTTCTTGGGAATATGAGAAAGTGCAGAATGAAAAATTAAGGTGAAATTATGAAAAACAACGAACTTTATGAAAAACTCAAAGAAACGAAGGTTTCGCGCGAGGAAATTTTTACGGGGCATATCGTGCATTTGGTGCGCGACAGCGTGAGCCTGCCGAACGGAGCGCCCGCCACACGCGAGGTTTGCCTGCACAACGGCGCCGTGTGCGTCGTGCCCGTGACGGACGATGGCGAGATTATAATGGAGCGCCAGTTCCGCTACCCGTTTGACGAAGTTATTTGGGAAATCCCTGCGGGCAAGCTCGACAGCGCGGGGGAGGACGTGCTCGCGGCGGCGAAGCGCGAACTGCGCGAAGAAACGGGCTACACCGCCGAAAATTACACGTTTTTGGGTGACCTTTACCCCTCGCCCGCTATTCTGAGCGAAAAAATCGCGATGTACCTCGCCACAGGGCTTAAGAAAGGCGAGCAGGAGCTCGACGAGGACGAGTTCCTCGACGTTGTGAAAGTGCCTTTTGCCGAAGTTGTCGATATGATACTGCGCGGGGAAATACCCGATGCAAAAACTCAAACGGCGGTGCTTAAAGCGAAAATATTGCTCGGTAAATGATTTAATAGCATAATTTTAAAACGGAATTTCCGCTTTTTCTTGACAGTTATCCATAAAAATGGTATCATTAAAATAGTAATTAAATTTTGGAGGAGAATATGAAAATATACGATAGAGCAGACAGACTCAGCGCGGTTTCATACGGCATTCGCGGCCCTGTTATGCAGGAAGCACAGAAAATGATGGCAAGCGGCGTTGAAGTTTTAAGACTTAACATAGGTAACCCCGCTGTATACGGCTTCAGAGCACCCAAAGCGGTTTCCGATGCTTTTATGAACTGTGTTATGGATACACAGGGCTACAGCGATTCCAAAGGTCTCCTTGCTGCCCGCGAATCTATTTTAAGATATTGCAAAAAGAAAAATATTCCTTGCGCATCTGTGGACGATATTTACACGGGTAACGGCGTAAGCGAGCTTATTATCACAACGATGCAGGCGCTTCTCAACGAGGGCGACGAAATTCTCGTTCCTTGCCCCAACTACCCCTTGTGGACATCTGCCGTTTCTATGTCCGGCGGTAAGCCCGTTCACTATATTTGCGACGAAAGCTCCGAATGGCTCCCCGATATAGAAGATATGCGCAAAAAAATCACTCCCAAAACAAAGGGCATTCTCGTAATCAACCCCAACAACCCCACGGGCGCGCTCTACCCCAGAGAAATACTCGAAAAGATTGCAGACCTCGCAAGAGAACACCACCTCATTCTTTTCGCAGATGAAATTTACGACAGAATCGTTATGGACGGCCACGAGCACGTAGCCCTCGCTTCTCTCGCTCCCGACCTGCTTACAATCAGCTACAACGGCCTTTCCAAATCCCACCTCGTTTGCGGTTTCCGCAGCGGTTGGCTTTGCGTTTGCGGCAACAAAGCGGGCGCGGAAGGCTTCCTCGACGGCATAAAGCTCCTCACGTCCACTCGTCTTTGCTCCAACGTTCCCGCGCAGGCTATTATCCCCGCAGCTATGGACGAATGCATTGAATCCACAAACGACCTCATCGTTCCCGGCGGCAGACTCTACGAGCAGAGAGAGGCTGTTTGCAACGGTCTTTCCAAAATCCCCGGTGTGAGCGTTGTTAAGCCGAAAGGCGCACTCTACGTTTTCCCGAAAGTGGATATGAAACGCTTCGGCTTTGAAACGGACGAGCAGTTCGCTTTCGAGCTCTTGCGTGAAAAACACATTCTCGTAACACACGGCGGCGGCTTCAACCTTCCCACGGCAGACCATTTCAGAATCGCATATCTGCCCCAGGCGGAAATCCTTGCGGATGCTTGCGAAAAAATCGGCGATTTCCTCGGAAACCGCGCAAAATAAGAATAAAAATAAAACCTCGGAATCTCCGAGGTTTTTATTTTTATTCGTTTTCAAAGCCTTTATCTTTGTTTTTTGTAAAGAGCATTATTGCCGTTGCAAGCACAAGAACTATTGTCACACACAAGCCGCCCTCCGGGCCGAAAGCGCCGCCGTTTAAAATGCCCATACCCTCGCTTTGCGTGAACACGAAGAAAGTGGAGCTTTGCTCCATACCGCTTACCCGCAAACCGAAAATGTTGCCTTGCGCAAAATTCCAAATGGAGTGAATGGCGCATATGCCCCAAAGGTTGCCGCGTTTGAGCATATAAACGGAGGCAAAAATGCCGAATAGGGCAAGGTTTACTATCGCCAGCGGTGAAATCCCGGGGTTAAAAATGTGCAGGAACGCAAAAACGAGCGAGTTTGCGAGCACAGCCGCCCAGACGGCAGATTTACGAGCCACAGAAACGCAGAAGTAGCCGCGGCAGAGAATTTCTTCGCTCGCGCCCTGGATAAGGAAGCCTATAAAAGTTATTATTATAACAGGCAAAGAACTCATTAGCGTTTTGCTTACACCCGCAAAGGAAAATGCACCGAAAAGCACGCCCAGAAGCACGACTGCACCGAACATAAGAAGCCCTATGCCAAGGCCTATAAAATACTCCGAAAGCAGCGCGCGTTTCGTAAGCCCAAGTGTTCGCACTTTGCGTTTTTCAATAATTACGACGTAAAGTATTACTGTGGCTATGGTTACCGCTGTGGAAAGCAGGGAAATGAGCATTATGGCGGGGTGCGCCATAACGGAGTTTACAAAGCCTTCTATATCTATTTCTCCGCCTGAGGATGCCGCCTCCATAAGCTCGCGGAAGGAGCTGCTTGTAAACATTACGAGCATCATAGGTACTGTGGAAAGCATACTTTGCACGGTGCTTGCCACGAGGAAAACAGCGAAGAAGATACCTATTTCCGCGAAAAGCTTTTGCCCTTTTCCGCCTGCGTCCGCTTCCAGCATCATTTTTGATTTTTGTAATTTAAGTAGATTTTTCATAAAAATATATCACCTCTTAACTACATAATACCACCTCGCCGAATAAATAACAAGTATAAAGCACAAAAAAATATTGAATTTTGCCTGCGACTATGGTAAATTTATATATATAACTTCCGTATTGCAGAAAGGATTTTGATTATGGCAATATATCACGTTTCAAAAGAAGGCAACAACATAAATGCAGGCACGGCTGAAGCGCCGTTCCTTACAATAAATCACGCGGCTGGGGTTGCCGACGAGGGCGATACCGTCATCGTTCACGAGGGCGTATACCGCGAAACGGTTTCCCCCGCGCGCGGCGCGAGAAACGAGTTTTGCAGAATTACGTACGAAGCGGCAGAGGGCGAAAAGGTTATTATAAAAGGCTCCGAGGAGATTGAGGGCTGGGTGCGCGAGGGCGCGCTTTGGCACGCGAGCGTGAATAACTCGCTCTTTGGCGAGTATAACCCTTACGCCGAGCTTATAGACGGCGACTGGCTCCAGAAGCCGCTCGACCCCGCCACGGGCAAGAGCATCCGCCACACGGGCTGTGTCTTTATAGACGGCGAGGAACTTTTTGAGGCTGCCTCCCGCGAGGAAGCAGAGCAGAACGCGCTTTATTGGTTCGCCGAGGTAGGCGATGATACCACGGAATTGTGGGCGAATTTCGGCGAAAAAGACACGGAAAATTCCGTTATAGAAATAAGCGTGCGCAAAACCTGCTTTTGCCCCGCAAAAACGGGCGTGAACTACATAACCGTGCGCGGCTTTGAGGTGGCGCAGGTGGCAAACCCCTGGTCGCCGCCCACGTCGGGACAAATCGGTGCTATAAACGTAAACTGGGCAAAAGGCTGGGTTATTGAAAACAACATCGTACACCACGCCAAAACTTGCGGCATTTGCGTGGGCAAATACGCCTCTGTGAACGACCAGCTCTACAACCGCTACCACAGAAAAGCGGGCTACGTTTACCAAATGGAGGCGGTTTTCGAGGCGCTCGACGCTGGCTGGAGCCGCGAAAACGTGGGCTCGCACATTATACGCAATAATGTGCTCTATAACTGCGGGCAGAACGGCATAGTGGGCCATATGGGCGGCGCTTTTTCGGAAATCTACGGCAACGAAATCTACAATATAGGCACAAAAAACGAATATTACGGCTATGAAATAGCGGGCATAAAGCTCCACGCCGCGCTCGATACGCAAATCCACCACAACCATATACACGACTGCAAGATGGGCACGTGGCTGGATTGGCAGGCGCAAGGCATACACATACACTCAAACCTCTACCACCACAACGGCAGCGACCTTTGGCTCGAAGTTACGCACGGCCCTTGCCTTGTGGACAACAACATTCTTGGTTCTAAACAGAGCCTGCTCAACGCGGCGCAAGGTACAGCGTACGCGCACAACGTATTCCTCGGCGGTATATACAAATACGACGTTTTGCAGCGCTCCACGCCTTACCACTTGCCGCACAGCGTGAAAATCAAAGGTTTTTCGCTCACGTACGGCGCGGATGACCGCTTCTACAACAACATTTTCGCCAACACAATGGGCGAGGAAAACGAACGCTACAAGCTCGGCACGGGTATGTACGAGGGCTGTCCCGATTCGCTTGAAGAATATATCGACACGGTTAT
This sequence comes from Clostridia bacterium, assembly GCA_017463815.1. Classification (GTDB taxonomy): domain Bacteria; phylum Bacillota; class Clostridia; order Oscillospirales; family CAG-272; genus UMGS731. The sequence continues at coordinate 10,556 of JAFTOK010000025.1, read as the reverse complement.
GACAAAGCACGGCAAAGGCGACGTGGAATATTACGAGCGCGAAAAACAGCCCGTGTTTATGGCTCACAACTACTACGGCGACGGCGTGAGCGCATATGAGCGCGACGTTACGTCTGTGAAGAGCACCCTTGCCACGGACGCGCAGATTACCGTGGAAGACGGCGCGGTTTACCTCGAAATGACGCTCGACACGTCTTTCGCAGGCATTAAAGCAGAGAGGGTTACGACGGAAAGGCTCGGTATGCCGAGAATTTCGGAAGCGCCCTATGAAAACCCCGACGGCACGCCTATCTGCATAGACTACGACATTCTCGGCGCAAAGAGGGGCGCAAACCCCACGGCGGGCGCGATTGAGGGCATCGGCACGGGCAGAGTAAAAGTGAAATTGAGATAAGAGAATTTTATGAAATACTTTACAAAAGAATATCAAGATTCTTTGCAAAAAGGTGCGCTCTTGGATTTTCTCAACAAGAAAACGACAACTGGTTCGTTTGCAAAAACGGCGAGGGAAATGTATGAGGAGCACCTGAAAGCGGATTTTGGCGGGAATTTGCCCGATTTTTGGAAAAAATTAAGGCTTCACGATTGCGAGGTTTACCTCGCCCGCTTTGATGAAAATGATTTTATAATGGTTTTTGAAGAGGGCGACATCAAGGTAACATTTAAAAATGCTAAAATCATAGAGCAAGAAGATGATATTTGCGGCGCTTTTTGGGTCTACGACGAACTGTATAAAAGCGAAAACGGCTATGAAATCCACGCTATGCTCGCAAAATACGGCGGCAAAAAAACGGAATATCTATACTTGACCGTCGATTGCCGAGATGTAATTTTGGCGTAAAAGAGGCTTCTGCTGAAGAATAACGCTGATTAAATGGCTGCACACGATTTTATAGGGACGCCAGTCCCTACAAGTAAACTCGTTTTTTCGTGTTCTACGGAATTTATATTTAATCGCGTTTTCTCAGGGGGAAGGCGTTGAAATAAGGAGAGAAAAATGAAATATCTTACAAAAGAATGGTATAAAACTATGCAGGATTCTGCTCCCGAAAGCCGAAAAATCGTGAAAAGTACTCTTGAAGCATACTGGAGCGAATATAATAAAAATTTTGGCGAAAATCCGCCGCCGTTTGAAGAATATTTCGATTTTCACGATTCTAAAATAACAAACCTCGAAAAAGCAGGAAATGATTTTATCATCGAAATTGACCCTGATGAAGGCTCAGAATTTGATATTGACAAAATTGTTTTCAAAAACGCAAGGCTTATTGAGTGCGAAGAGGGCATTGCGGGTACATATTGGATATATGATGAACTATATCCCGCTGAACACGGTTTTGAAATCCATATTTTAACTGAACGGTCAGACGTGAAGTATTTAACGCTCGAATGTGAGAACGTGGAATATTACTATAACGCGGAACCGGCAGAGTTAGAATAAAACTCAAATAAAGACACAGTCCCTACAAGCAAAAAATAAAAAACGGAGAAAAATTATGTTCTATCACGTTGCAAAAAACGGAAATGACAAAAACGCAGGCACGGAAAAATCACCGTTCCTTACAATAAACCGCGCGGCGCAGGTTGCGGACGAGGGCGACACCGTTGTGGTGCACGAGGGTGTGTACCGCGAAACCGTGCGCCCCGCGCACGGCGCGAGAAGCGAAAGCGGCAGAATTACCTACACCGTTGCAGATGGCGAAAAGGTTATTATAAAAGGCTCGGAGGTTGTTTCGGGCTGGGTGCGCAGAGGGGAAGTGTGGCAAGCGAGAGTGCAAAACGCGCTTTTCGGCGGCTTCAATCCATATGCAGAGCTTCTTGACGGCGACTGGCTCGCACGCCCGCTGGACCCTGTTACGGGGCTCGGTATGCGCCACCTCGGCACGGTATACGTAGACGGCGAGGCGCTTACGGAAGCGCTCACCTTCGACGAGCTCAAAGCCACACCTATGAGTTGGCTTGCAAACGTAGAGGCGGAAAGCACGGAAATTTGGGCGAACTTCGGCACAAAAGACGCTGAAAATTCCGAAATAGAAATAAACGTGCGAAAAACCTGCTTTTATCCCGAATACACGGGCGTGAACTACGTAACCGTGCGCGGTTTCGAGCTTTGCCACGCGGCAACACCCTGGGCGCCCCCCACGGTAGAGCAGTTCGGCGCGCTCGGCGTGAACTGGGCAAAGGGCTGGGTGATTGAAAACAACGTAATACACGATGCGCGCTGCTGTGGGCTTAGCGTGGGCAAAAACTTTTCCTTCGAGCAAAACGCATATACAAAATACCGCAGAAAAGGCGCTATGTGCTACCAATTCGAGGCGATGTTCCGCGGCGCGCGCGAGGGCTGGTGCCGCGAAAAGGTCGGTTCGCACATTATACGCAACAACGTGATTTATAATTGCGGCCAAAGCGGCATAGTGGGCCATATGGGCGGCGCTTTTTCGGAAATCTACGGCAACGAAATCTACAATATCGGTATGCACGACGAGTTCTGGGGCTATGAACGCGGCGCAATCAAGCTCCACGCGCCCATCGACACGTATATCCACCACAACCATATGCACCACTGCGCTATGGGTACGTGGCTGGATTGGCAGGCGCAGGGCACACGCCTTTCCTGCAACCTTTTCCACGATAACGAAATAGACGTTAAAATAGAGGTCACACACGGCCCGCATATTGTGGACAACAACATTCTGGGTTCGGCACAGGGCTTGCAGAATGCGGCGCAGGGCGGCGCGTACGTGAACAACATTTTCCTCGGAGGTATGTACAAATACGAGGTTCTTGACCGTGCCACGCCGTACCATCTGGCGCACAGCACGGAGTTTGCGGGCTGCACGCTCGTTTACGGCGCGGACGACCGCTTCTATAACAACATTTTCGCTAATATTCAAACGGAAGAAAATAAAAAGTTCATTCCCGGCTTACCTATGTACGAGGGCTGTGCAGATTCCCTGGAGGAATACATAGAAACGGTTTGGCAGCATTATGGCAAATGCGACGTGGAAAACTACGCGAAGATTCCCCAGCCCGTGTACACGGCGAACAACTACTACGGCGATGGCGTAGTGCCATACGAGCGCGACACGGCGAGCGCTGTTTCTGCGCTTGCGACGGAGGCGAAGATTGTGGAGGAGGCAGACGGCGTTTACCTCGAAATAACTCTAGACAGCTCTTTCGGCGCGCTTGCCCCCGAGGTTATCACCACAGAAAAACTCGGCTTGCCGCGCATTACGGAATGCCCGTATGACGCGCCCGACGGCTCGCGCGTGGTAATCAACACAGACATTTTGGGCGAAAAACTGCCCGCTGTAGGCGCGCTTGCCGCTCTTCACGCAGGTAAAAACCGCGTGCGCGTGTGGAAGAAGTAAATATTCTCGGGGTTTCTCTTGGAAGTGGAGGCTTGAAAATTCAAAAGAAAGGGGCAGAAAATGAGTTTTAAAAGAAAAATCAATAAAAAGATTAAAAAAATGCCGCTTTCGGCGCTCGATACATTTATATATGTGTTGTTTGAGATTTTGGGCATTTCAATGATTTTTATAGTTATGGTTATTTTTCTGGATTTGGCAAAATCCGTGGCATATAGTGATGAAAGTGTGATTGCCTGGGTTGGGAACGGAAGTTCTGTCGTGCTTGCCTCAATGCCTCTTGCTATGGTTATTGTTTTTAGCATAGCTCTTCCTCCCGCGTTCGCATTCGACAGAAAACAGCCTCTTTTCGGCAACAAGCGTTTTGTGCCAAAACCGGGGCAAATTGTAATAACACTCACTCCCATAATGTCCCGAAAATTCTGGCAGGAAATGACGGAAAAAACAAGGAAACGCCTGTGGACAATATTGGTAATAATAGTAGCGTTAATATTTGTTTGCACGGTGTTTGTGTCGTTTTTTATTCTTCCGAGAACCGTGTTGGATATGGAAAATAATTTGAAAACATACGATTCTTTTGGTAATCTTACAAAAACGGTACACGTTGAAGATTCGGATACGATTGTTTTCAGCATAGACAAGGCCAGACATTCATATAAGTATTATATAAAAATGGAAATAACCTTTGCGAAAAAGACATATTCTTTCGGTACAGGCTCGTTTGAAAAAATGAGCGATTCAGAAGCGCTTGAATATATGATATACCTTAAATCGCTCGTTGGCGAAAATTACGCAATAGATGATATCGAACGAATGGAAGAACTTATAAATTCACAAAAATACAACGCAGAAGAAAAAGCGCTTGTATACGAACTTTTCGATTATTCTTAAAGGAGAAAACATATGCCGAGCGGTAAAGAATATTTAAACCTCGTGCTCGATTCGTGCGGCGTACGAACTGCCCTGTGAGGGCGAGAAGCCTATGCTCCGCGTGGAAAACTTTGAGGACAGTGCGTTTCTTGCAAATCTTTTTGCGGCGGTGGCGGCAGACCTGCCCGAACCGAAAAATAGAAAAAATAAGCAGGATTTTGCGGTTTAAATAGATAAAGTGGCGAAAAATTTTCGCCACTTTATTTCTTGAATTTTTTGCAAAAATATGTTAAAATAAGCGTGTAAGAAATTTACCACGGGAGTGAATATCAGCGTGCCCCAATGCGGCAAAAAGGGCACTTTTCCCGCTCGAGCACACCTCTCTGAATCATTGGTCGGATAAATTTGCCGTTCTATCGAACCGAAGGAGGTGTTTTTATGAAGCGTGTAAAATCGGGCTGCATTCTTCAGACTCTCGTATTTTTGCAGAAAGAAGACTGCGGCTTCAGCAAGGAAGCCCAGCTCAAATACAACCTTGAAGAGGTTGAAAAATACAAAAAAGAGCTTGAAAAGAACAAAACCCGCTACCAGATTTTGGAGGTTGCGGAGCAAGCAGACAGCTCTGTTATCGTTCGCGTCAGAAAGCATTTGAACGATAAAACAGACGTAAGCGAATATTTTAACTGATAAAAGCCGCCGAAAGGCGGTTTTTTTCTTGTATTTAAACTTTTGATATGGTAGAATATCTATAATAAACGAGGAAAGGGTAAAGTATATGGCAAGAAGAATGAAATTGCTTGCTGCGATAAGCGGCGCCTTGACGCTTGTTTTTGCCGTTTGGTACGTTTTTTCGGGTATCGGCGCGGTTTTCAGTTTGGCTATAACCTTTGGTACGTTCTTTTACCATTTTGCTATGCGGCTTGCGGTGGGGTATATTATAAATGCTCTTTTTAAAAACAGAATGAACCTCGAAAACCCGTGGTTTCGCGCGCGGAAGTTTGAAAAGAAGCTGTATATATTTTTGCGTGTGCGGGTGTGGCGCAAACACGTACCCACATATGCGCCCGAAACCTTTTCGCGGGAGCTTCACTCTTGGCGCGAAATAGCTATGGCAACCTGCCAGGCGGAGGTCGTGCACGAAATAATAGCGCTTCTCAGCTTGGTGCCGATATTTTTTGCCATACCGTTCGGGGAGTTTTGGGTTTTCCTCATAACGTCGGTGCTGGCATCACTTTTCGACACGGTGTTTGTAATCTTGCAGAGGTACAACCGTCCGCTTGTTTTAAAGGTTATGGCGGCGGAAGAGAAAAGGAGAAAATGATATGGAACTTTACGGATTTTTCAGAAGTATGGCGGAACAGGACAGGAGCGCCATAGTCGTTTGCGATACGGCGCATAAAATAGTTTATATGAACCCTGCGGCGTGCGACAGCTACAAAAAATACGGCGGTGCTTCGCTTCTCGGCACGAGCCTGCTTTCCTGCCACAACGAAAGCTCGCGCGCGAAAATTTTGCGTATGCTGGCGTGGTTCGGGGAGAGCCGAGATAATAACATCGTGCACACGTATTACAACGAAAAAGAAAACAAAGACGTATATATGGTTGCTTTGCGCGAGCAAGACGGCACGCTTATAGGATATTATGAAAAGCACGAGTACCGCACGCGCGACAATATGCCGTTTTACGATTTGAGATGAATTGAAGTGTGGGAAATACAACAAGCGGGAGGCGAAACGCCCCCGAAAATAATATGAAATGCCGTGCATTAGCACGGCATTTTGTAGTTGACGAAGTAAACTTTTTTATTTTTCTTCCAATTTTTTTAGAAAATCATTTATTTCAGCGCCCACGCGCGTGACTTCCGCTTCAAATTCCTTCGGTGTCATTCGCAGTACGCCCGAATGAACCGCCGCAAACTGCACGAGCCTGTCGCCCGTGACGGTACGTATGCTGTAATCGGGGCCGAGGTCGTGCATCATCTTTTCGATGTACGCATCCGCCGTTTCCTCTTGCTTTGTGAACACCACGCGAAACCCGTCGTGCGAGAAATCGCTGCCCCTGCCGTCTTTCACGCGGTATGCATCGAAAACGAGCACGAGCTCTTTTTTTGTGAATGCCACGTAGTTGGAAAGTATGTCCATAAGCGTTTTGCGCGCGTCATCAAGGTTCACTGCCGCTATGTTTTTCAGGCTTTCCCAGGCGTATATTACGTTGTATCCGTCTACTATAATCATATGGCGCAGGGGTTTTGCCGCTTTTTTCTTCGGTTTTTCGGCTTTCCCTGCCGAAACCACGCGCTTTCCGCCCGCTTTGCGCGGGGAACCGTCGCCGAAAAGGCGGAACATTATTTTTTCCAGCTCGTCTTCGTCTATGCGGTATTTTTTCGCTATAACGGCGGGCTTGGGCATAACCGTCTGCCCCTCGGGCGCGAGAGCATAGTTCGCATCGAGATGCTTGTATTCTTCGACATCCTGCCACGGCACGATAAAACCTGCGCCGCCCGCGCAGAAAACGGAATGCGGCGTGTTTTCCACGTCTGCTTCGGGGTCGTAGGCAAATTCGGCGGCAACTTCCGCCTCGTTCCCGCACGGCTCGTATCCGTCGGACGTGCAGGAGAGCTTGCCCTTGCCGCGCGTGTAGGCGATAACCTCTTTCATATAGCCGCGCAGGGCGGAAACAGGCGCCCTGCCGCAGAGCGTGATGAACTCGCCGTCGGCTTCTTCCGGTGCAAACTCGGCAGAGCGCGCCTGCAGGTCTGCCATAGCTCTGCCCACATTCTCGCTCGGCACTTCCAAGCGGAACTTGTAGTATGGTTCGAGCAGGGTACAGCCCGCGCGCATAAGCCCGCACCGCACGGCGCGGAAAGTGGCTTCGCGGAAGTCGCCGCCTTCTGTGTGCTTTTGGTGCGCCTTGCCTGCCACGAGGGTTATTTTCGTGTCGGTAAGCTCTGCGCCTATAAGCGTGCCGCGGTGCGATTTTTCGTACAGGTGGGAGAGAATGAGCCTTTGCCAGTTCTTTTCCAGGCTGTTTTCGGGCACGTTTGCGTCGATTATAAGCCCCATACCGCTCGGCAGAGGCTCTAAAAGAAGCTGGACTTCCGCATAGTGGCGGAGCGGCTCGAAATGGCCGATGCCTATGGCTCTGCCCGAAATTTTTTCTTTATACAGTATTTTGCCCTCGTCAAATTCGCATTTTATGCCGAAGCGCTCGGAAATAAGGCGCGAGAGGAGCTCTACGCCTATTTCGCCCATAAGCTCGGCTTCTATTTCGCCGAGCTCTTCGTTTATGCGCAGGTGGAGCGAGGGTTCTTCTTCCTCCAGCTCCTTGAACTTCATAAAGTAAACGCCCGTGTCGCACCCTGCGGGCAAAACTATGCGGTAGGAAAGCACGGGGGCGAGCACGGGTTTTTCCGCGTCGCTTTCAGCGCCGAGCCCGAGCCCCGCATACGTGGCGGAAAGCCCCGCCACGGCACATATTTCGCCTGCGACGGCGGAATCCACCTGCTCGAATTTTTCGCCCGAGTAAAGGCGCAAAAGGCTCGCTTTTTCCGCCTTTTTTTCGCCGTTTTGCGCGGTGTAGGCGATTTCGTCGCGCGCGCAGAGCTTGCCGCCCGTTATTTTCATATAGGTTAGTCTGGTGCCGCCTGCGTGGGCAATTTTATATACCTTAGCGCCGAATTGTTCGCCGTATACGGGCGCGAGTGTGTATTTTTCCAGCGTTTCCAAAAGAAACTCCACGCCCGTATTGCGCAGGGCAGAGCCGAAAAGGCAGGGGAAGAGCTTGCGCTCTGCCACAAGCTCGGCTATTTCGCCTTCGCCGATTGGTTCCTCTGCGAGAAAACTTTCAAGCAATGCTTCGTCTGTAAGCGCTAACTTTTCGTCAAGCTCGGCTTTGGTTTGGTTTTCAAAGAATGCTGTGCAGGCGGGCGAAAGCGCGCGGCAAAGCTCGGTTTCCAGCTCCTTTTTCGTTTTTATGCAAATATCGTTTTTGTTTACGAATATAAACGTGGGCACGCCGTAGAATTCCAGCAGGTTCCAAAGCGTGCGCGTATGGTTCTGCACGCCGTCGGGCGCGCTCACGAGCAGTACGGCGTAATCGAGCAAGGCGAGCGTGCGCTCGGTTTCCGCGGAAAAATCGACGTGCCCGGGCGTGTCGAGCAAGATAAAATCGCATTCCCCGTAAGAAAAACGCGCCTGCTTGGAAAAAACGGTTATACCGCGCTCGCGCTCCACAGCGTTGGTGTCGAGGTATGTGTTGCCGTGGTCCACGCGCCCCTGTTTGCGTATTTTGCCGGAAACGTAGAGCAACGCTTCCGAAAGCGTGGTTTTTCCTGCATCCACGTGTGCTAGAATGCCTATGGTCAGCTTCTTTTTCATACGCCGCCTCCTTTTTGTAATGATGATATATATTTTACCACGGCACGGAGATTTTTTCAACAAGAGATAGGGAAATATTATGTGATATTGAAATATTGCGCGTTTTATGATAAAATAAACGTGTAAATATTTTTAACGGAGGCACGGTATGTCGAAAAAAATTGCAAGGCTCGGAATGAGCGAGGCAGACTATTCAAGACTCGGACTTAAAAAAGATATTATTCAGAAATGGGAAGACGGGCTCCGCACAAGCGGCAAACTTGGCGAATACGAATGGTGGTATTTCGACGCGAAGCTGGAGGGCGGATATTCGCTCGTTATAATTTTCTATTCCCAACCCGTAACGGCGGCAACGCTCGGTTATGCACCCTGCGTTTCCTTTTCGCTCACGGGTGGGGGATACGAGATGATGGAAGAGGTAAGCGCGAGCGTAAAGGAGTCGTTTTTCTGCCGCAAATGCTGCAACGTAAAAATAGGTAAAAATACGTTTAAGGGCAACCTTAAGGATTACACAATACATTTTGAAAACGACAGAGTGAACTGTGACGTCAGCCTCACGGGTTTGGCGGAAAGCTACCGCCACCATACGGGCGAAATATTCTTTGGTGAAAAGAAATATTTTGCGTGGCTGCCCTCCGTGCCCGAAGGCAAGGTTACGGCGAATATCACCGTAGACGGCAAGACGCTGAACCTCACGGGCTCCGGCTACCACGACCATAACTGGGGAAACATAGGTATGTTCTGGCTTATGCACCACTGGTATTGGGGCAGAGCAAAGGTTGGGGAATACCAGGTAATCTCCAGCTATATAACGGCAAAAGAGGAGTATGGGTACGAGCATTTTCCGATTTTTGTCATCTACAAAAACGGCAAAAAGCTCGGCTGTGATATAAACGCGATAAAGTACGAGCAGAGGGATGCGGAATTTGACCCGATGACCAAGAAGCATTACCACAAAACGCTCGTTTACGATTACAACGACGGCGCGCAACACTTCCGCATCACATATTCTGCGGAAGATATTATAGAAACGTTCGTTGTGGAGCAGGGATATGGTTCTGCGCGCGCGAAGGCGAGCAAGGCGCTTATTTGGTTCGTTAAAAAGATGAAGCTTTCGCCGAGCTACATAAGAATGGTCGGCACGATAACGCTCGAACGCTTCGATGGTGGAGAAGTTGCGGAAAAAATATCCGAAAACGGTATTTGGGAGCAAATGTACTTCGGGCTTGACGCAGACGTATAAGAGCGGAAAACGAGGAGCAATAACTTATGAAAACCGAAAGACTGAACATAAAAAAATTCGCCCCGCAGGATTGGCAGGCTCTGAAGGCGATTGTGAACGATTTTACCCGTTCCGAATACGCGATATACGATATGCCGTTTCCTACGGAAGACAAAGAGATAAAGGCGCTCGCGAACGTATACTCGCAAGCCGAGCTTTTCTATGCCGTTTGGCTCGGTGACGTGATGATTGGCTACGTTTGCTTTCACGAACTCGGAGGGAGCTATGATATAGGCTACGTCTTCCGTTCCGATTACCACGGCAAGGGGTATGCATATGAGGCGTGCACGTATCTTATGGCGCATTTGGCGAAAACGCGGAACGTAAAAGAGTTTACCGCGGGCACGGCGCTGAAAAACACGCCGTCGTGCAAAATGTTGGGAAAACTCGGATTTGCCTTGGTAGGTACGGAAATGCTGGCGTTCCGGAAAGACGAGAACGGCAATGACATTGCTTTTGAAGGCGGAAATTTCAAAAAAGAAGTTTAAAATACGGGAGTGCAGAGATATGAAATACGATTTTGAATCTATTATAGACAGGCACGGCAAGGACGCTCTTGCCATAGATGCGCTCGGCGGCGGCTGGGCGCCCGACGCGCCGAAGGAGGGGTTCGATGCCATACCTATGTGGGTGGCGGATATGAACTTTGCTACCGTACCC
>JAFTOK010000252.1 GCA_017463815.1 Clostridia bacterium | reverse complement strand
TCAAGAATGGAGCCGTCGCCGCCGAGAACGATAACCGTATCTGCCGCTACCGATACGAGTTTTTCTTCGGGAAGGAAATTTATGCCGAAAGCGGCAAGCTCTGCGGCAAATTTTTCGTGCATAAAAACTCCGATGCCGTGGGATTTTGCCGTTTCAACTATACTTTTGGTATAGGACAAATCCGTGTCGCGTTCGGGGTTTGTAAAGAGGAGAATGTTTTTTATTTTATTCATATCTCAGCCTCCCATAACACAGTTTTTTATTGTTTCTTCGGAAATTGGGGAAGATGGCACGTTTTTTACAAAAAGCGCGAGGTACTCCGTGTTTCCGTCGCCGCCCGTAATAGGTGAGCGTGTAAGTGCGGCGGGATAAAGCCCCGAAAGCGCTGCTTTGCCGAAAAGCTCCGAAATTATTTTTATGTGAACCTTCTTATCCTTGCATATGCCGCCGGAGGAAAGGTTTTTCTTGCCGCATTCAAACTGCGGTTTTATAAGGCTTACAAATTTGCCGCCGTCGCAAAGCATAGAGGCAACGGGGGCATATATCAGCGCTTGCGAAATAAACGAAACGTCTGAAACGGCGAGCGAAAAGCCCGCATAGCCTATGATTTCCGGAGAAAGATTTTTTGCATTTATGCCTTCCAGGTTTACCACACGGCTGTCGCCGAGCAGGGAAGGCGCAAGCTGACCGTGCCCGACGTCCACGGCGTATACTTTTTTTGCGCCGTGCTTAAGCAAACAGTCTGTAAAACCGCCCGTAGAAGCGCCAACGTCGAGCGCAACTGCGTTTTCCGTTTCCACGGAAAATGCAGTAAGAGCCGCTTCGAGCTTAAGCCCGCCGCGACTCACGTATTTCGAGGGTTCGTTTATTTTTATTTCGCTGTCGAGCGTGCTTTCGGGAATATCCTGAGAGGCTTTGGCGATTTTTTTGCCGCCGAGCTCGACACCGCTTTTTATAAGCTCTGCCGCGTGAGTTCTGCTTTTTGCAAACCCGCGGGTGAAGAGAAATACATCTGCACGCATTGCGGTTTCTCCGAGTTTTTATTTTTTGATGTACTGGTATGTTATATCTTTATTGAAGTCTATTACGGATATATTGCAAATGTTCATTTCTTCGAGCCTTTTGCAAATAGCTTCCATTTCCGCCTTGCTCATAGTATACGAGGAAAGGGAGAAATGGTTGCCCGTGTCTTCAAATTTTTTTGCGTAGTTTTTGTTGAGAATTTCGCCGTCTTCAAAAACGATTTTGAACTGTGCGGAAAATTCTTCGTTTTCCCACTCTGTAAAGTTCACGGCGATTCTTTTAACGGCGGAAAGCTCAAATTCATCTTTGCCTGCGCCGGAAATAATTTTCACTTTGCCGTCTTTATATATGTACAAACCGTCGCGCGGAATAGCGAGAGCGTTTATAAGAAGCACAACGAAGATTACGGCAAAAACAACCTTGAAAATGATGCTCGTAACATCAAGCTTTACAGGGAGCAACGTGAGCGCCGCAAAAATTATGGCAATTATAAGGCGCGGCACGAATATTTTTTTGGTTTTTATAAAGGTAAAACGTTCGTCCTGCGTTATTTTTACGTCGTTAAGTGACATTTGAGATACTTCCTTTTCAGATAGATTTGTCTGCGTTTTCTTCCTTGGGCTCTTTTGTGTCTTTTTTGTTTTTGGCTTTGTTTTTGTTTTTCTTGGGTCCGCGCGAGAATATGGAAATGATTTTTGCTACGAGCGTTACGATTTCTACGCTGTAGTTAAGACCGAGCGCTTTGCCTATAGCTTTGCCGCCTACTGTGATGGCGGAAACAAGACCACAGAGGATAAGGTTTACCCAGAGGGAGTCCACACCCATAGTCATAGCGAGGCGAACCGCAACAGTCGCCGCCGCAGAACCGGAAACGACACCGCATATATCGCCGATAACGTCATTACAGAAGCTGGAAACCTGGTCTGCCTTTTTGATGAGGGCAATACCTGTTTTGCCTGCTTTGATTTTCTGTGCCGCCATAGAATGGAAAGGTTTTTCGTTCGCTGTGGCAACTGCAAGACCTATGATGTCGAATACTATACCAAGAGCAACGAATGCAAGAAGAATGAGAACCGCCGCAATAATGTGTACCACGGAAAGCACTTCCGCAGAGAGCAGGGAAAGTATTATGGAAATTACAAGGGAAGAAAGGAAAGCCGTTACCACCCATTTCCAATTTACCAAAGAAAGAAAAGATTTTTTCTTCGGCGGTTTTGCCCCTTTTTGAACTTGCTTTGCGGGGGGCTGTTTTTTGCCTGCGTTTTGCTTTTTCTCGTTTTTTGCCGTGTTTTCGGCGCTTGTTTCGTTTTGCTCTTTTCGGTGAATGTCTTCCACAGAAAAACCTCCGTTATGTATTTGATTAAAAATAATTTTATATAAGAAAAAAGTGACGGTAATGCAAAAAGTAAACTTTGCGACATAAGGTCAAGTTGGTTTTCCCCGTTTTCTACCATATTTGTTACCAGCAGGCAGTTTCCCTTTAAAGAAAACGGCGGAGCGTTGCCGTATCCGCTACTTGATTGCCGATGAGTTCGCACTGCAATCCCTTTTGCATCTCAAAAAATGAACAGTCTAGGAGATTTCCTCAATAAACACACGACCCTACCTAGCTTTTTTTGCAGCGGCGGTTTCAATCGGCAATAGGCTCTGCGACCCGGCCAAGGAAAAGCAAAGTTTAAAATCCGATATTCGCCGCAACCACTCAAAGCAGGCTACGCTATTCGCAGAAACTCAATTGTACCGCATAATAGGTTTAATCTTCCAGCCGTAGCCGCCATAAGGTTATGGCGTACCACAAAAGGAAGCCTCAAAGGTGAGAGGAACGAGGTCCGCATGCCATTGCGGTTCGCCCTCAAACCACTCTTCCAGCAGCCACCCCAAACTGGGCGTAAGAAGCAACCACAAGAAGCTTCATCGATGTG